>JBJTOA010000001.1:0-2115 GCA_046074285.1 Micrococcales bacterium
GAAGGAGCGGTGCGGAAGTAGTAACCGCCGTCCTTCCAGTCGGTAAGGTCTGGAGCGGTGTTTGACATCGAGATCTGAACGGTCTTGTTCTTGGTGACCTGGTCGATGATCAAACGGGTAACGCCTGATGCAGCTGCACCAACGATTGCGTCAACACCCTCTGATAGCAACTTGGTTGCTGATGCAGGTGCGATTTCTGGGTGGTCACCGTCTGATGAGTCTTCTACAGACCACTCGACTGGCTTACCTAGAACGCCGCCGGCTGCGTTGATGTCTGCAACTGCAAGCTCAGCACCAGCGATTTCTGGTGGTGAAAGGAATGCAAGTGCTCCGGTTAGTGGAAGAACTCCACCAAGCTTTAGTACGCCATCGCCGGCAGCATATTCTGATGCTGGGGTCGATGCGCAACCTGAAAGTGCAAGGGCTGCTGCTGCAACTAGTGCAACTGCTCCCGAGTACTTGCGCGAGGTTGAAAATGCGCTCATATGTATAGCTCCTAATTTCGGGTGATTGGGCAACGGCATCATTGCTGGTCGCTGCTCAAACACGAGTCTAGCCAGTTGTAAGGGCTTGCAAAGGGTGCGATGAAACAGATTGAAACCTTCACAAAATGGGGCACTTCGGGATAAGTGAAAATCTAGGCTGAAATCGCGAAATCGGTTGTTATGCCCAATAAAATGTGCGAAATCGGTAGCAATTCGTGGCTTTCGCAACGGATGTAACAATCTTGTTTCATCTTCGTGAAGACTAGGCGACCAGAGCAAAAACAGCTGAATTCGGCCAAAAGCCTAAACTTTGATTGGTCGCCTCGACCGGCTCAGCATGTCGTAGGTGAGTGCAGCTAGACCGACCCAAACCAGGCTAAAGCCAATCCACCTTGCTGGCGGCATCGGCTCGTGAAAGACCGCGAGTGCGGTGATGAACTGAATCACCGGCGTCAAGTACTGCAGCAATCCAACATATGAAAGCGGCAGCAGCTTAGCGGCCGACCCAAACATGATTAGCGGAATCGCGGTCATGAAACCGAAAAGCGCCAAGCCGAATGCCGGCCAAAGCCCATGCTGGTCGAACTGAATGCCGGGCACGGTTGCCGCCACGAAAGACAGCTGAATGATGGCGATCGGGGTTAGAAAACCCGACTCGATGGCATAGCCGGTGAGTGGGGAGATTTTGCCGCCAACCTTATTTTTGGCTAGGCCGTAGACACCGAACGATAACGCCAGGCTAAGGGCAATCCAAGGCAGATGACCATAGTCAAAGGTAAGAACAGTAACCGCAACGGCTCCAAAGCTAACCGCCAACCACTGCAGCGGGCGCAGTTTCTCTTTCAAGAAAACCACGGCCAGCGCAATGGTCACGAGTGGGTTAATAAAATAACCGAGCGAAGACTCGATGATGCGCCCAGAGGCCACCCCAATCACATAAACCCACCAGTTGACCATGATCATCGCGGTCGAGACCAGCATCCAGGTGAGTGATTTTTTATCGCGGATGACCGGCAGGATTGTGCCCCAGCTGTGGGTTGCGGTGAGCAGAATGACGGCCATCACAAAGCCAAAGATGATACGCCAGCCGACAATCTCGTCGGCGGTCGCAAAGCTGCCGAGAACCGAGATGATGATTGGAAAGCTGCCCCAGATTAGATAGGCGCCAATGCCAAAAGAAAACCCCCGACCGAGGCCGGGGGTTTTCGAAGAATTCATACGTCTTAGCGTACGACCACTGCAAGCACGTCGCGTGCAGAAAGCACTAGGTACTCTTTGCCGTTGAACTTTAGCTCGGTGCCGCCATACTTTGAGAAGATGACCTTGTCGCCAACGTTTACGTCGACCGGAATGCGAACACCCTTGTCGTCAACGCGACCTGGACCGACGGCAATAACCTCGGCCTCTTGTGGCTTCTCTTTTGCGGTGTCTGGAATAACCAGACCCGAAGCGGTTACCTGCTCGGCCTCTACGGGCAGAACAACGATGCGATCTTCAAGTGGCTTAATTGAAACCGACATGATTCCCTCTTCTGTTACTAACGGATGGTGCTTCAAGATTAGCACTCTAAACCAGAGAGTGCTAGTTGTGACAAAGTATCGTTGAGGCATGGAACGCGAAGACTTTATTG
>JBJTOA010000002.1:0-13159 GCA_046074285.1 Micrococcales bacterium
GCAAAAGCTCTCGGTGTTGACCTAGGTGCTCAGGTTGCAGTTTCAGAGGTTCGGCAGCAGGTTTTGAAACTGCGAAAGTCAAAGGGCATGGTCTTAGATTCGGGCGATCTCGACACGAAATCTTGCGGAAGTTTTTTCACCAACCCGATTGTCAGCGAACATTTCGCTAGAACCTTGCCGCTGGATGCGCCTAAGTTTGAATCGACGGCTGACGATGGCCAAACGGTAAAACTAAGTGCGGCTTGGCTGATTGAAAATGCGGGAATCGCAAAAGGTTTCTCAATCGCTGGGTCAAACGCAGCGGTTAGCAGCAAGCACACCCTGGCGATTACAAATCGCGGGGGAGCTACCGCTTTTGAAATTGTTCAACTCGCAAACTTCATTCAGCAGCGGGTGCTCAACACCTTCGGAGTCAACCTGATTCCCGAGGCGCAACTCATTGGCTTCTAGTGCTATTTTGAAATCAACCAATTTCTAGGGGGAAACATGAGTTCAATCGAAAACACAGTATTTTGCGGAAGTTGCGCTACTCGTGTAGCGCCGGCAATGTTCTGCTCAAACTGTGGTTCGGTTTTGGTTACCACTGAGCCGGTGAAAGCTAAGCCGGCTGCCAAATCGAAAGCGGCAGCCAAGCCAGCAGACCAAGCGCCGGTTGATGAGCCGATCTCAGTGGTTCAAGTTGAACGGCCAGCGCCAGCTGCTGCTCAAGTTCAGTCGAGCTATGTGATGAACCCGCCGGGAAACAAGTACAACGTTTTCGCGATTGTTTCGTTTGCACTAGCAATGGTTGGCTTCGGCCCGATCGCTTCAATCTTTGGGCACATTTCGCTATCGCAGATCAAGAAAACCGGCGAAGAGGGAAGAGGATTGGCCATCGCAGGCATTGTGATCGGCTATGCCGCAGTTGCTCTTGGCATCCTGGGTATTGCCGTATTGGTAGCGCTATTTAACGCGTCGTCGAATTACGGCTACTACTAAGCAAAGAGTTTTTGCAGGCGCTGGATGCCCTCGACTAGCTGAGCATCGCCGAGTGCATAGCTGAGACGCACGTATCCTGATGGGCCAAAGGCTTCACCAGGAACCAGCGCCACCTCGGCTGCATCGAGCATGTAGTCGCAGAGTTCAAGGCTTGAGGTAATCAACTTGCCACCCCACTCGCGATTTAGTAAACCAGTTACATCTGAGTAGACGTAGAACGCACCTTGCGGAGTTGGTGCCACCCAACCATCGATTTTGTTCAGCTCTGCAACCGCCATCTTGCGACGACGGTCGAACGCCTCGCGCATCGCCAGCACTTCATCCTGAGGGCCGTTTAGCGCGGCGATTGCGGCACGCTGAGATATGTTAGAAACGTTTGAAGATAGGTGCGATTGCAGGTTGCCGGCTGCCTTCATTGCGTCTAGCGGGCCAGCCATCCATCCCAGTCGCCATCCGGTCATTGCATAGCTCTTGGCAACACCGTTGACCATGATGGTGCGATCGGTGAGTTCGGGAACTACCTCGGTAATTGAGTAAGCCTTCAAGCCGTCATAGGTGAGGTTTTGGTAAATCTCGTCGGTGATAACCCACATGCCGTTTTCATATGCCCACTTGCCGATAGCTTCAACTTGCTCGCGGCTGTAAACCGAACCGGTTGGGTTAGAAGGGCTAACGAAAAGCAAAACTTTTGACTTAGGGGTGCGAGCTGCTTCAAGCTGCTCGACTGTTACCAGGTAGTTCTGGTCAGCTCCTGCGAAAACTTCAACTGGAACACCACCGGCTAGACGAATTGCCTCAGGGTAGGTTGTCCAGAATGGGGTTGGCATAAGCACTTCGTCGCCCGGATCAACGATGGTTGCGAAGGCTTGGTAAACCGCTTGCTTGCCACCGTTGGTGACAACAACCTGCGCCGCGGTAATCTCGGTGCCGCTGTCGACCTTGGTTTTGTGGGCAATTGCCTCACGAAGGTCAGGCAAACCTACGGCTGGTGTGTAACGGTGATTCTTAGGGTCTTTCGCTGCGGCGATGGCCGCCTCAACGATGTGAGCAGGCGTTGCAAAGTCTGGTTCTCCGGCAGCGTAGCTAATCACCGGACGACCGGCGGCCTGTAAAGCTTTGGCTTTCGCATCGACCTTTAGGGTCGCTGACTCAGCAATAGAGCCAATACGCTTCGAAATACGTGGAAATTTAGAATCAGTCACGGGCTTAAGCCTAATGGTTAGCGAATCTGGCTTTGCTTTTTATACTTCTTGGGCTTATTCTTTTAGAAGGTAAGTTGACAAACGCCTAAAGCCTAATCTGGCAAAATTCACAATCTTAGATTTCACTCTAGAAGTGTGTCTGCGGGATGTTTGCTTTTTAGTTTGTCTTCGCAATCTCACCGTTTAGGGCGGTGGCTCAATTGGTAGAGCAACGGTCTCCAACACCGTCGGTTGCAGGTTCGAGTCCTGTCCGCCCTGCAAGTTCTTATAGAAAGAAGAGCAAATGGCAGAAGAGTTCGAAGCTGCATCTGAAGATGTAGTTGAGAAGGCCAAGGCTGATCGTGCCAAGAGTGGCAACATCTTTAGCCGCACCATTTTGTTTTTCAAGCAGGTTGTGCAGGAGCTCTCAAAGGTAACCCGCCCAACCCCTAAAGAGTTGCTCAACTACACCGGAGTCGTGATGGCATTCGTTCTCATCGTGATGTTTGTGATCTTCGGTCTCGACGCATTGTTCACCCTGCTAGTTCAGTGGGCTTTCACGCCTAGTGCTGTGTAAGCAAAAGTTTTAGAAAACGAAGGAAACGCAAGTGACTGATTCAGAACGCGACCCAATCGAAGCTTTGGCTGAGGTTGAAGACGTTGAAGCCGAAGCTGTAATCGCTGACGCAGAGGCTGACCTGAACGACCTTGCTCTAGATGCCGCGGCAGAACTTGAGCAAGACCTCGAACTTGAAGAAGCAATCGTTGAAGCTCAAGAAGAGCAGGCTGAGATTGCCAACGAGGATTCAGAAGGCGGTCACGATGATGACCCTTACCGTACCTTCAAAGAAGACCTTCGCAAGCAGCCTGGCAAGTGGTACATCGTGCACAGCTACGCGGGTTACGAAAAGCGTGTAAAGCAGAACATTGAAACTCGTGCTTCGCAGCTTGAAGGCGGAGACCTGATTTACCAGGTAGAGGTTCCGATGGAAGACACCATCGAGATCAAGAACGGGCAGCGCAAGCTGGTTACCAAGGTTCGCATCCCTGGCTACGTTCTAGTTCGCATGGACCTACGCGAAGAGTCTTGGGACCTCGTGCGTCACACTCCAGCGGTTACCGGTTTTGTTGGCAACTCAGCAAACCCTGTTCCACTTCGCCCACAAGAAGCTTTCGAAATGCTCAAGGTGACCTTCGAACTCCCAGAAGAAGCAGCAATCAAGGCTGCGGTCAAGGGCGTTGCCGTCAAGGGCAAGACCAAGGCTGTTCCAATCAACGTCAACTACAAGCTTGGCGAGAGCATCATGATCAAGGATGGTTCGTTCGCAGGTCTACCTGGAACCATCAGCGAGATCAAGCCAGAAAGCGGCAAGCTAACCGTTCTGGTTTCACTATTTGAGCGAGAGACTCCTGTCGAGCTTGGCTTCGACCAGGTAGCGGCACTCGCCTAGAGATTTCCACCCAACAAAAGGAAAACAAAAACAAATGGCACCGAAGAAAAAGATCACCGGCATGATCAAGCTTCAGATCAATGCAGGCGCTGCTAACCCAGCTCCTCCTATTGGTCCAGCTCTTGGTCAGCACGGTGTAAACATCATGGAGTTCTGCAAGGCGTACAACGACGCAACTGCAGACCAGAAGGGCAACGTAATCCCGGTTGAAATCACCGTTTACGAAGACCGTTCATTCACCTTCGTTCTGAAGACCCCACCAGCAGCTGAGCTAATCAAGAAAGCTGCCGGAGTTCAGAAGGGCTCATCAACTCCTCACACCGTGAAAGTTGCAAAGCTCACCCGCGATCAGGTTCGCAAGATCGCTGAGACCAAAATGTCTGACCTAAATGCAAATGACATCGAAGCAGCTGCCAACATCATCGCTGGTACCGCTCGTAGCATGGGCATCAGCGTCGAGGCATAACAAAAACCAATTAGTCGTGGGAGAACCTCGCGGGTTCGATGACCACAACTGTGACCAAATAGAAAAGGAATAGCAGCATGGCAAAGCGTTCAAAGGCTTATCAAGAAGCCGCAGCAAAAATTCAGGCAGACAAGTTTTACACTCCTGCCGAAGCCGTAACCCTCGTTCGCGAGACCGGCTCAAAGAAGTTCGACTCAACCATTGAGGTTGCTTTGAAGTTGGGTGTAGACCCTCGTAAGGCTGACCAGATGATCCGTGGCACCGTTTCGCTGCCAAACGGAACTGGTAAGACCGCCCGCGTTATCGTTTTTGCAACTGGTGCCGCAGCTGATGCTGCAGTTGCAGCAGGCGCTGACGAAGTTGGTGGCGATGAGCTGATCGAGAAGGTTGCAGCCGGATGGGTTGACTTCGACTCTGCAGTTTCGACTCCAGAACTCATGGCTAAGGTTGGTCGTCTAGGTAAGGTACTTGGTCCTCGTAACCTAATGCCAAACCCTAAGACCGGAACCGTAACCCCAGATGTTGCAAAGGCTGTAACTGACATCAAGGGCGGAAAGATTGACTTCCGTGTTGACAAGCAGGCAAACCTTCACTTCATCATCGGTAAGGCATCTTTCACCAAGGAGCAGCTGGGCGAGAACCTTGCTGCAGCTCTTGAAGAAGTTCTTCGTCTAAAGCCATCAAGCTCTAAAGGTAAGTACCTTCAGAAGGCTTCGGTTGCTACCACCTTTGGCCCAGGAATCCAGTTGGATACCAACGTGACCAAGGTCGAGTTCTAAAAACTAAAAGTTTGAAGGGGTCGGTCTTGAAAAAGACTGGCCCCTTTTTTACTCTCTAAATACCGAAAGGTTGGGATATTGTCACAGCACGCATTTGGCGCAGCAACTCTGCTTGATCCGAAAGACCCGATGGGTTTACGCGCAGACGCACCCCTACTAGATGCGTGGATACGTGACATGGAGACTGACCGGTCTCCGTTTCAAATCCCAGGCCACAAAGGCCGAACCGACTTAACCGGCGCCATTGTCGATGGCGATATTCCGGTGCTCCCGGGAAATCATCCTCACCGTATTTCACCTAGCCTGATTCTTGAGGCTGAGCGCAGAGCTGCCGAACTCTGGGGAGCCGACCTTTGCCGTTTCGGCGTTAATGGTTCATCAGGTTCGAACCACGCTTCGGTGATGGCGGTTGCCGGCCCTGGCGACAAAGTGATTGTTTCTCGCACCCTTCACAAGAGCGTGCTGGTCGGGCTGGTTTATGCCGGCGTTACCCCGATCTGGGTTCGTCCCGAGATCAACCCGGCCACTGGTCTGCCTGAGTACTTGCCATCTAGCAAACTTGCTGAAGTGCTAAAACAGCACCCGGATGCTAAGGCCGTATTAATCGGTGAGCCTTCATATGTGGGCACGATGTCAAACATTCCTAGGCTCGCCAAAGTCACGCATGAATACGGCATTCCCCTGGTAGTTGATGCTGCCTGGGCTGCCCACTACGGATTCCACCCAGAGTTGCCAAACCACCCGCTTGCTGAGGGCGCCGATATCGTGGTTACCAGCGCTCACAAAACCTTGCCTTCATATTCGCAAGCATCTTTCGTTCTGGTGAAGAAAGACTTTGTTGATCTATCTAGGTTCAACAAAATGTTTGACTCGACTCAGACAACTTCGATGTCAGGCCGAATCTTGGCTTCGATTGATGCTGCTCGTGCACTACTCGCACGTCACGGTGAAGAACTCATCGGCCCGGTGATTGAGGCAACCGAGCGAGGTCGCGCTGCGCTTCGTGAAGCCGGCATCGGTGTGATTGATGGCGAATACATCGACCCACTGAAGCTCGTCATTTTGCTGCCTCAAACCGGAGCCGACGGCAACGCTGTTGAAGCTGAATTGCTTGCAGCAAATATTGACGTAGAGATGGCAAATCGTGACATGGTGATTCCGATGATTACCTTTGCCGATACGCCAGATCGCATAGCTGATTTGATTCGTCGAATCATCAAGGCTGTTGACAATAATCGGGGTGAACCGCGTGAGATTTCAACCTCGGCTTCTTTCTCGATCGAGCCAGATGTAGCTGTTTCTCCGCGTGAGGCATTCTTCAGCTCTTACGAGGTTGTGCCAGCTGTTGAGTCAGTCGGGCGTATTTGCGCCGAAATGATTTGCCCTTACCCACCCGGAGTTCCAGTACTTTCCCCAGGTGAGCGAATCACTCAGGCTGCGCTTGATGCTCTTTTCAAGGCACGTGATTCTGGGGTGCGAATTGCATTTGTAGCTGACCCAACCCTGACAACCGTCAAAGTTTTGCCACTGTAAGGCAGTTTCTTCGCCTGAGCGTAGATAACACTGTCAAATCTTTGCCATACTTGAGAAAGAGCCGAGGAGGGTAAGTGTTTCGACGTCACGTTATTGTGGTTGAAAATGAGTCACTCCTACGCGATTTGATTGCGCGATCTCTCGAAGCAGCCGGATTCTCGGTAACCACAGCTGCAAATGCCGCAGACGCCAAGCGCGCGGTGCAGGCTATCGACCCAGATGCCGTGGTTCTAGACATTGAACTTGGTCCTGGCCCAAATGGTTTCGAGTTCGCCGAATACCTGGCGCGAACCATGCCAGATGTTGGAGTGGTCTTCTTGACCAACCTGCCAGACGCCAGATTTGCCGGTGATGAACACCGAATCATTCCTAAAAAAGCCGCTTACATGCGTAAGTCACAGCTGGTAGACACTCAGGATTTAATCAACGCGATCGAAGCTGTACTCGGCGAACGCGTCGGCGTTCAATTCAGACATGACTTAGATGGCACCCGCCCGATGGCAAAGCTTTCACGCCGTCAACTATCTGTGCTCGGTCTGGTTGCTAAGGGTTACTCAAATTCCCAAATTGCTGAGCAACGCGGAACCACTGTGCGCGCGGTAGAGGGCATAATCAGTCGAATTTTTGAGGCTTTGAACTTAGACACCACCGGAACCTACAACGCGCGCGTTGAGGCAGCCCGAGCATATCTAAAGGCGACCGGCAACATTTCAGGCGACTAATGCCCGAGAGCAAAGTAGTCGTAACTGATCGATTCGGACCAAGACGTTTTTTCGCTGCGCTCAGCAGCAAGTACTCTCTTGACTGGTGGGTTTTCGGCCTCTACTGCTTACCTGCCTACGAAGCTCAAATGGTATTTGACGCCTCACGTCTCGGTGGGCCGGTAATTACCTGGTTCTGGCTAGCATCCTTCACCCTTGCCATCGCGGGTCTAATGTGGGCACTCGCAAAGTGGCTGCTGTTTAGAAAACGTGATTCGGTCAATGCGGTTTGGGTGCTACTTTTCTTTGCCGCAGTTGGCTTTGTTCGAGGTGCAGTGCTGCATGAGCTTTCCCACCAGTCAGGGCTCGAGGATGACAGCCAGTTTTTTTACCGCTATGTGACTGCGCCAACATTCGCGGTGGTGCTATTGAGCACACTCGCTATTGTGGTAGCAAACATCCGCCTCTATCAGCAATCTATTGCTGAACTTACCAAAGAGCGCGCCCGACTGCGACTTGCAAGCATCGGCCTGAAGAGCGAAATTGAGAAGACGCACATCGAGCTTCAGACTCAGATTTTCGGTGTGCTTAGCCCAGCGATTGCACAGCTTGAAAATCGCCTCGAGGCAATCAAAGATTCGAAGAGCTTGACCTCAGCCGTGGATGCGCTCAAATCAACAGTTGAAGATGTGGTTCGTCCACTCAGTCATAACGTGGCCGAGGCCAACTTCGAAGAGTTGGTTCTCGAAACTAATCAAACGATCAAACAGGATAGCCGCCAGAGCAGATACAAAGTGCAGGTCAGGCTTTGGCCAATCTGGTCAGCGCTGATTTCGGGTGCAGTTGGCATTGGTCCCGCCGTAGTCTCTTCGTCTGCCGAAAACCCAATCAATGCTGCCCTATTTTTGACGGCGGTAATTGCTGCGGTTTTGACCGTAGTCAATTTATTTACCGGCAGAAGAAAGTTCGACATTGTTGCGGCTGCCCTAATCACGATTCTGTCTTACTCGCTTGCCGGAGGAGTTTTCATTTTACTTAGTGGATTCGTTGGGGCAGACCCGAATGCCGGTGAACAGGCACAAATCATGGTGCTCCTTACACTTTTAGGCGCAGTGCTTTTCGCGCTTCAGACCGCCAGCGTGTATCGAGCAAGAAACCTAGAGAGCACAAAGCGTGTCAACGAGAGATTTGAACTTCTCAACTCGCGACTTCGTCGCCAGGTATGGCTCGACCGCCGTCACATGGCAGGCATTCTGCACGGACAGGTGCAGGGAGCGCTCTACGCGGCAGCCATCCGGTTGAATCAATCTGGCGAACCTAGCCAATTTTTGATTGAAAACCTGAAGTCTGAAATTCAGCAGTCGCTTGGCGAACTGACCAGAGAATCGAAACCGGAGCACAGGTTCGATGTTGTGCTTGGCCAACTGGTTGACATGTGGGAAGATGCTGTTCGATTCGAAACCAAGTTTGAAGTTGGAGCAATAGATGCTCTCAACTCGAATTCTGAAGCTGCCGAGTGCGCCGTTGAAGTTATTCGAGAGGGAATCAACAACGCGGTAAAACACGGTAAAGCAACCAAGATCACGATTTCGCTTCGCAGGGTAGACGACCTGATTGAAATCTTGCTTCTAAACGAGGGCGAAGCGCTTCGCGAGGATGCAACTCCGGGGTACGGAAGTGACGTGCTAACTGAATACACTCACCGTTGGTGGCGCAAGTCAATCAAGAACGGCGTAGAACTTGGAGCGCTAGTCGTTCTCTAAACCTTGGCTCTTGGTGCGCGGTACATGATGAAACCGCCTGACCCAATTAGTGCCCAGGCAACCCAGAGGGTTCCGGGGAGAATCTGCAGCATGTTCAGAGCAAGCACAACTAGCCCAGCCAAAGTGGCAGAACCGCCGAGCAGCCAATTCGGGTGAATTGAATCCGTGCGCTTTTTCTTAACAGGCAACGGTTCAACTTTGCTTTGGCAGTAGCGACACATAGACGCCTCATTGCGAATGTGCTCAGCGCACTTCGGGCACTTGCGATAGTTGGGGCGGTGTTCATCTGCAAGCGGTAAGGCCGCGACCACAATTGCCATTACTAAAGAGGTGGCAATTAGCGAAAGCCAGAAAAACGACAACCATGATCGATTGCGCAAAATAGCGTTGCGCGCCACGAAAACTGCCGAAACGGTGTTTGCTGTTAGGTAAGTAACGGCCGAAGGCAACCAACCCTGAAGTTGAGTCAGAATGTCTTGCACCGAAGTGACATCCATTACAGAGTCGCTAGCACTTCGTTCAAGTCGGCGAGAGTAGGTGGCTCTGCTCCTGCTCTTTCGCAGGTGATCGATGCAGCAATACCCGCCACGCGCACGAACTCGCGCAGGGCTTCATCACTCAAATTGGCAAGGCGGTCGAATGGGTCAGTGCCAAGTGCGCCAACATCTGAAAGTTGACCGAGTAGGTTTGCGCAGAAGGTGTCGCCAGCCCCAACCGTGTCCACAACGTTGATTTTTCGTGAAGGCACGTTGAAACGTTTGACGGCGGGTTCGCCAACTCCGCCGGCGCGGTAAATGCTAACCCCATCAGCACCGCGGGTAACCAGAACAACGCGGCTGGTGTTGCCAATCCATGAACCAACAATGGTGTCAATCTGGTGATCGTGTTTTGGGTCTTTGTCATCAAGTTGGTAGAGCCAATCGATATCTTCGTCTGAAGCTTTGATGATGTGACTGAAGGCATTTACTCGCTCAACTCTGGCACGCTCTTTGGCAGGTTCAAAACCCAACGCTGGGCGCATATTGATGTCGTGGCTGAGAGTGACCGAATTTTGGTCGTAGTGCTGTTTGGCCCAAACTTCAATGACCTTATTGCCAGGTTCCATAGCCATGCCGAGGCAGCCGTATTGAATAGCTGTCGCATGCAGATTTTCAAAGTCAACATCGGTTGGCAGTTCTTCTGGCGTCCAACCCCAGTCAGCAGTGCCGTTTACATAGAAAGCATAAGAAGGCACACCGTGTGAATCGATAGCGACCACAACCAACGTGCTCATCTCATCGGCAGAAATTGAATGTGAAAGACCAACGTGATTGGCTTCTAATTTTTCACGGATGATCTTGCCGAAACGGTCGTTAGAGATGCGACCAAGAAACTGCTGCTTGGTTCCTCGACGAGCCAGGGCAATCGCAACGTTCGCGTTTGCGCCGCCGACTATGGCATTGAATGCCCCCGGTTGGTAACGGTTTTCGATTAGGTCGATTAGCGCTTCGCCGATAACAAGAATCATGAAACCAAACTAGTGGCAAACCAACGGGTATAGGCTCAAAATATGGCTACATTTATAAAACGTTGGAGCTCGGGGGAGAGATTAGCTTTACTGCTACCTCTAGTCGGCTATAAGTTCTTCTGGATTGCCGTATTAGGTGCCAGCCTCTACAACCTAAACAAACCAGATTCTTATGACTCAATGGGCTATCCGACCCAGGTCAACTGGATCAACTGGGATACCTACATGTTGCTCGGCGGAATCGCAGCCGTTTGCATAACCTCGCTAATCGCTAGGACTATCGCCAGCAGGCACAATAGTTCAAAGCTTGGCCACCTGGCTCACGGTTTTTCTACCGTGACGCTAATCATCGCTCTCGTGGGTGGCGGAATCTTTGGAATCGGCAACTTCATGAGCACGCTGAACAACTACTATGCCCAAACTGGCTTAGTCAAAGCAGCCAATGTCTACATTCCGATTTTGATTGATGCCGGTTTGTTGATTTTCGTCATCCTGAAAGCATTTGTTGGTTCGAAAGGTGAAGACGATGAATAACCGCCAAGCTCGAGCTCAACTTGCCTACTCATATACTCTGCCAATCGCAGGAGCCGCTCTTGGCACTGTCACTGGACTGATGCTGAACGATGTCTTGCCAGACCGCTACGAATCATGGACCTGGGTGATCGTTCAGTTGCTGCTCGGAGTCTCGTTGGTACTGGGTAATCGATTTGCGGCCAACGCTCGCAACTTTGAAGTGAAAACCAAGAAGCACTTGAATGCTTTTGGCGCCAGAGCAATGAATTTCGTACTGTCAATTATTTGGAGTTCAGTAATGGCAATTATGGCTTCGGCGTTCATCGCGGCTGCGGTAGAAAACCTAAAGCTGCGCACCTGGATTGAGAAACCTGCCGACCCAATGGGCGGCTACGAAGACATCAAATTAGTGCCATTCACCGGCGAACTTTTCGTTCGGGATTTTCTACCCGCCATTCTGCTGCTCGCAATCTTCGTGGTTGGCACACTGCTCTGGCTTGTGAATCGAGCTAAAGAGAGCGAATGAAGTTAGCTGCAAAAGGCCTGCTTTTCGATAACGACGGTGTGCTGGTTGATTCGCACGAGGCAGCCAGACTCGGATGGGAACAGTGGGCGAGTGAATACGCACCACATTTCGACTGGGATGTTCCCGAGAATGCGGGTGTTCGCGCCGAAGATAAAGTTCGTGCTCTAGTCGCACCTGAACTGTTTGAGCAAGCAAACGATCGCATCAACGAGCTTGAGCAAAACACCGCGCACCTAACCGAAGCACTGCCTGGCGCAAGAGAACTGACCAAGAGTTTGAAACCCGGGACCTGGACAGTCTGCACGAGCGCAAACCCTAACCTTGGCAGGGCCAGACTCGAAGCCGCTGGAATTCCGGTTCCGCAAGAACTCGTAACCGCGGCAGATGTTGAGCGAGGAAAACCTCACCCAGACCCTTACCTGCTGGGAGCCAAGCGCCTCAAGCAAGACCCAACAGACTGCGTGGTTTTTGAAGATGCCATCGCCGGAGTGAGAGCTGGCCTGGATGCTGGCTGCCTTGTCATTGGTGTTAGTGAAAAAGCGCTCGCCAGCGCTGCCGAGATCGTGGTCAAAGACCTCACAGGAATAACGTTCGATGGTGAAGAGTTATTCATACCAGACGAAAATCGCCTTCGATAGGAGACAAAATGGCTCAGGTAACTTACTACGGTGCTGACTGGTGTCGCGACTGCACTCGTTCAAAAGCGCTACTCAACAAACTGAATGTCGAATTCGAAGAACGCAATGTTGAGCACACCCCAGCTTTCGCTGACGAAGCCCAAGCCATCTCAGGTCGCACCAACATCCCGGTGATCAAATTCTCTGACGGTGAGTTCTTTGTTGAACCTTCAGATAAAGAACTTGAAGAAGCACTAGCCAAACGCGGCTTAGTCGCCTAAACTGAGAAAAGTTACAAATCAGTAACATTAGTCGTTTGCAGTGAGCCAGTGTTGTTGCTCACCAGTCGTAAATCTTACGAGCCGCTATAGAGCGGAATCCCTTGTTAGGCAGTGCGCGCAGTTCGACTAGTCGACGTGCGCCGAGTGCTACTCCCACAAAGCCCACCTAACAAATTGAAAAGGGAATACCCATGCCTAATTACGGCAGTAAATCATCACGCCCAAGTAGCGGCCCAAGAAAGCCGCGCCACGGCAAAGCTGGTGCTCCAGCAGCCAAGCCGCGCGAAGATGGTCGCGGCGGTCGCACCGAGAAGCGCCAAGCTTTCTTCGAAGCAAAGACCGACGCACCTCGCAGCAGCCGCCCATCAGAAGGTCGCCCTGCAGGTCGCACCGAGCACCGTCGTGACTACGACGAGCGCCCTCGTCGCGATCACGGCAAGCGAGAAGACCGCGACTTCAGACCACGTCGTGATTTCGACGATCGCGCACCAAGACGCAATAGCGATGACCGTCGTGACGAGCGCCCTGCCCGTCGCGAAGAAGACCGTCGCAAGGATTGGGCACCTAGAGATGCCCGCCCAGCTGGCCGTGGCGGAAGCCGCCCAGCCCGCGACGACCGTCGCGACGAACGTGCCCCTCGCCGTGACTTCGACGATCGCGCACCACGTCGTGACCGCGACGAGCGCCCGCGTCGTGACTTTGATGACCGCGCTCCACGTCGTGATCGTGATGATCGCGCACCGAGACGCGATTTTGACGACCGCCCTAAACGCCGTTTCGAAGATCGACCAAATGGTCGCCCAGACCGTGCCGACCGCGTAGAACGCGACCGTTCACGTGACCGCGCATTCGAAGACCGTCGT
>JBJTOA010000003.1:0-9372 GCA_046074285.1 Micrococcales bacterium
CAGCAGGCCGCCTACGATGCTCTGGGCAAACTGAACGGTGCCGTGGTAGCTATTGATCCGAAGACCGGTCGCATCCTGGCGCTGGTTTCAAAGCCGAGTTTTAACGCAAACCTGTTGGCAAGTCACGTTTCAAGCAAAGCGCAAAGTTGGTACAAGCGACTGCTGGGTGCCGAGGGCAACCCGCTTTTGAACAAGGCAACCAGCGAGCTTTATGCTCCGGGAAGCGTGTTCAAACTAGTGGTTGCTTCTGCAGCAATTCAAAGTGGCAACTACACGGCAGAGTCTTTGATACCGAACCCTAAGCGCTTTAAATTGCCTGGCACAAGCACCTATGTTTACAACTCTGGTGAGGGCAAGTGCGGAGGCAAAGAAAAAGTTTCGATTGCTGATGCTCTGCGCTTTTCGTGCAACGTGCCTTTCGCTCAGCTCGGAATCGAACTTGGGCAAGATCGCATCTCTCAGCAGGCGGCCCTTTTCGGTTTTGGTCAGTCAATCGAAATTCCACTCGAGGTTGAAGCCAGCGTGTACCCGAAAAACATGGATGACGCCCAAACCGGCCTCTCAGCCTTTGGTCAGTTTGATGACCGAGTATCGGTAGTGCAAATGGCAATGGTTAGTTCTGCGATTGCAAATCAAGGTGTCTTGATGCAACCGAACCTAATCGAAAATGTTCAATCTTCAACACTGTCGATTCTCAGCCAGCCAAAGCCTCGGGTGATGGCACAGCCAATCAGCTCTGCCACCGCAAACATCATGAAAGAAATGATGGTGAACGCGGTGAGCACCGGTGTGAGTGGCAACGCGAAAATCGAAGGCGTTCGAGTGGCCGGTAAAACAGGTACCGCGCAGAACGGTGAAGGTGAGCCATACACTCTCTGGTTTACCGGTTTTGCGCCAGCGGATGACCCGCAGGTTGCTGTGGCAGTTGTGATTGCAGATGGCGGGGGTATGGGGCAACGCGGTTTCGGAAACCTGCTTGCCGCGCCAGTTGCCAAAAAAGTAATGGAAGCGGTGCTTGGTAAATGAAGCCTGAAATAGGTCAGCTTTACGGCAGCCGATACCGCCTGCAGAGCCTCATCGCCACCGGCGGTATGGGCGAAGTTTGGCACGCATATGACGAGGTAATCCTGCGTGATGTTGCCATCAAGATTTTGAAGCAAGAGTACCTTGGAGACCCAGGATTCTTGGCTCGATTCAGAACCGAGGCTCGTCTGGCTGCCATGGTGAACCACGAGGGTATTGCCAATATTTTCGACTACGGCGAGGATGCCGGCAGTGCCTATCTAGTGATGGAACTGGTGCCAGGCGAATCGCTGGCGAAGATTATTGAGCGAGATACAACTGTTGCGCCAGAAAAAGTTCTCGACATAATTTCGCAAACCTCAAGGGCTTTGCAAGCAGCGCACGAGCGCGGCTTGATTCACCGTGACATCAAACCGGGCAACCTGTTAATTACGCCTGACAACCAGGTAAAAATCACCGACTTCGGTATCGCTCGCGTTGCCGATCAAGTTTCGCTCACCGCGACCGGCCAAGTAATGGGAACCGTGCAATATCTAGCTCCCGAGCAAGCGACCGGCAAGCCAGCCACTGCGGCAACTGACATCTACGCTCTCGGCGTGGTGGCTTATGAAGCCCTAACTGGCAAGCGACCGTTCACCGGTACAAGCCAGATGGAAATCGCAATGGCGCACATCAATGATGCCCCGCCACCGATGCCATCCACCATTGATGAAGGCGTTCGAAATCTCGTCATGCGTTCATTGGCGAAGAACCCCGAACAGCGTCAGGCTAACGCACTCACGTTCGCAGTCGAAGCCGAGGCTCTGATGCAAGCACCTCGACGCCTTACTACTGGCACGAAAGTTATGCCGGTGGTTCGCCCGATGTCTGACCCGACCGAAGTTATGGCGAAGGTAAGAATTAAAAAGGATGGCCCGATTGTGTGGCCATGGATTGCTCTTATCGCCTTCTTGCTGATCACAGCAGGAACCCTTCTGGTGGCAATGGTCATCGGCTCAGCTCGACCCAACCCAAGCCCGAGTTTCTCTGAGACCACTTCGCAATCTGCAAGCCCTTCGATTACGCCGAGCGGTTCACCAACTGCCGTAGTTTTGCTGCTTGGCGATGTCTATGGCCTGAACGTTACAGATGTTGCCGCTGACCTTGCGTCTCTGGGATTGAACGTCAAAGCGATAGCGGGCGACCAGCTTGATGCAACTGATGATCGCATCCAAACTGTCTACGATGCCTCACCTTTGGGAACACTGCAACCGGGTACAACAGTGACTCTGCGCTATTACGTGCAGAAGCCAACTACGCCGACGCCGAAACCAACCACCTCGTCAACTCCGTCGCCGACAGCGACATCTAACTAGACTTGAAAATAGCTGAATTGGAGCATAAGTGAGCGAAAATACACGACTAATTGCTGACCGATACCAGGTGGGAAACCTGATCGGTCGCGGGGGTATGGCCGATGTATACGAAGGTATCGATACACGACTAGGTCGTGCGGTTGCGATCAAACTACTCAAGGCCGATCTTGCGAACGACAGTTCGTTCGAAGCCAGGTTTAGACAAGAGGCACAGTCATCTGCGCGCATGGCGCACCCAACTATCGTTAGGGTTTATGACACTGGTGAAGATGTCTCGATCGATGCTTACGGCAACGAAGCTCGCCGCCCTTTCATCATCATGGAGTTCGTCAAGGGAATCGTGCTTCGAGACCTCATGCATTCTCGACACCTAACCATCGCTGAATCTGTGCAGTATGCCGAAGGCGTGCTAACAGCCCTCGAGATTTCTCACAAAGCAGGCATCGTTCATCGTGACATCAAGTCGGCCAACATCATGATTGCCGAATCTGGTCAGGTTAAGGTGATGGACTTTGGCATCGCACGTGTGGTCTCATCGAGCACCTCTACTCAGGCTCACACCTCTGGCATTGTTGGCACCGCTCAGTACTTCTCACCAGAGCAAGCTCGCGGCGAAATTGTTGACTTCAGAAGTGACCTCTATTCAACCGGTGTCTTGCTCTACGAAATGCTCGCAGGTCAGCCTCCGTTCCGCGGCGAAACTGCGGTCTCGGTTGCTTACCAGCATGTTTCTGAAGCGGTGGTGCCGCCGAGCGTTCACAACCAACTCATCTCACCTGAACTAGACGAGGTCGTGCTTCGTTCGCTGGCTAAGAACAAGGATGACCGCTTTCAGTCTGCTGAGGAATTCCGCGAGCACCTTCTCGCCGCCGCCGGCGTGAGCCTTGAGCCGGTAACCACTAATTCGGTACCTCTTCGAGTTATCGAGGATGAACCGCTTACTGATTTTGATGATCTGCTAAGTGGCGGTCTCGCACCTAGATCTGCTCAGGTTGAGACCGTGGTTTCGAGCGAAGCGCGCGTTGAACCCGCAGTGCATGAACCTGTCGTGCCGACTCAGCAAATCTCGCAAGAGCAAGTTGAATATGCGCAAACCGAACTTCTAGACAACCCTTTTGCCGAACTTGGCGTGCAAATTCCGGCCTCTGAGCGCGAGGTTAAATACACTCGCTCTGGTCGCGAGAAATCTGCTGCAGCCCTGAACCCTAAGACCCTCTGGACCGTGGGTACAGCGCTAGTGGTTGTGCTTCTTGGCCTATCTGCCTGGCTTTTAGCCAATGGCAACTTCGGTTTCAACATTAATCCGACCGCACTGGGCACCACAGTGGTTGACGTTACGGGCAAGCCTTTCACCGAGGGTGAAGCTGCTCTCAAAGATCAGGGACTGGCGGTTCTCAAACAATACCAATTTGATGAGACCGTGCCTGCTGACACCATCATCAGCACTGACCCTGCCGGCGGAACCGTAGTTTCTCCGAAATCGGTAATCACCGTTTACGTTTCACAGGGCAAGCAGTCAATTGCGGTGCCAAACATCGCGGGTATGAAAGAAGCTGAAGCAACGGCAGCGCTGCAACAGGCTGGTTTGCAACTTGGAACGATTACGGTTTCTACCAGTGCCACAGTCAAAGCCGGTTTGGTGATTTCGAGTGACCCAGCTGCGGCAACCAATGTGCCGAGTGGAACCGTGGTTAACTTCACAGTTTCAAACGGAAAGATTAACGTTCCTGATGTTGTCGGTTTGACGGTTGATGCGGCTAAGGCTCGCGTTAGCCAGCCAGACTTCAACATGTCAGCAACGGTTGATAGCGGTGGCTGTACCGGAACTGTCGGAGACACCGTGATTGATCAGAAGCCGAAGCCTGGCCTTGTGAAGCAGGGTACTTCAATCACCCTGTATGTTGCTTGTAACTAACCGAGGTTCACTAGCGGGCTAAGGCCTTTAGCCTTTTCAGCTGCGCCTTTGAGCCCAATGCTCTCGAGCCAGTTACCGAGCATCTGATACCCGCCCTGGGTGAGCACAGATTCTGGGTGAAACTGCACGCCGTAAATCGGTTTATTTTTGTGCTGGATGCCCATAATCACGCCACCCGCAGTGCGGCTAGTGACGATTAGATCTTCGGGGACAGTGGTTTTGACAACTGCCAGCGAGTGATATCTGGTGGCCGTAAATGGCTGAGGTACATCCTGATAAATCAAGCTGCCATCATGCTCAACCTGGCTGGTCTTACCGTGCATCAGCTCTTCGGCGCTGGTAACAGTAGCACCCAAAGCTTCGGCGATTGCCTGATGACCCAGGCAAACACCGAATACCGGTTGACCGGTTTGAAGCGCCTGCTTGACCACTGCAATTGAAAGCCCGGCATCGGCTGGAGTGCCTGGCCCCGGTGAAATCAGAACCGCATCGTACTTAGCTAAGAGATCTGGAAGTTCAGCTTCTGACACAACATCGTTGCGCAGAACCTCAGTCTCGGCACCGAGCTGCTGCAAATAGCCGTTCAGAGTGTAAACGAAACTGTCGTAATTATCGAGAACCAGAATCTTAGTCATGATGGCTTAAGTCTATTCGCAAGTAAAATAGGACCATGCCTGAATCAAAACCTAGAAAAGACTCTGCCAAAGCGCTCAAAGTTGAGCCAAAGCTCAGTGGCAAAGCCAAAGCCAACCTGCCTAACCCAACTTGGTTCTTCCCTGTGATGGGTGGCTTCTTCTTGGTTGGTCTGGCATGGATTCTGACCTATTACATCAGCTTGGCTCAGTACCCTCTGGGTGCAGGTGTTCCAGCTCTCGACATCGGCGCATGGAACATCGGAATCGGCATGGGTCTAGTGCTGGTTGGCTTTGTCATGGCCACCCGCTGGAAGTAACTCAGTAAATACCGCTGATTTTTGTAGCTACACCGACAACGGTCGCGGCTACTAAGAACACTGCAAAACCTACAAGCATCAGAAGCTGCTTAGTTTTGTCATTCGCTCTGCGGGTTATCGAGTAGATGAAGCCAACCACCAAACCGGCAACTAGTCCGCCAACGTGCGCTTGCCAAGAGATTCCCGGCAGCAAGAAGCTGAAAACCAGGTTGATTGCGATTAGCGAAGTGATCTGACCTGAACCATAACCAAGGCTGCGGTTGACCATAAGGTAGCCACCCATCAATCCAAAGATTGCTCCGGATGCACCGACAGTGATACCAAAGGCATCATTCAACCAGAGCACTGCCACCGAACCGGCAAAAAGTGAAATCACATAGAGCACGAGAAAACGCAGTTTTCCGAGAATAGGCTCAAGTGCGCGACCAAATATGTAGAGGGTGTACATGTTCAAGCCAAGGTGAAGTGGCGAGCTGGTCGAATGTAAAAATCCTGTGGTGAGCATTCGCCATGGTTCAAACTCTGTAATTGCTGGCAGGTAAGCCAAAGTCAGAGTAACTAGATCACTCGGGATGAAAACCTGGCCAAGCCAAAGCACCACGCAAATAACAATTATTGAAAAAGTGATCGGCGTATCGCTGTTTATGAAGCGCTTGACCTGACGAGGTGAGTTATTCACCGCTTGCTGAGTGCGCGAAACTCCGGCGCATTCGGGGCATAAAAAGCCAACCGCCGACTCATGCTGGCAACTCGGGCAGATGTATCGCTCGCAACGTTGGCAACGAATATAAGCTTCTCGCTCAGGGTGCCGATAGCAGTTCATGAGTCGACGGTTTTACTTTGGTTTTAGGCTTTTTCGATTGTGATGCTCTCGATGATTACGTCATCGAGCGGGCGGTCGCGGTGATCGGTAGCTACGGTAGCAATCTTGTCTACAACGCGCTTTGAAACGTCATCAGCAACTTCACCAAAAACGGTGTGCTTGCCCCAGAGCCAGCTGGTGTCTGCAACGGTGATGAAGAACTGTGAACCGTTGGTGCCTGGTCCGGCGTTTGCCATCGCCAGTTTGTACGGGTCTTTGAAGGTGAGTTCGGCGTGCGGCTCGTCGCCAAAGTTGTAGCCCGGGCCACCGGTGCCGGTGCCAAGTGGGTCTCCACCCTGAATCATGAAGTTCTCAATAACACGGTGAAAAACTACGCCGTTGTAAAGCGGGGTATTTTCTTTCTTAGCGCCGGTTCTCGGGTCAGTCCAGGTTTTGGTTCCGGTGGCTAGGCCTTCGAAGTTTTCTACGGTCTTTGGCGCGTGGTTACCGAAAAGGTTGATTTTGATTGCGCCGTGATTGGTGTGCAAAGTTGCAACTGAAGTGTGTTGGTTCATGTGAGTAATTCTCTCACGCGATTACTTGCTGATAGCGCTAACCAGAACTCCAGGTGCGATTTCTTGTGATTCACCAAGTTTCGGATTCGACTTTGAGGCGTCCCAAAATTCATCACGAATGTAGAGATCGACCTGGTGAACCGAACTAACCATGCGGTAGCCAATGATTTTTGAATCAGTCGGGTGGTCTGCAATTAGAAAGCCGGTGTCGTAGCGGAATCCTTGTTTTTCAAGGTAAGCAAGAAACTGATCGAACGCGGTCACGAGATAACTCTAAGGAATAAAGCTTGTAAAGGTAGTCTTTACTTAAGTGTCGAAACAATTGGAGTCACCATGCCAGCCGTAACAGCAGACACCCTCACTCTTCCCCGAATCAAGCCGGGAAGTGGTCGAGTTCGACTTATAAAGTCGATTACTGATGCACCGAGCTCTTACGAAGGAGAAGGCTTCCCGGTAAGAAGAGCCTTTGCCGGAGTTCCCTATGCCGAACTTGACCCGTTCATTCACATGGACCAAATGGGTGAGGTTGAATATGCTCCGCTAGAACCAAAGGGAACTGCCTGGCATCCGCATCGAGGTTTTGAAACCTTCACCTACATGATCGATGGGCAGTTTCAGCACCAAGATAACCACGGTGGTGGCGGTCTTATTAAAGACGGTGCAACTCAGTACATGACAGCCGGTGCGGGAATTCTGCACATCGAAACCCCGCCAGCACAGCTGGTGATGTCTGGCGGTATTTTTCACGGTATTCAACTCTGGATCAACCTGCCTGGTGAAAAGAAAATGATTAGCCCGGCATACCAGAATCTCGAAGGTGGCGATGTGACGCTCGTGGCAAGTGAAGATGGCGGCGCACTGATTCGAATCCTCGCCGGAGAAATTGACGGGCACTTTGGCCCTGGTCAATCACAGACTCCCATGACTGTCGCTCACGTAACAGTTGCGCCGGGTGCAAGTGTCTCGATTCCTTGGAACCCGATGTTCAATGCTCTGGCTTATGTTTTGGCCGGCAAGGGTTCGGTTGGTGAAGGTGAGATTTCAGGGCACACTGCGCCAATCAAACTCGGCAATCTCGCGGTTCTTGGCAGCGGTGACCGTATTGCGCTCTCAGCCGATGAAACTCAAGACGCACGCGATGCCGGTCTCGAGGTCTTTTTGATTGGCGGAAAACCGATTCGCCAACCGGTCTTTGCCTACGGACCCTTTGTCATGAACACCAAAGAGCAGGTAATCAAGGCTATGGAAGATTTCCAGGGTGGGCGCTTTGGGCAAATTCCGCCGGATGCAATTCAGCCTTTCAGACCAGGTCACTCTTTCGGGCTTTAGAGCAAACCAAGTTTCGCTGCTGCTTCACGCAGTTCTTCGCGAGCGTTCGGGTGGGCAGCATTTTCGATGAGATTGCGGGCTTGATCTTTTTCGCTATGACCGAAGCAGTCTGCGACTCCAAATTCGGTAACAACGTGCGAGTGTTGAAAACTCGTAATGTGTTCGCCAAGGTGAGGAACAATCGTCGAAACGTTGGCTTTTTCGTGCCAACTCGGCAAAGCCATAAATGACTTGCCGCCACGCGAGTGAAGTGCGCCAACGATGAAGTCTGTGCTGCCGCCGAAGCCAGAGTAAATGTGACCGCGCACGTAACTCGCATTTGCCTGATCGTAAAGGTCAACTTGCAAAGCCGCGTTGATCGAAGTCATTTTGGCTTGGCGCTCAATCGTGCCCGGGTTATTGGTCTTCTCGGTTCTGAGCATCTGTATCTGACGGTTTAAATTCAGCCAGTCATAAAGTTCGCGCGAGCCAAAGACGAAACTCGCGGTGATAGGAATATCGGCATCAAGGGCCGAGGCCTGCTTCAATCCCAAAACTCCATCGCTGAACATTTCTGTCCAGATGCGCAGATTCTTGCGATTCTGCAGGTTTGCAATCACCGAGTCTGGAATAGCACCGATACCCAACTGCAAAGTTGACCCGTCAGTAACATAGTGCGCGATTCGATCCCCGATTGAAGCGGCCACCTCTGATGTGGTTCCCGCAGGCTTCTCTGCAAGTGGTTCATCCACTTCGACGTAATAGTCAATTTCGTTTTCATAGAGCTGCGCATCGCCATAGGTATATGGCATCTGCGAATTGACCTGAGCAATCACGAGACCACCGTGTGCTCTCGCTGCCTCAATAGCTGCCGGCAAAATGTTGACTTCAGTGCCCAGGCTTACGGTGTCGAAGCGTTTCGGTGACGTGTTTAGCAAAACCACGTTTGGCACGTAGTGATCGCGAAACAGAATCGGCACCATGCTCAGGCGACACGGAATGTAGCTCAGTCTCTGATGCCTGCGCATACCCTCACCGATGAACGCAGATTCATAAGCGACGCCTTCGCGATCTGGAATTCCAACCTGTGCATTCAACATGTGAAGAGTGAACTTTTCGACGGCTTCATCCATCGCCTTGAGCAAAGTGTGCGGAGTCGCAAAGTTGCCAGAAGCTACTACTCTAGGATTCTCTGGCAATTGCTCAAGCAGATGCTTCAACTGCTCAAAATTTATTTTCCGCATATTTCAACTCTGCTCCTTATGCGTTCAACGCACAAATCGGCTTGATGAGAAACTAGCACTATGGCAAAACGAAAACCCAAATGGCTAAGCAGAAACGTACTGAGTCTTAGCGGTGTTTCATTCATGCAGGATGCCGCCAGTGAATTGCTCTATCCCATCATGCCAATCTTGCTGACTTCGATCCTTGGTGCTCCTGCG
>JBJTOA010000004.1:0-12238 GCA_046074285.1 Micrococcales bacterium
AGGGCCTAATGCAGTTTCGCGGCGGTGTTCTAATCACCGGCTACTGGGGCTCACTCAGTATTGCGATTAAGGACCCGCAGCTCAAAATCGAAGGCGACAAAGCAGAACTCGCCATTCGTTTCGACAGTTATGCCGGCAACACAAAATTTGATGTCATCGCGCAGGGCGATTTCGATGCGAGCGCAAACAGTAGCGCTCTGAACTTGACCTATACCGGTCAGATGATTCTGGGTCAGCAATATCAGGTGGGACAGCCGATCGATTCGGCGACCATCCAATTTGCCTAGTCAGATAAAACAACAAGAAAGAAACGAGGTAAAGATGACTGTTGCTACTTCAGACATTGACCTTTGGTCAGATGAAAATCTAAGCAACCCGTACGGTGCTTTCGCAAAGTTGCGAGACCAGGCCGCGGTAGTTAAGTTAGAGCAAGCCGATGTCTATGCGCTGACTCGCTACGAAGAGATTCGCAACGCTCTTGGAGATTGGGAAACGTTCTCTTCTGAGAAGGCAATCGGATTCAACGAGGGCGTGAATGAAGCCCTCCAGGGAACCACTCTGGCAACCGACCCTCCACTGCACGAGACTCTTCGTGCAGCGCTAACCGAGAACCTAACTCCTCGTGCGTTGCGCGGAATGAAGGATGTCATCGAGCAGAAGGCTGATGCTATCGTCAAGGCACTTGCAGCTAAGGGTTCATTTGACGCGGTTGAAGACCTCGCTAAAGAATTGCCACTCCAGATCGTGGTTGACCTCATCGGTGTGAAAGATCAGTATGTTCGTGACAACATTTTGCGCTGGGGTTCTGCCGCATTTACCGTGCTTGGCCCTATGAATGCCAGAACTGGAATGAACTTCCCGGTTGCCGGTGAACTCTACGGATGGGCTTCAAATCTGAAGATCGATCAGCTCGAAGAGGGAAGTATTGGTCACGGTATCTTCCTAGCGGCACAGCGCGGTGAGATCCCTGAAGACTCACCTGGTCACATCATCCACCAATATGTGGCTGCAGGCCTTGACACCACGATTGCATCTATCGGAAACGCGATTCAGCGATTCGGCGAGCACCCAGAACAGTATGAGTTGCTTCGCAGCGACCCAACGATGATTCCAGCGGCGATGAATGAAGTGTTGCGCTTCGACGCATTGATGATTGCTCAGGGTCGTCGCACCACTAGAGATGTTGTAGTTGACGGAACGACCATTCCAAAGGGTTCTCACATTGCGATTCTCTTTGGTGCCGGAAACCATGACCCACGGCACTACGAAGACCCAGACACTTTCGACATTCGTCGCAACCCAATGGACCACCTGTCATTCGGTTACGGGGTTCATTCTTGTGCCGGTCAAGGTCTAGCGCGTCTAGAGTTCAACGCTGTTATGGAAGCAATGATCAAACACATCAAGAGCTTCAAGATTGGTGCTCCGGTGCGCAAGATCAATAACTCAAGCCTGGCGCTCGACCACCTACCGGTTTTCGATGTGGTGAAAGCCTAGTCAGCCAAAAGTTTGCGAAGTAACTCTCGCAACTGCTCATGTTCAGCTGCGGTTAGCTTATCTGCTAGCCGCAGCTGAACTTTATTAACCAGAGGTCTCATTCTCTGAAGTTCCTTTTGGCCAGCTTTGGTTAGCAGAAGCACGTTCCTGCGGCGGTCATCATCAGCCGGTGTGCGGCTAACAAGGTCATTTTTCTCAAGTCTTGAGCAAACATCAGCGATGGTTGAGCGGTCAAGGTCGAGTTCTTCACAGATCTCTTTTTGCGATGCACCGGGGTTTCGTTCTAAAACTGACAGAATGCCGTACTGCACATTCGTGGTGTCGCTGCCAACCAGCTGCAACCACAACGAAATGTGTTTTTGCTGTGCTCGGCGCAGCAAAAAACCCGTGTGCTTTTGTGGCTCACGGGTCTCTGCAGTCATGCGTTAAGTGTATTGACTAGCTCTGTTCAAGCATGAAACCAGCAAAGAAGCTTGCTAGCTCGTCATGTGCATCGAGAGGCAAGACCTGGGCAACATATTGATCGGGGCGAACCACCACAACGCAACCGTGCTTGCGATCAATGCCACGCGTCTCAAAAATGTCTTCACCTAACTTGTGATCTACAGTGAAGACCTTTTCGTAATCTCGAAGACCAAACTTGCCAACTTCAGGGCGAAGCAAATCAGGCATAGCTTCGATGCTAAGTTCGCGGTGGCTTTCTTGAAAAACCGCACGAACGTCGAACACTGAATCTCGGTCTTGTGCAGTTGAGGTGAAACGGTTTACTGGCGAATTAGGGTCTCTATCTAGATAGTCGATGAATGCCTCGAGTCGTTCGTGTCTATCGTCTGCAAAAGCGAAGATTCGCCAGCGGGCATCTGCTTCAACAACGTGGCCGAGGTGCATGGGCTTGGCATCTGCTAGGCGAACTACCTCAGCAGAGTGAAAACGCATGCCGACCTGGTAACCGGTGGCTAGGTGCTGGTGGATAGTGTCACCAGTTAGCAGCGACTTGGTGTAGTGCGTTGCCATTCCAGCAGTGAAACGACCTCCCTTGATGAAGTAATCCTGCAGCACCTCAGGCTCGATTCCACCTAGCTCAGGGTGCTCTGGATCTTTCGGAGGAGTGCCCATGATTTTCGACCACTCGCTGTCGAAGTTAATCAGGTCATGGGCAATCTGGTGACGCTCTCCGTGGTAGGTGTGAAGCAGTAATTCTGGGCTGCGACCTTCGAGCACTGCCGCCAGCTTCCAACCTAGGTTGAAAGTATCCTGCATTGAAACGTTCATACCTTGGCCGGCTTTTGCGCTGTGGGTGTGGCAAGCGTCACCTGCGATGAAAACACGTGGGTTGCGAGTTGAACGCTCGCTAGAAGGCACATCATCGAAACCATCTGTCACTCGATGCCCAACTTCATAGACCGAAAACCAAGCGATGTCTTTGACGTCTAACCAGTAAGGCAGCAGAACGTGCTTCGCAATGTCGATTACGGCCTCGGCAGAAATGTCTCGGCCCTGTTCGCGGTTGTCTGGGTCAACGTGCCCTAGGTCAACATAAAGTCTGAAGAGTTGGCCACCCTCGCGAGGAATCAGCAAGATATTCGACCCGTTCTCAGACTGTATTGCAGCCTTGAGGCGAATGTCTGGGAAGTTGGTATTGGCGAGAACGTCGAGCACGCCCCAGCGGTGGTTCTGAAATTTACCCTCTAGCTTGCGACCGATTGAATCGCGAACTACGCTTCGAGCACCGTCAGTGCCAACAACATACTTAGCCTGAATTTCTTTCTGTTTGCCATCAACAGTTTGCACTTTGGCAGTGACTGGGTGTGAGCCTGAGTCAGACACTTCGACTGAGAGAATCTCAACGCCATAATCCGGTTCGAGCTTGCTAGCAGAGTGCTTCATAAACTCTAGGAAAAAGTCGTGCACGCGAGCCTGGTTCACAATAATGTGTGGGAACTCGGAGAGACCGTCTTCAACATCTTGGATGCGCCCAGTGCGCGTGATGCTAGATCGATCAGCCGGATCTGGACGCCAAAATACTGTTTCGTTTACCCAGTAAGCCTCTTTGACTATGCGCTCAGCAAATCCAAAAGCATTAAAAGTTTCTACCGACTTACAAGAAATGCCGTCAGCTTGGCCAATCTGCAGTGGTCCTTCCCGTCGTTCAAGAATGCGAGTGGTGATGTTCGGGAAGATCGAGAGTTGGGCGGCGAGCAGCAGACCTGCAGGCCCGGTACCGGCTATTAGAACATCGACTTGCTCAGGCAGGTCAGTGCCTCTGGCGAGGGCATTTGGTGCAGCGGGCTTGATTAGCGGATCTCCGACTACGAACCCATTTTCGTGGAACTTCATTGTTCTACCTTTCGACTTTTTGAAAAATAGTCAGTATACAAACTATTTCATATTTGGGAGACAAGTTCAATAACTATTAGGGGCAGTTACTTGTCAGTAAGCAGGTGGCACCAAGAGTCAGTCATGGTGTCTAGAGCAGCTTCTCGATCTACAGTCCATCCAAGTCGCATCCAGCGGCGAGAGAGAAACTCCAGCTCACCGAATGCTAGTTCGCATCGCACCCTACGTGAAGTTGCATCAAAACGCTTAGCTTGGTTCAAGCCTTTTTCCATGTCGCCGATTGCGTGGTCAAACCAGGCATCGATAGTTGCTTGAATGTCTGGTTCGGTAGCGGCAGCCTGGTGCGAGGCCTGAATGTAAGGTTTGATCTCGGCCCACTGGTCAAACTTGTGCCCGAGAAAGATTCTGATTTGCTTTCGGTCATTCGAGGCGACAACACCGGTCAGGGTCGGGTCATCGATGCTGGTGAGAATGTCATCAGCCATCTGCACTAGCGCGCGAGCTAGGTCTCCCTTCGAAGGGAAGTGCAGGTAAAAAGTGGTGCGGGTAGTGCCCACTGCGGCCGCAATTTCATCTACTGTGGTTGCCGCATAGCCCTGGCTGTTGAACAGCTCGAGACCCTTCTCGAGCAGAAGACTGCGCGTCATTTCTTTTTGCGCAACTCGTAAACCCGCCATTATTCAACCCTATTCCAAAGAAAGATGGGCGCCGACGAAACTCACCGACGCCCACCAATCATTTACTTGAGATTACTTGCCCCAGAGCTGAGCAAAGCCGCCCATAAAGTCGGCCTTGCCGAACCATGAACCAGAGCCCTGACCCTCAGGTGTCAGATCTAGGGTTGACACGTTCTCAGGGGTAATCATGCGGCGAAGTGGGAAGACTGGCTTCTCAACTGCACCAGCACCGGTAGCAATACGAAGCACCTGATCAGCTGCGTACCAGCCTGTTGCGAACACGTTGAATGCGGTGTCTGCGATAACGGTGTTGCCGTTACCCATCTTCTGAAGCACATCAAGGTAACCGTCACCCGAAACGATTTTTACATCGTCACGGCCAGCTGCCTGAATACCCTGCACCACTGGCTGAACGAATCCGTCAAATGGAACCTGGATGTACTTGATGTCTGGGTTAGCCACCAGTCTCGCGCTCACCAAGCTAGCCACCTTGTCGATGGTTCCAGTGGTGGTCTCGATCTTTTCAGCCTTGCAGTTTGGGCAAGCCTGTGCGTAGGTACCTAGGGCGCCAATCTCGCTCCAGAGCTTGGTTGCTTCGGTGTCGGTTACTTCAACAACTAAAACGTTTGCTGCACCGTTTGAGTCTGCGATTACAGCGTTAGCATTCCAAGCCTGAATCTCGATGCCGTTCTGAGTTACGTAACCAACCTTTGAAAGGTCGCTATAAACAGCGTCGTCGCCCTGAAGTGCGCTGTCGCTCACCAACGTGATAACCAATGGGATGTTCGCGTCGGTAACAGCTTTGAAAGCGGTAGGTGCCATTGATACTGGAAGGCTACCGATTACAACTGCAGCAGCTTTAGCGTCAACAGCCTGTCCTAGACAGCTCGCTAGGTCTTGAGGGTTTGACTTTGCATCACAAGTTTTGACCTGAGCGCCGACAGCACCGAAGGCAGCCTTGAGGCCGGCTTCCTGAATGGTGAACAGGGCAACCTGAAGAGTCGCAGGAATGTAGTAAACGGTCTTACCAGCAAAGGCGCTGGTGCCGGTGATGGCAGGACCAGGTGCGACGAACTCGTCTACTGGGGCGCTGACCGACTGCACTACTTGAGCAGCAGCAGCGGCCTCAGCCGTCTGCTTACCGTTATCGGTGGTGCCATCGGTGGTACCGCTGCTGCATGCAGACAGTACTAGCAAACTCGATGCGGCGACAATGCCGACCAGAGCCTTGATGCTGTGTTTCATTTTTCTCCTTGTTTATTGTGGTTTTTGCTTGACCGCGAGCTAGCTCTTGATCCGGCGTTGAATGACAGTTGATACAGTTACTGCGGCCACTAGAACTACGCCGTAGAACACCTGGGTTACCCAGCCGCTCAGGCCGAGAAGTTGCAAACCGAAAACTCCGGTTAGCAAGAAGTAGGCCGCAATCAGCATTCCGATGGGGTTGAAGCGACCTGGCACAACAGCTACGGTTCCGAGGAATACCGCAGCAAAGGTTGGCATCAGGTTGGTGGCTGCGGTTCCTGGGTTGTAGCCTCCCAATCCAGTTGCCAAGATGACTCCAGCAAGACCGGCTAGCAGCGATGAAGCTAGGTAGGCACCGATACGAACTCGCGACACCGAAATACCGGCGAGCGATGCTACTGCACGGTTTGAACCAACGAAAAGCATGTTTCGGCCGAGCGGGGTTCCGCTCATGATGTAAGCCACGATTGCTGACAGCACAACGCCATACCAGAAGAGCATCGGTAACCCCAGAAATTTACCGATTGCAACCGCAGCGAGGTTAGGGTCTAGACCACTCACCGTGGTCTCGTTCGAGAGCCAGTACCCAAGACCACCGGCAACGCTTGAAACACCAAGCGTCACGACTACAGAGTTGATCTTCACTTTGACTACAAGCAGACCGTTGATAAGGCCGCATATCAGTGCGATTACCAACGCCGCTATTACAGCCATCGGGTATGACCAACCGTTGAAAATAACCAGGGATGGAACTGCTACCGCCGAGATTCCGAAGATTCCTGCGAATGAGAGATCAAACTCGCCAACCGCCATTGTGATGACTACTCCAAGGCCTAGGAAAATCACTGGAGTTTGCTGGCTGAGTACCGCACGCATTGCATCGATGGGGTTCACGCCATCAGGTACCACGACTACCAGGACAGCTACCATTACGACCCACAGCATTAGCAGGCTGTAGCGTCGCACAGCGCTCTTCGCAATCTTCTTGAGGCGGGTTTCTTCTTGTTCTTCTACTTTTTTCTCAGCCATTAGAGGTCTGCCTTTGCTTTTGCGTAGGTTGCTGCGAGGATGTCATCCGCTGTTATCGGTTGCTTGAGGGTTCTAACTACGATTCCGTTTTCGAGAATGTGAACGCGATCGCAAACTGCTGCCAGATCTTCAACTTCAGATGTGCAAATCACTACTGCAGACCCATCTACCGCAGCTTGTCTCGCTGATTTCAAAACGGATGCGCGTGCGCCAACGTCTACAGCCTGAGTCGGGTCATCGAGAATCAAAACAGCAGGGTTGTCTAGCAGCCACTTGCCCATCAACACCTTTTGCTGGTTTCCACCGCTAAAGGTTGAGATTGCAGCTTTGCGATCAGCAGGCACCACACCATAATCACGAAGTACTTTTTCAGTTTCTTCGCGCTGCCACTTCAGACCGATCCACCAGGGTTTGCCCTTGGTGCGAAGGTGCGGAATCGTCACGTTTTCTTGAACGGTAAGTTCTGTGGCCAAACCCATCGCATGACGATCTTGCGGAATGAACGCAACTCCAGCCTGCACCATTTTCTTTGAGCTAAGAATCGAACGCTTTACTTCTTTACCGTCGACTTTGATTGTTCCCCCTCCAGGGAATGCTCCTGCAATCAGAGGTGCCATCGATGAAAGTCCGCTGTCTAGGTTTCCGGTAAATCCGACTACTTCACCACGTGAGAAGTGTGAACTTACCCCGAAAACTCGACCGCCAGCAACGCCTTTGAGGGTCATGCCGCCTTCGCGAATCTCAGCCGGCATGGTGTTTACGTAGTCTGCCAGTTCGCCGTCTTTGCCAAGAACCATGCGTGTGATGCTAGCTTCGTCTAGGTCTTTCGTAGGCACGCCCATTTCAACAACCTTGCCGTTGCGAAGTGCGGTAACCCGGTCTGCGATTCGCAATACTTCTCGCAGGTTGTGGCTGACGATGAGTACCGAAGTGCCCTGCTCGGTTAGCAACTTGATGTGCCCGTAAAAGTCTTCTAGTGCATCTGGCGGTATGGCGCGCGAAGACTCATCAAAGACGATTACTCCGCCACCTTTGTTGCGATCTTGCATTGCCCTGGCGATCGCAACAGCTACCCGCTCAGATGGGCGAAGAGTCATGACTTTATCTTCGGGGTCGATCTCTACGCCGAGATACTCAAAGGTCTTCAGAACTTCTTCGGCGTCTTTTTTCGTGTCAATCAGTCGAGTGAAGCCTCGGGTTGCGTGACGACCAACTCGCACGTTCTCGCGAACAGTCAGGTCATGCACCAGCCCAAGGTCTTGGTGAACAAAAGCTAAACCTTGGTTGTGCAGGCGACCAGCTTGAATAGGCGCCCCAATCTTTTTGCCGTCGACATAGACTTCGCCGCCGTGTTCAGCTTTATAAACACCGCTGATGAGTTTGATAAGAGTGCTTTTGCCCGAACCGTTTTGCCCAACTAGAGCGTGAACCTCGCCAGGCATCAAATCAAGGTACGCCTTGTCTAGCACCGTTACACCGGTGAATACCGCAGAAAGATTGCGCACCGAAAGTCGAGGGGTGACCCCTTGGGTGTTCTTCGAACTTTTCATGAGCATCCTTGGTCAGAAGAGTTATTGTGACAATAAAACCATTCACTTGACAGAGTGTCAACCAAACTTATGAAATGTAAAGTAAATGTTTGATAACGGTCGCTTTTATTCGATGTCACCTATTTATAGGTACGGTTTCTTCAACTTGAAAAGGTAGTGTGAAGGCATGAGCTTGATGCACATCGCAGTGATCATCTGCAGCACCCGCCCCGAGCGCGTGGGCGACCAGGTGGCTAATTGGGTGTTTGCACAGGCGAAGCATCCTGAGGCTGTTTTCAGAGTTGTTGATTTGAAGGATTACCACTTGCCGAATTACGGCGAGGTGCCAAATGACAAAGAAAAATGGGATCACCGGCTTGCCCATTTCGACGGATTCATTTTTGTGACACCCGAGTACAACCACTCAATAACCGGTGCCCTCAAGAATGCGCTAGACATTACGCGAGAACCTCTGAAGAATAAAGCCGCTGCGATTGTCAGCTATGGTTCATCGGGCGGGGTTAGAGCAGCAGAGCACCTGCGCCAAATTCTGGCTGAACTCGAAGTCGCTGATGTGCGCACGAACCTGACTTTCTCTCGTCAGCTTGATTTCGAAGCTGACACTTTCAAACCAAACGCCAAGCTCGAAGACTTGAACCTGATGCTTGCTCAGTTGGTTTCTTGGGCCAAAGCCCTCAAGACGATTCGCAAGGGGGTGTAGCACATGGCAGAAAAAGAAGACGGGCCAGCAGTCATCACTCGCGCGATGGCGATTCTCGACAGCTTCGATGGCAAGCACCGACACCAGAATCTCGCGAGCATTGCTCGTCGGGCCAAACTGCCGGTGAGCACAACTCACCGGTTGGTCAATCAACTGCTTGAAACCCACGCTCTGGTTCGCACTGCTGACGGTTCATATGAGATTGGCACCAAACTTTGGCGGCTCGGGCTGTTAGCTTCGGTGCACAGTAATCTTCGTGAGATTGCACTGCCATACATGGAGGATATTTACGCGATCGCCCATGATGCAGTTCAGTTGGGTGTGCCAGATGGCATGCGGTGTCTGGTGGTCGAAAGAATCGCAGGTTCTAGAACTACCAAAGTGATTTCTCGCCCAGGTGTTCGCTTGCCGCTGCACGCTTCAGGAGTTGGCAAAGTGCTCTTAGCTTTCGGGCCAAAAGAAATTCAAGAGGCTGAGCTTGGCATTTTGGCCAGCTACACCGCGAAGACCATCACCGACACCAAGGTCTTGCAACTGCAGCTGAAGAAGATTCGCCAGATCGGCTATGCCTACTCAGAAGAAGAACTTGCACTCGGGGTTGCAACAGTTGCCGTTCCCGTGTTTGGGCCAAATAGTCGCGCGATTGCAGCTCTCGGAGTTGTTACACCGATTGGCAATAAAGACTATGAGCGTGTAGCCGCAGTGCTTAAAGTAACTGCCGGTGCGATGGCTAAGAAATTAGCTGCAAACGGCATCACCGACCTCAGTCAAAAGAGCCGTTAAAGTTACCCAAAGTTGTTCCATTCAATGGAATAAATGCAGACTGCGCAACTTCGCTGGTGTTGTCTGAATAGTAACTAAAACCCGATGGGAACAGCATGGCAAGAGTAGTTACCGGTACACCTCGTACCGACCTTTCAATCGTCGACGGTCTCGCCGAAATTGGCGTTGCAACGGTTCACGAAGCTCAAGGTCGAATTGGTCTTTTGCACCACAGACTGCGCCCGATTTTCCCAGCGAAGATTGCCGGAAATGCCCTGACCTGCGAGGTCGCCCCTGGCGATAACTGGTCGATTCACGTTGCTGTCGAGCAGGCTCAGCCGGGTGACATTTTGGTGGTAACCCCGACCAGCCCTTGTGATGACGGATACCTCGGCGACCTGCTGGCTGACAGTCTGCTAGCCCACGGAGTTCGCGGTTTGATCATCGATGCGGGCATCCGTGATGTTGCAACTCTCACCGAGATGGGCTTCCCAGCCTGGCCAAAAGTTATCTCTGCTCAGGGAACCGTAAAAGAAACCCCCGGCAATGTTCAGGTGCCAATCGTTATTGCCAACCAACTGGTTCGCCCGGGTGACGTAATCGTCGCAGACGTCGATGGCGTGGTTGTGGTTCGTCGCGAAGACGCGGCCGAGGTTCTCAAGAAGGCTCAGGCGCGCGAAGCTAACGAAACTGCAAAGCGTGCTCGCCTTCAGGCTGGCGAACTCGGTCTAGACATTTACAGCATGCGCGAAAACCTGAAGGCCAAGGGCTTGGTTTACGAGGAATATCAGGGCGACTAATGAGCACCAACACCCAAACCGCAGTTCGCTGCTCGGTCATGCGCGGGGGAACCTCAAAGGGTCTCTACTTCTTGGCTGAAGATCTGCCAACCGACATCGCCAAGCGTGACCGCTTGCTGCTTGCCGCCATGGGTTCACCAGATGCTCGCGAAATCGACGGTATGGGCGGCGGTCACCCGCTGACCTCAAAAGTTGCGGTCGTAAGCAAATCAACTCGCCCAGGCGTAGACGTTGACTACCTTTTCTTACAGGTGTGGCCAGACCGGGCCGAGGTTAGCGACCAGCAGAACTGCGGCAACATCCTTGCCGGTGTCGGCCCGTTTGCTATCGAACAGGGTTTAGTAAAAGCCACGGATGACCTCACAGCCGTGAGCATCTATATGGTCAATACAGATTCGAAAGCCACCGCCTTCGTTGAGACGCCTAACGGCAAGGTCAACTACCAGGGTGACGCGCGCATCGACGGCGTGCCGGGAACCCACGCACCTATCAACATCAACTTCGAAGATGTTGCCGGCTCAAGTTGCGGCAGTCTGCTGCCAACCGGAAACGTGGTCGATGTGATCAACGGGGTAGAGGTCACCTGCATTGACAATGGCATGCCTGTGGTTTGCCTCAAGGCAAGCGATTTTGGCATCACCGGCTATGAAACCCCAGCCGAGCTAGATGCCAACCTCGAACTTCGCGCGAAGGTTGAAGACATTCGCCTAGAGGTCGGTCACAAGATGAACCTCGGTGACGTAACCAACAAGACCGTGCCAAAGATGAGCCTGCTTTCACCAGCTCGCGATGGTGGTTTGATCAGCACCCGCACTTTCATCCCTGTGAAAATGCACGATGCCATCGGTGTGCTTGGCGCGGTTAGCGTTGCCACCGCTTGCATGCTCAATGGCAGCGTTGCCGCGCAAATCGCTGGGCTAGAAAGCATCGAGGCTGAAAAAGAAATCATCGTTGAGCACCCAACCGGTTTCTTCACCGTTCAGATGCAGGTTGACCTGAGCAGCCCCGAACTAAAGATTACAAAGTCAGCCTTGCTGAGAACCGCACGCTTGCTCATGCAGGGCAACGTTTTCGTACCGAGCGAACTATAGAAAGTCAAAGATGATCATCGACATTCACGGTCACTACACCACCGCACCTGAAGCGCACAACAAGTGGCGCGAAGACCAGTTGGCTGCCTTCAAAGCTGGGCAACCAGCGCCTGAATACCCAGAGATCAGCGACGATGAGATTCGCAAGAGCATCATCGACAACCAGCTCAAACTCATCGAAGAGCGCGGCAGCGACCTCACCATCTTCTCGCCACGCGCCAGCGCAATGGGTCACCACGAAGGTGATGAACAGGTAAGCATCGCCTGGACCCAAGCCTGCAACAACTTGATCAAGCGAGTAGTTGACCTCTTCCCAGATCGTTTCGTCGGCGTATGCCAGCTGCCGCAAAGCCCAGGTCACGACCTAACCGCGAGCATCAAAGAACTTGAGCGTTGCGTAAACGAGCTCGGCTTCATCGGTTGCAACCTCAACCCAGACCCGAGCGGTGGCCTGTGGCAGACCGTGCCACTCACCGATAAGTACTGGTACCCGCTCTGCGAGAAAATGGTTGAGCTCGACGTACCAGCCATGATTCACGTTTCTGCAAGC
>JBJTOA010000005.1:0-14929 GCA_046074285.1 Micrococcales bacterium
ACTCAATACGTCGGCGCTGACCACCCGAGAGCGTCTTCAAAGGTTGCGAAAGCACCTGATCTTTTAGACCCAGGTTTGAAGCAATGGATGCCGCCTCTGCCTCTGCTGCGTATCCACCAGCAGCGACAAATTCTTCTTCAGCGCGACTGTATGCCTTCATGGCAGCTTCATAAACCGCTTCGTCAACCGAACCCATATCCATCGAGGCTTTGTTCATTCGTTCGAGAATCGAACCAAGACCTCGAGCATTCAAAATGCGAGTGCGTGCTTGCTCTTCAGGGTCACCCGAACGTGGGTCCTGTGGCAAGTAGCCAATCTCCCCCGAGGTTTCAACTACGCCAGCTGTAGGTTGGCCATCGCCAGCAAGAATCTTCGTCAGAGTGGTTTTGCCTGCACCGTTGCGACCAACCAGTCCAATCTTGTCGCCCTTGGCAACGCGAAAGTTCACGCCACTCATCAAAGTGCGTGCACCAATCGTGATGTCAAGGTCGCGAACTGCGATCAAAATTTCTCCAGAGAACTAACAGATAGCAAAGCACCTAGTTTACAATCGATAGAAATAGTTACCTAAACAGACGGAGCTTCAATGTCATTGACCCTCGCCATCAAGCCAACCATCGTTGACCGAGTCATCAAGAACTCACTAGCGAGCGACATTGCTCTGGTAGTTGCAGGAACAATCTTTACTGCTATCGCAGCACAGCTTTACATCCCAGCCTCGCCAGTGCCATTTACCTTCCAGACTCTTGCCGTCCTGCTCGTTGGTGCAAGTCTTGGCTCACTTCGTGGTGCACTTTCAATGGGTCTCTACGCAGTGGTTGGTGGCCTTGGTCTTCCGGTATTTACCGAGGCATCTTCGGGCATGTCAGTGCTATTCGGTGCAACCGGTGGCTACATCATCGGGTTCATCATCGCGGCAGCTCTAGTCGGTTACCTATCAGAGAAAAACTTCTCTTCAAACGTTCTAAAGATGGCCGTTAGCTACACCGCCGGAACCATCGTCATCTACGCACTAGGTGCAACCTGGCTAACCTATGGATACCTCGGTGGCGTGTGGACTGGCGACCAGGGCGGTCTTGCCTACGGTGTTCTACCGTTTTTGATTTGGGACGCCGTCAAGGCTGTTGTGGCAGCCGGTCTGCTTCCTGCTTCATGGAAACTTGTGAACCTGATTAAGGGCAGAAAGTAAGCTTCAAAACTAAAAGGCACCCTATAGGGTGCCTTTTTTATTTAGATTGAAAAACCAATCGCGCGCATCTGCTCTTTACCGTCTTCGGTGATGCGCTCTGGGCCCCAGGGTGGCATCCAGACCCAGTTGATTCTGAAGGCTTCTACTACCCCATCAAGTGCGTCAGCGGTTTGCTCTTCGAGCACGTCGGTGAGTGGGCAACCTGCTGAGGTCAGGGTCATATTGATTAGCAGGTGGCCGTCATCGGCAGATTTTTGCAGACCGTAGATCAAGCCGAGGTCAAAAACGTTCACGCCGATTTCAGGGTCGATTACGTTCTTTAGGGCCTCTACGACTTCGTCGTATTTGGCTGGTTCTAGCTCTAACGGTTCTGACATGTTCTACTTTGCTGCTACGTAGCGGTCGTAGCCTTCTGCTTCAAGGCGCTCAGCAAGCTCTGGGCCGCCCTCTTCAGCAATCTTGCCAGCAACGAAGACGTGCACGAAGTCAGGCTTGATGTATTTCAGAATGCGGGTGTAGTGAGTGATTAGCAGTACGCCTGAGTTGGTCTTCTCTTTAGAGCGGTTTACGCCTTCAGAAACGATCTTTAAGGCGTCTACGTCAAGACCTGAGTCGGTCTCGTCGAGCACTGCAAACTTTGGTTTTAGAAGCTCGAGCTGCAAGATTTCGTGGCGCTTCTTTTCTCCACCAGAGAATCCCTCGTTAACATTTCGCTCGTTGAACGATTTGTCCATGCGAAGGTTTTCCATGCTCTCGCGAACCTCTTTGATCCAGTCGCGAAGGGCTGGAGCGGTGCCGTCGATTGCGGTTTTGGCAGTTCTTAGGAAGTTGCTGACGCTTACGCCTGGGATTTCAACCGGGTATTGCATAGCAAGGAAGAGGCCTGCGCGGGCGCGTTCATCCACGCTCATTTCGAGAACGTTTTCGCCATCGAGCAAGATTTCACCTTCGGTCACGGTGTATTTAGGGTGACCGGCGATTGAGTAAGCCAAGGTTGACTTGCCTGAACCGTTAGGCCCCATGATGGCGTGAGTCTCGCCCGAGCGAATCACTAGGTCAACGCCCTTGAGAATCTCTTTGGTGCCCTGGTCGGTTTCTACGGTGACGTGCAGGTTTTTGATTTCTAGTACTGACATTTGCTTAGCCTTCAGGGTCGTAGTCGAGGTAAATAGTTTCGTTTTCGATGATCACTGGGTAAACCTCAACTGGCTCAAAAGCCGGAAGGGTAAGTGCTGCACCGGTGTTTAGGTCGAACTTGGCTCCGTGAGCCCAGCATTCGATGGTGTCGTTTTCGACGAAGCCTTCGCTGAGTGAAATCTCACCGTGAGAGCACTTGTCGGCGATGGCTTTGATGTCACCATTCTTGGTCTTGACGATGGCGATTGCGGTATCGCCTAGCTTCACTCGAATGGCAGAGCCGTTTTTGATGTCTTCAACAGAGCAGATTTTCAGGGCCATTATGAGTTGCTCCTTGCCAATTCGGCTTCGATGGTTTGGTTCAGTTTCTCTTGAACTTCGAGGTTCGGAATCTGCTGGATGATTTCGTGCAAGAAACCACGAACCACTAGGCGGCGGGCTTCGCTTTCGGTGATGCCACGCGCCTGTAGGTAGAACAGTTGCTCATCGTCAAAACGACCTGATGCACTGGCGTGACCGGCGCCTTCAATTTGACCGGTTTCAATTTCGAGGTTTGGCACAGAGTCTGCTCTAGCCCCATCGGTTAGCAAAAGGTTGCGGTTCAGTTCATAGGTGTCGGTGCCTTCTGCTGCTTTGCGAATCAGCACGTCGCCCACCCAAATGGTGTGAGCTTTGTCGCCCTGAAGGGCACCCTTGTAGGTAACTCGTGACTTGCAGTTAGGCACTGCGTGGTCGACAAATAGGCGGTGTTCCATGTGCTGGCCTGCATCGGCGTAGTAGAGCCCTAGCAGTTCGACGCTTGAGCCCGGTGCTGTAAAGACAGCGTTTGGGGTAACGCGCACAACTTTGCCACCGAGGGTAACCACAACGTGCTTGAGAGTTGCGTTGCGACCGAGTTTGGCATAGATAGCGCTGGTGTGAACCGCGGTGTCATCCCAGTCTTGAATCGTCACCACGGTTAGGTTGGCTTCATCAGACACGTTGATTTCAACGTTTTCAGCGATGGTTGCCCTGCCTTTGTGGTCAATGATCAGAGTCGCATTTGAGTGGGTCTGAGCGTTGATTACCAGGTGAAGTGCAGTCGGGTCATCCGTTTCGCTTTTGATAGTTAGCGTCACTTCTTCGCCGATGTCAGTGCTCGGAATATCAATCAGGTACGCCTGCTGAGCGGCCGCCCAAGCATTTGCGCTCGGCAGATCTTCTGGGGTTCCAGCGATGCCGAAAAGTTCGTGGTCTGGGCTGATCCATCGGGTTTTAACCACTGGTTCTGCTTTGAGCTCGAAGTCGCCGATGAACTCACTGAGAGCTTCGGTGTCTAGACCTCGAAGTTGTTCGCTGGTGGTGTAGCGCCAGGTTTCTTCGCGATTCGAAATCGCTGGAAAGTCTTTTGGGTCAGTTGACTTGAGACGTTCGGCACGCAACTGAACCGGAATGTCAGCTTCGCTGGTGTAGCCGTGCGAGTGCGGCTGCTGGTTGTTATCCAGCACTTCTGGAGTTGCCATTAACCGACAGCGCCTTCCATTTGCATTTCGATAAGTTTGTTGAGCTCGAGGGCATACTCCATCGGTAGCTCTTTTGCGATTGGCTCGATGAAGCCGCGAACGATCATCGCCATGGCTTCGTCTTCAGCCATTCCGCGGCTCTGAAGGTAGAACAGCTGCTCTTCGCTTACGCGCGAAACGGTAGCCTCGTGACCCATCGAGACGTCGTCTTCGCGAACGTCAACGGTTGGGTAAGTGTCTGATCTCGAGATGGTGTCAACCAAAAGTGCGTCACAGCGAACTGTGTTTGCACTGTGGTGGGCTCCTGGGTTTACGCGAATCTCACCGCGGTATGAGGTGCGGCCACCGCCACGAGCGATTGACTTAGAAACGATTGAGCTTGAGGTGTAAGGGGCAAGGTGAATCATCTTGGCGCCGGCGTCTTGAAGTTGGCCCTCACCTGCGAAAGCAACGCTCAGGGTTTCTCCTCTAGCGTGTTCACCAGCGAGGATTACCGATGGGTACTTCATGGTTACCTTTGAACCGATGTTGCCATCGATCCACTCCATGGTTGCGCCTTCGTGAGCGATTGCGCGCTTGGTAACCAGGTTGTAAACGTTGGTAGACCAGTTCTGGATGGTGGTGTAGCGAACGCGAGCGTTCTTCTTCACAATGATTTCAACCACAGCAGAGTGCAGTGAATCAGAGTTGTAAATCGGTGCGGTGCATCCTTCGATGTAGTGCACGTATGAGTCTTCATCGGCGATGATTAGGGTTCTTTCGAACTGACCCATGTTCTCGGTGTTGATTCTGAAGTATGCCTGCAACGGGATTTCAACCTTTACGCCCTTAGGAACGTAAACAAAACTTCCGCCAGACCAAACCGCGGTGTTTAGAGCGGCGAATTTGTTGTCGCCGGCAGGAATCACAGTGCCGAAATACTCTTTGAAGATCTCTGGATGCTCTTTGAGTGCGGTGTCGGTGTCGAGGAAGATAACTCCCTGAGCTTCTAGGTCTTCGCGAATCTGGTGGTAAACCACTTCTGATTCGTACTGGGCTGCAACACCGGCAACCAGGCGGCTGCGCTCTGCCTCAGGAATGCCGAGACGTTCGTAAGTGTTGCGGATGTCTTCTGGAAGGTCTTCCCAGCTCTGAGCCTGACGCTCGGTAGAGCGAACGAAGTATTTGATGTTGTCGAAGTCGATTCCAGATAGATCTGCACCCCAGGCAGGCATTGGCTTGCGCTCAAAATACTTGAAACCCTTGAGGCGAGTCTCGAGCATCCAGTCAGGTTCGCTCTTTTTGCCGCTGATGTCTTTGACGACGTCTTCGTTGATTCCGCGCTTAGCTGCGGCTCCGGCTTTGTCAGAGTCTGACCAGCCGAACTCATAGACGCCAAGACCCTCGAGTTCGGGGCGATCAATGATGGTGTCTGACACGCAGAGCCTCCTAAAAGATAAGGTTTGCCATTTGCTACAAAAAGTAACCTGTGCTTGGTTGGGTTTAGTCCCAGCATTTGAAACGCTGTGTAAGACTTGAACTAGCCGAGATTTTGGCCTCGTTGCACACTCTTGGCTCCTTCGATTTTAGCCTTCACCGCAATAAATCTGAAGTCCCGATGGTTCGAAATAAGGTGCTTGCATTGCTTTTTAGGTTGTTTGATCGTCTTTCGCTGAAGCTTTTCGTGTGGTTGTCGCTAGCCACGCAGATTGGCATCGTGGTTACTGGCGGTGCGGTGCGCCTCACCGGTTCGGGTTTGGGATGCCCGACCTGGCCGAAATGCACTGATGATTCGCTGATTACCGTGCCTGAGCAAGGTTTGCACGGAGTTATTGAGTTCGGCAACCGATTGCTGACTTTTGTTCTGCTCGTAGTCAGCGCTTTGACACTAATTCTGGTTTGGCGGGCAGGGGCTCGAGCACTTCGCTGGCCAGCAATTTGGCTTGTAGTGGGCATTTTTGTGCAGGCTGTGCTTGGCGGTTTCACCGTTCTTTTCAAACTCAGCCCGTGGTTAGTGGGTGCACACTTCGTGGTTAGCGCAGTCATGATTGCGATTGCTTCGATTTTGGTATGGCGGTTCTATGCGCCGACAACGGTTATCCCCCAGACTGCCTATGTTTGGGCAACCGCAATTTCAGTGATGGGTTGGATTGCAGTTCTGATTGGTGTTCTCGTTACCGGCGCCGGGCCGCACTCGGGAGACGCTGAAACTCTCAGAAATGGTTTAGACCTTGAGGTGTGGCAGCACTATCACAGCTACCCTGCCTACCTGCTGATGATCTTCACCCTGATTCAGCTGATTCAGTTACTTCGCGCCGACCGCAAAGTGAGTGAACTCGCTACCCGAATCACGCTTGGTTTGCTAATCGCCGAGGCAGCTCAGGCAGTTATTGGTGTTGCGCAGGCTCGCCTTGGAGTTCCACCGCTCTTGGTTGGCATTCACATGCTCGGGGCTAGCATCCTGATTTCAATGATCACTTTCAACTTTTTGGCGACGCGGGCAAAGTAATGGCTCGGCTCTTTTGGTTTCGACGAGACCTGCGCCTGCAGGACAACCCGGCGCTGAAAGCTGCAATCGAAGGTGCAATCGCTGATGGTGACCCGCAGGTTGTAGCTGCCTACCTTGTCGATTTGAATGACTTCGAAAAGCTTTCAGGCATTCGGCAACACTCACTGGTTGCAAGTTTGGATGCGCTCGGTGCGTCAATTCACAGATTGCTGACGATTCGTCATCATCGAGCTGATTTCGTCGCTGAACTTCTTGAGTTAGCCTCAGTCAACGGGGTGACTGAGGTTCACGCAACCGAAGCCTTTGATCCGGTTGGAATGGCTGAGCAAAAGTTGGCCTTGACTGCGCTCACAGCGGCCGGCATCAACTTGCACCTGCATGATTCTTACTACGCAGTTCGCCCCGGTAGCGTGCTAAAACCAGATGGCACCTCGTACCGCGTTTACACACCGTTTTACCGAGGCTGGGTTCAAGTCGGTTGGGAACGACCTTTTTCGCTGCCGCCTAAAGAATCGTTCAGGTGGAAGTTCACCAACGAGCAATGTGATGGTCGACCAGCCACCACTAAGCCAGCGCCTTTCGAGGTGAAGGCCGGTGAAGCTTTTGCGCTTCGCACCTTTGCCAGATTCAAAGAACGCGCTCTCAATGAATACGACGAACTACGTAATCGGGCAGATCTCAGCGGCACCTCTCACCTATCCCACGCCCTGGCCTTCGGCGAGATTCACCCGCGCACCCTGCTAGCCGAACTTTCTGATTCGCCAGCTCACACCGTCTATGCCAAAGAGCTCGCCTGGCGCGAGTTCTATGCCGAAGTGCTCTGGCGAAACCCTCACACTCTCGACGACTACTACGAGCCAAAGTTTGCTCGCATGCGCTATGAAGAGCCTGGCGAAAAGTTTGAAGCTTGGAAGCAGGGTAAGACCGGGTTCCCGATGGTAGACGCTGGAATGCGCCAGTTATTGGCGACCGGATGGATGCACAACCGAGTGCGAATGATCGTGGCATCTTTCTTGGTCAAAGACCTTCACATCGAATGGCAGCACGGCGCCGCCTGGTTTGAAGAAAACCTGAGCGACTTTGACCCGGCATCAAATTCACATGGATGGCAGTGGACTGCTGGTTGCGGAACAGATGCAAGCCCCTACTACCGAATCTTCAACCCGATTTTGCAGGGCTATAAGTTCGACCCAGACGGCAACTACGTGCGCAAATACATTCCAGAATTGGAACATATCGAAGGCGCCGAAGTGCATGAACCTTGGAATCGACTAGATGGTTACACCGCAGGCTATGCGGCACCGATTGTTGATCACGCAGCAGAGCGTGATGAATCACTGGCTCGGCTTGAGGAAATCAAAGCCTAGAGGGTGATGTAGAAAAACGGATCAAGTGCTACGGCAATGAAAAGCACCGTCAGATAAGTGATGCTTCCGTGAAATAGTCGCATCGGATTCTTAGGTTGCCCCTTCATGCCCTCGCGATACAGCAAGTAGCTTTCAAATAGGAACCAAGCGCCGGTCACAACCGCGGTAGCGGTATAGACCCAACCCATGTTTGAGGCAGGAATCAGCAGCAGGGTTGAAACCACGAGGGCCCAGCTGTAGAGAATGATTTGAACGCTCACGGTTTTGTGACCGCGAACCACCGGGAGCATTGGCACCCCAGCGGTTGCATAGTCTTCGCGGTATCGCATTGAAAGCGGCCAGTAGTGCGGAGGCGTCCAGAGGAAAATCACCAGGAAGAGAATCCAGGCTCCCCAATCGAGCCCACCGGTTACGGCTGCCCAACCGATCAGCACTGGCATTGACCCTGCTGCCCCACCCCAAACAATGTTCTGAGGTGTGCGTCGCTTCAGAAGCAGCGTGTAAATAAAGACATAAAACAGGATGGCCGCCACCGACAGCGCCGCTGAGAACCAGTTGACCAACAGACCGAGCCAAAGGGTTGAGAAGATTCCGAGAATCCAGGCGAAGACATAGGCCTGTCTTGTCGTTAGCTCTCCGGTAACTAACGGACGGCCCTTGGTGCGGCCCATGAGTTTGTCAATGTCTGCATCGATGTAGCAGTTAAACGCGTTGGCTGAACCAGCGCTGAGGGCGCCACCAACCAGGGTTGCCAAAATCAGCCACACATCGGGCAAACCACGTTGCGCCAAAATCATGGTCGGCACAGTGGTAACCAAGAGCAGTTCGATTACACGAGGTTTGGTGAGGGCTAAATAGGCCTTGAACTTCGAAGACATTGAGGCAATTCTAAGCGGTATTTCTTAGGCCTAAAACCCTTGGTGGCACTAGACTTTTCTTAGCGATGACGCCCAAATCGGTTGACTAAACCACCATCAAATCGAACCAAAATCTAAGGATTTCTTTTGTCTGCATTCCAATGGACCGAAATTGACCAAAAAGCGGTAGACACCTGCCGCGTGCTAGCTGCCGACGCAGTTGAAAAGGTTGGCAACGGCCACCCAGGTACCGCAATCAGCATGGCACCGGTTTCTTACCTGCTGTTCAACAAAATCATGCGTCACGACCCATCAAACGATCGCTGGCTGGGCCGCGACCGCTTCATTCTTTCAATTGGTCACTCATCAATGACCATCTACAACCAGCTCTTTTTGCACGGTTACGGTCTTGAGCTAGATGACATCAAGGCACTTCGCACCTGGGGTTCAGCTACCCCTGGTCACCCAGAGTACGGGCACACCAAGGGTGTTGAAATCACCACTGGTCCGCTAGGTCAGGGATTGGCTTCGGCAACCGGTTTTGCTTACGCTGCTCGCTACGAGCGCGGTCTATTCGACCCAGAAGCTCCTGCCGGCACCAGCCCGTTCGATCACTTCGTCTATGTAATTTGTGGCGATGGCGACATGCAAGAGGGCGTAACCTCTGAGGCGGCATCGTTAGCAGGTCACCAGCAACTCGGCAACCTAGTTGTGATCTATGACTCAAACCAGATTTCAATCGAGGATGACACCAACATTGCGTTCACCGAAGACCTATCTGCTCGTTACGAAGCCTACGGCTGGCACACTCAGGTAGTCGACTGGAAGAAGACCGGTGAATACCACGAAGACATCGAAGAGCTTTACCGCGCGATTGAGAAGGCTAAGTCAGTCACTGACAAGCCATCGCTAATCACCGTTCGCACCATCATCGGCTGGCCTTCGCCTAAAAAGCAGAACACCGGCAAGATTCACGGTTCTGCACTCGGTGCCGAAGAACTCGCTGGTCTAAAGACCGCTCTTGGCTTTGACCCAGAGAAGACCTTCGAGGTTGACCCAGCTGTTCTTCAACACACCCGCAACAACGATCGTCTAGCTCACGAAAAGCAGGCTTGGGAAGCATCATTTGACGCCTGGGCTTCAGAGAACCCAGAACGCAAGAAGTTGCTTGATCGCGTAGTTGCTGGCGAGGTTCCAACCGAGCTTGAGGCATCGCTTCCTAAGTTTGAAGGTGGCACCGAGGTTTCAACCCGTGCAGCTTCTGGCAAGGTAATCAACGGCATCGCAGCAGTTATGCCAGAACTCTGGGGTGGCTCAAGCGACCTCGCAGAGTCAAACTTGACCACCATCAACGGGGCAAAGTCATTTGTTCCTGCTGAGTGGTCTACTCACGAGTGGACTGGCGACCAGTACGGCCGCGTTCTACACTTCGGTATTCGCGAGCACGCCATGGGTTCAATCTTGAACGGCATCGTGCTGCACGGAAACACCCGTGCCTTCGGCGGAACCTTCTTGATCTTCAGCGACTACATGCGACCAGCGGTTCGTCTAGCGGCTCTCATGAAGACTCCGGCAATCTACGTTTGGACTCACGACTCAGTGGCTCTTGGCGAAGATGGCCCAACTCACCAGCCAATCGAGCAGCTCGCTACCCTGCGCGCTATTCCTGGCCTTGACATTGTTCGCCCTGGTGATGCAAATGAAACCGCATACGCCTGGAAGACCATGCTCGAACGTCGCGAAGGCCCTGCCGGTATTGCGCTAACCCGCCAGAACATTCCGGTATTCAAGCGCGGCGAGAAGGATGCCACCGGCACGGTTGTTGCAGACGCATCAAACGTTGCAAAGGGCGCATACACCCTGGTCGATGCAGCAAACGGAAAGCCAGAACTGATTTTGATCGCAACCGGCTCTGAGGTTCAGTTGGCAGTTGCTGCTCGCGAGCAGCTCGAGTCAGAAGGCATTGCAACCCGCGTGGTTTCAGCACCTTGTCTCGAGTGGTTCGATGAGCAGAGCGCTGCCTACCGCGATTCAGTTCTGCCTGCATCGGTAAGCGCACGTGTTTCAGTTGAGGCCGGTTTGGCTCTCGGCTGGAGCAAGTACACCGGTGCCAAGGGTGAGCATGTATCAATCGAGCACTTTGGTGCATCTGCTGATTACAAGACCCTATTCCGTGAATTTGGCATGACCGTTGAAAACGTTGTCGCTGCCGCCCGCAAGTCACTCAAAGCCTAAGGAGCAACAAACATGACTTCACCACTCGCCCAGCTCGCCGACAACGGCGTAAGTATCTGGCTAGATGACCTTAGCCGCACTCGCATCACCTCTGGTGGCCTGCGTGACCTAATCACCAACCGTTCAGTTTCTGGTGTTACCACCAACCCAACCATCTTCGCTGGTGCTCTAGCCAAGGGTGAGGGTTACGGCGACCAGGTTCGTGAATTGGCTGCTGCCGGTGCAGACGCAACCCAGGCGATCTTCGAAATCACCACTCGCGATGTGGCAGACGCCTGCGACATTTTCGCTGGTGTTTACCAAGCCAGCCACGGTTTCGATGGCCGAGTTTCAATCGAGGTTGAGCCAGGTCTTGCAAACGACACCGCTGGCACGATCAAGCAGGCTAAAGAACTTTTTGCCAAGGTTGGCAAAGAGAACGTCATGATCAAGATTCCGGCAACTAAGCCAGGTCTCGCTGCAATCACCGCGGTTATCGCCGAGGGAATCAGCGTCAACGTAACGCTTATTTTCTCGCTTCAGCGCTACCGCGAAGTTATCGCTGCTTACATCGCCGGCATCGAGCAGGCCAAGGCAAATGGTCACGACCTGAGCAAGATTCACTCGGTTGCATCATTCTTCGTATCACGCGTTGACACCGAGATCGACAAGCGCCTTGCCGCTGTTGACACCCCAGAAGCACACGCGCTCAAGAGCAAGGCAGGGCTTGCAAATGCTCGCCTAGCTTACGAAGTGTTCGAGCAAGACTTCGACAACGCTGGCTGGACTGCCCTCGAAGCGTCTGGCGCTAACAAGCAGCGCCCACTGATGGCTTCGACCGGCGTGAAAGACCCAAACCTTCCTGACACCATGTATGTCACCGGTTTGGTTTCAAAGCACCTGGTAAACACCATGCCTGAAAAGACCATGGAAGCAACCTACGACCACGGTGTGATTCCAGCTGAATCAATCAAGTCAAACTACGACGACGCTCGCGAAGTCATGCACGCCGTTGCACAGGCAGGCGTTTCATACGACGACGTAACCGACTTGCTTGAGACCGAAGGCGTTGACAAGTTCATCGTCTCTTGGAACGAACTAGTTGAGACCGTCACCAACGCACTAGAGGCAGCAAAGTAATGACTATCAAGGTAGTAACTTCTGGCAAGGCAGCTGCAGCTGTCGAAGCCAACATCGCACAGTTGGTTAGCGACAAGGTCGCTAGCCGAATCGCCGCCAAAGACTTCACCCTCTGGGGTAAAGAAGCAGAGTCTGAGAGTTCAATCCGTCTCGGCTGGACTGCCAGCGCTGTCGATTCTCAGGCTTTGGTAGCAGACATCCTTGCACTGAAGGCAGAGTTTGCTCAGGCAGGCGTGAACCGCTTTGTGCTCTGTGGAATGGGCGGATCATCGCTCGCCCCAGAAGTTATTACCCAAACTGCAGCTGTGCAGTTGATCACCCTCGATTCAACCGACCCAGACCAGATTAACGATGCCCTCAGCGGCGACCTTGCTCGCACCGCAGTTATCGTTTCGTCAAAGTCTGGTTCAACCGTTGAAACCGATTCTCAGAAGCGCACCTTTGAGCGCGCCTTCACCGAGGCTGGCATCGCGGCAACCGAGCGAATCGTGATCGTGACCGACCCAGGTTCACCGATGGAAGCAGCCGCTAAAGCGGATGGCTACCGAATCTTCAATGCCGACCCTAACGTTGGTGGTCGCTACAGCGCACTGACCGCATTCGGCATGGTTCCTTCAGGTTTGGCTGGCGTTGACATCCAGAGTCTTTTGAAGGATGCCGAAGCTGCTGGTGAACTGCTTGCTCAGGACGTCGCTTCGAACCCTGGCCTGATTCTTGGCGCAGCGCTTGCCCGCACCGCTTCAGAACACGGTTTCAAAGACAAGATCGGCGTGATTTCAGCCGGCACCAAGATTGTAGGTTTTGGCGACTGGGCTGAACAGCTAATCGCCGAATCAACTGGCAAAAACGGCAAAGGCATTTTGCCTGTGGTTCTCGAACCAATGAGCCCTGAAGTGCTTTCAAAGCACGATGATGTTCTGCTGGTGCGCGTGGTTGAAGATGCTACAGAGTCTAAGAACGACGAAGTTGCGGTATCTGGTTCACTCGGTGAGCAGTTCTTACTCTGGGAGTATGCAACTGTTATCGCAAGCCGCTTGATTGGCATCAACCCGTTCGACCAGCCAGACGTAGAGTCAGCTAAGGTTGCTGCTCGCGCGATGCTGAACGAAAAGGGTGAGGCTGCAGTTGACCTGTTTGTCGATAATGGCATTGCGGTTCGCTCACAGTCTCTTGACCTGCACGGTACCCAAACCGTGGCAGGTGCCATCAGCGCTCTGAAGGCAAAGCTTGGTCCTGACAGCTACCTATCAATTCAGGCTTACCTTGACCGCACTTCAGTACCGCAGTTCTATTCACTTCGCGAAATCTTCGCGTTGAAGACCGAACGGCCAACCACTTTTGGTTGGGGTCCACGTTTCTTGCACTCAACCGGTCAGTACCACAAGGGTGGACCGAAGCAGGGCGTGTTCTTGCAGTTGCTTTCAAAGGGCGAAGCAGACATTTCGGTTCCTGGTCGCGACTTCACCTTCGGTGAACTGATTGCCTCTCAGGCTGCCGGTGACGCCAAGGTTCTGGGTGACCACGGGCTACCGGTGCTGACTCTTACCCTCAGCAACCCTGCCAGCGACTTCGCCAAGATTTTAGAGATCGTGAGCTAATGAGCCCAGCCAAGATTGCTCGCGGAGTAAACCCACTTCGTGACCCGGCAGATCGCCGACTCAACCGAATTGCCGGCCCTAGCGGTCTGGTGATTTTCGGTGTGACCGGTGACCTCTCTCGCAAGAAGTTGATGCCAGCGGTTTATGACCTTGCAAACCGAGGTTTATTGCCACCTGGCTTCGCCCTAGTGGGTTTTGCTCGTCGTGAGTGGGAACACCAAGACTTCGCCAAAGTCGTTCACGATTCGGTAAAGCAGTATGCTCGCACGCCGTTCAGTGAAGAAGTTTGGAAGCAGCTTTCTGAGGGCATCCGTTTTGTTCAGGGTGATTTCGATGACGATGCTGCTTTCGATCGCCTGAAGCACACCATCGAAGAACTCGATGCATCTCGTGGCACCAATGGCAATCACGCGTTCTACCTTTCGATTCCTCCAAAGGCCTTTCCACTGGTTACCAAGCAGTTGAAGCGCTCTGGCCTGGCTGCACCAAAAGAAAATGAGTTCCGTCGCGTTGTTATTGAGAAGCCTTTCGGTCACGACCTGCAATCTGCTCGTGAACTAAACGATGTGGTCGAGAGCGTATTCCCTGCCGACAGCATCTTCAGAATCGACCACTACCTCGGTAAAGAAACCGTGCAGAACATTCTCGCGCTGCGTTTCGCTAACCAGCTATTTGAACCACTCTGGAACGCCAACTACATTGACCACGTTCAGATCACCATGGCCGAAGACATCGGCGTTGGCGGTCGCGCTGGTTACTATGACGGCATTGGTGCCGCTCGCGATGTGATTCAAAATCACCTGCTGCAGCTGCTGGCGCTCACCGCTATGGAAGAACCGGTTTCTTTTGACGCTGCCGATCTTCGCGCCGAAAAAGAAAAGGTGCTTTCGGCAGTAACTCTGCCGAAGGACCTCGGCAAGCACACTGCTCGCGGCCAGTATTCTGGCGGCTGGCAGGGTGGCGAACAGGTTCTCGGCTTCCTTGCCGAAGACGGCATGAACCCTAAGTCGGTGACCGAAACCTACGCTGCAATGCGCCTAGACATTAACACTCGCCGCTGGGCAGGTGTGCCTTTCTACCTTCGCGCCGGCAAGCGTCTTGGTCGCCGCGTAACCGAAATCGCAGTGGTTTTCAAGCGTGCTCCGCAAGCTCTTTTCGAGGATGCCCAGACCAGCGCACTTGGTCAAAACGCACTGGTGATCAGAGTTCAACCTGACGAAGGTGTGACTATCAGATTTGGTTCAAAGGTTCCGGGTGTCGGCATGCAGGTTCGCGATGTCACCATGGACTTCGGCTACGGCCACGCTTTCACCGAGCAGAGCCCTGAGGCATATGAGCGATTGATTCTCGACGTTCTGCTTGGTGACCCACCGCTATTCCCTCGCCACGAAGAGGTTGAACTCTCTTGGAAGATTCTCGACCCGATTGAAGATTTCT
>JBJTOA010000006.1:0-5170 GCA_046074285.1 Micrococcales bacterium
AACATCTAGCAAGATTCCGGCCTGTTGAACCAGATTAGTCATCTGACAGTTCCGAACCATTTTGAATGGCGCTGACTACAGCTGCAATGCGAGGATCACCGAGGAACATGTCGAAGGCAATCACTGGCACATTCGGAACCGCTTGCTTGGCGCGCTGCGCCAGACCGCGGTGGCAAACCACCACGTCTGGCTCAGCACCGGCAAGCTGATTCACTGGTGAGTGAGTGACCTTGATGTCATGACCTTTTAACTGCTTAGCAATCATGTTCGCAACCATTACGCTCGAACCCATTCCCGCTTCGCAGGCGATAATCAGTCGTTTTACTTCTGAACCAGCTATTTTTGCCATTTGACTAGTTTCCAGCCTTTAGGTCTTTAGCCTTAGCCTTAGCAGCTTCAAATTCGCCTTCAGATGAGACGTCTTTGTCGCCACGGAGCAATAGCCATGCAACAACGAAGGTTACGGCAGCTGATAGAGCGATACCTAGGTAGATACCGTATGAGCTTGCATCCTTTGGAGTCATTGCAATGTAGGCAAAGATCGAACCAGGTGATGGTGTTGCAACTAGACCTGCACCGGTTGCAACGAAGGTTGCAACACCGGTAGCGCCACCAGCGATCATCGCTAGAAGGGTCTTTGGCTTCATCAGCACGTATGGGAAGTAGATCTCGTGGATACCACCGAGGAAGTGGATGATGATCGCACCTGGAGCTGAACCGCGGATAACCTTTGGACCAACTAGCCACATTGCAACTAGCAGACCAAGACCTGGACCAGGGTTTGACTCAAGCATGAACAGGATTGAGCGGCCAGCAGATTCTGCCTGTGCAACACCTAGTGGGCCAAGCACACCGTGGTTAATTGCGTTGTTCAGGAAGAGGATCTTTGCAGGCTCAATGATGATTGATGCAAGAGGTAGCAAGCCAAGAGCTACAAGGCTCTCAACTCCGTTACCAAGTACGTCTGAGAATGCAGTCACAACCGGACCAACACCAGCGAAACCAGCCATTGCCAAAAGCAGACCGAGGATACCGAGGGTGAAGTTGTTGATAAGCATTTCGAAACCAACAGGGATGCGTGGCTCAACAACCTTGTCGACCTGCTTTAGCAACCAAGCTGAAAGTGGACCGATGATCATTGCACCGAGGAACATTGGGATAGTCGAACCAACGATTACACCAACAGTTGCTACTGCAGCAATCACACCACCGCGGTGACCGTGAACCATCTTTCCACCGGTGTAACCGATGAGGATAGGTAGAAGGTTGACAATCATCGGGCCAACCATCTTTGAGAACTCCTCGTTTGGAGTCCAGCCGGTTGGGATGAATAGTGCAGTTAGCAGACCCCAAGCAATGAATGCTCCAATGTTTGGGATTACCATGCCGGCGAGGTTACCGCCTAGCTTTTGCAGAACCGCACGCCAACCGCCTTGGTTAGAGCCGCCTGCAGGAATGAAATTTGTCATTACGACAACCTTTCGTTAGTGAGGGGGATGTTACTTTTTCTTCCTAATGTGCCAACACCACATCGCTGTCTTGCAATGTGTTTAGGAAGTCTTCTGGGATATCCAGATCGGTGACCAATCGGTCGATTTCATTAAAGGTTGCGAATTTTGCCGCGAATGCGTGCCCGAACTTGCTGTGGTCTGCGAGCAAGATGCGCTCAGCAGCGTTTGCAATCATCGCGCGCTTAACCACTGCTTCTTCGATATCCGCGGTAGTCATGCCAGCTTCTTCGCTGATTCCGTTGACACCCAGAAATGCGACCTGGGCGTGAAAGTTGTGAAGTTCTTCAACGGCAAGTTGGCCGGTTGTGCTCAGTGAAGTGCGACGAATCTCACCACCTAGCAAAATAACTTGGGTGGTGCTTTCACCGATGAGTGAGGCGAGCATGATGTTGTTGGTGACCACCAGCAGATTTGGTCGATTTACTAAATAAGGTGCCAGCTCTTCAGTGGTTGAACCACCGTCGACAAAAACGCAGCCGTTCTCTGGGATGAACTGAGCGGCAGCCTTAGCAATTTTTGCTTTTGCAGTTGCGTTGCTGCTCTTTCGCTCTGGGACTGTTGCCTCTGCGTGAAAACGATCTACCGGAATAGCGCCACCGTGCACTCTGCGCACGACTCCGCGTCTCTGAAGAATGTCGAGATCGCGTCGAACTGTTTCAACTGCAACATTCAATCGCACAGATGCATCTACTGCGTCAACTCGACCTTCAGCCTTTGACCACTCGGTCAGTTGAAGGCGACGTTCTTCAGCGAGCATCATCCATCCGTTTCAGGTAAGTATTGTGGCTTTTTGCCTGTTTCAAGAAAAAATAGCAAGTTTTTGCCCGTTTTCATATGCTTTATTTCTCAAACAGGCAGTTTGTAACAAATTCGTTATGTTTCGGGCATGTGCTTGCACATACCCGCTGCTCTCGCGCACTTGTTAGGCTGAAAGCGTACGAGGAGGTACAAATGCGCCCACTAGCGCGTGTCGTTTTCGACGAAGCTCATCGGCAAGCATGGTCCACAAGACCAGAAGTTGCTCAGAGGATAAATGCCAATAACCCAGCCGATGCCGGCTATGTAATCGCCGCGGATGAACTTAGAACTTCTGGTTTCGAAGTTGCAGTTCACTCGAGCGGCCCAATCTCCCAAGCCAACTTGAACATGTCTGATGTGTTTGTTTTGTTGCACTGCTCTGATGATGCTTGGGAAGCAACAACCGGTGAAGGTTCACCCAAATACGAACCGGATGAAATAGACGCGCTGGTTGATTACGTGCAACATGGCGGTGGCCTGGTTCTCTTCGGCGAAACCGAGCAGCTCAAATACCAGAACTCGATTGCTGAGATCGCTAGCCGGTTCGGAATCGAACTTCAGAACTGCACGGTTCAAGATTCAAGCAACGCATATAAAGATGTAGCAACCTGGGTGCTGGCAGATTTGCTTAAAGCAGATGGAATCGATGTGACCTCAGGCGCAAGCCGAGCCTGCTTCTATCGAAGCGGTGCCTTGGCTATCAACCCTGAGGTAGCTGCTCGCACCCACGTGATTGCGAAAACTTCGGCGAGCGCTTCGCCCGCGAACTCTCCCCTGCTTGCAGTTCAAACTTTCGGTGCTGGCCGAGTTGTGGTCATCGCAGACAGCGATCTGTTCGGCGATGACTCGATTGAAGATTTAAACCACAAGCGCCTCTGGAGAAATCTCATCACTTGGGCAGCAGCAACCGAAACTAAGCAGGTTTCGCACGAAAAGTCGTGGACCGAATCTGACCAGCACTGGCTGGGCTTGGTTGAAGCGGTTGAGGGCATCCGTGGATTGCAGCAAAAAGATGGTTCACTCGTCGAAGGCGCTGACCGGGCCTTAGCTAAGCTACATTCCGAGGCTATGGTGTTTGCAATCGAGGCCATGCTGCCAAGATTTGAGCATCAGCGCGAGCATCTCGAGGCTACCGTCGTAGACATCAAAAAGTGGATTGCCAGTGATTTCGGGGTTCCAGACTTCTTAGATTCGCTGGTGCTTTTCAGGCCAGACCTCAACCGTCGAGACGGTGTTGAGAATCTGGTGGTTTTCCCGATGTATACCCAGAACGGCAATCTCGACCGAAACTTCGAGGCAGTGGTTGCTAAAACCTTCTGGCCTGACTGGGTTGCTGACCTCGAGAAAAATAAGTACGACAATCCGGCCTTCGTGCCAATCGAGTTCGTCGCATTCACTAAGGGTTACGACACAAACTCGGCCGTGCTTTTCCCAGAGACCGTCGCGACTCGGGAACTAGCAAAGTTCTACTGGGGCGGAATCTTCTGCGATCGCGAAGCTGCTCGCTTCAGAAAGATAACCGCAGCCGCCTCAGAGCTTTTGAAGCTGGCCGTGCCAGCCGATCTCGAACTCATGCTGAGCAATCAAAAGTTGACTCAAGAAAGCTATGTGCTCTGGGACTTAGTGCATGACCGCGCTCACAGCCACGGCGATCTTCCGTTCGACCCATTCATGATTAAGCAGCGTATGCCTTACTGGATGTACGCGCTTGAGGAACTGCGCTGTGACCTAACCACCTATCGTGAGTCATTTGTGCTCGAGAAGAATGGTGTTCACCTTGCGCGTTTTATTCGCATGGCAATTTTGTTCGACCGCTTGTACAGATTCCCAATCACGGGCGACCGGGTTCGTAACTATGACGGATTAGCTGGCCAGATTATCTTTGCTCACCTTCACCAGCAGGGTATTTTGAACTGGACTGACAACACACTGTCTTTCGATTGGCAAAGAGTCGACGCTGCAATGGTTGAACTCTGCGAGCAGGTCGAAGAACTTTACCGAACCGGTATTGATAAGAGTCGTCTGGGGCACTGGATGTCTGCCTATGAATTCGTTTCGAAGTTGGTAGCTGTGCATCCGGCATCGAACTGGACCAAGGGCGGCGATGCACTGCCACTCGACGGCGAGTTAAAGCAGCTGGTTGATTTGATCTTGCCAGATGAGTTCCCGCTCAATGTTTTCTATGACGCGCTTCGCAAGAAGTTAGCTCCCGAAGTGGCAGCCACTGCCGGAATAGTTGGTTAGCAAATGACTGAGCGCAAAATCTGGCGCGGTTTCGCAAGTGATAACTATGCCGGGGTGCATCCTGAAATCTTGCAGGCTATCGTCGATGTCAACGAAGGTCACGAGATTGCCTACGGTGAAGACTCGGTAACCGGCAAACTCGATGCCCTGTTCGCCAAAGAGTTTGGGCCTAACGCCCTTGGGTTTCCGGTATTCAATGGCACAGGCGCGAATGTGGTTGCACTGCAAGCTTGCGCCGAGCGTTGGCAGGCTGTGATCTGTGCTGAGAGCGCACACATCAACGCGGATGAAGGCGGGGCGCCTGAGAAGATGGCCGGTTTGAAACTTTGGACCCTGCCAACTGCTGACGGCAAACTGACACCAGCGATTGTAGAAACCGCGATGTTCGATATCGGCAGCGTTCACCGCGCTCAACCGGGTGTGATTTCGATTACCAACACCACCGAAATGGGAACCCTGTACACCGCTGCTGAGATAAAGGCCCTGGCAGATTACGCGCATTCGCATAACTTGTATCTGCACCTCGATGGTGCTCGAATTTCAAACGCTGCGGTTGCCCTTGGCATGAGCTTTAGGGAGTTCACCACCGATGTTGGCGTTGACATTTTGTCTTTCGG
>JBJTOA010000007.1:0-25358 GCA_046074285.1 Micrococcales bacterium
CGAACCCAGCAAACACAAACGCCCTAATGCTCTCTGGCTTCGCGGCTCTCGCAGCTGGTGCCTTCTCAATGGCCGGCGGCGAATACACCTCGGTCTCAGCGCAAAAAGATTCTGAAATTGCTGCGCTTGCTAAAGAGCGAAAAGAATTAAAAGAAAACCCAGAGGCTGAACTGCGCGAACTCACTTGGTTCTATGAGCAGAAGGGGCTGAGCTACAAAGTCGCTCGCGAAGTTGCTGAGGAACTCACCAAGAAAGACGCACTAAAAGCTCATGCAGAAGCTGAACTCGGTATCAACAGCTAGCAGCACGCAAGCCCGGCCGCGGCGGCGATTTCGTCGTTTATCGCTTTTACAGTGGGTGGAGCACTCCCGGTCGCAGCCGTTCTTCTGCCACCTGCCGACCTCAGGGTTCCGGTTACTTTCGCGGCAACTATCGTCGCCCTGGCGCTAACTGGCTACGTCGGAGCAAAGATCGGCGGCGCAAAGCCAGCGAGATCTGTATTGCGCAACACCGTGATCAGCTTGGCAACCATGGCTATCACTTATGGAATTGGTGCACTGTTCGGAGTAACAGTCGGCGCTTAGGTAAACTTGCTGTCGTGACTTCAACGCAGAAATACGATGTAGCCCTTATCGGTGGTGGCGTAATGTCAGCCACGCTAGGCACTTTGCTCAAGTACTTCAACCCAAAACTGAACATTATTGTGTTCGAGCGACTCAATGAAGTGGCTGCTGAATCGAGTAATCCTTGGAATAACGCAGGCACCGGGCACGCTGCACTGTGCGAACTAAACTACATGCCCGACCCCGCTGACCCTAGCAAAGCTATCGCTATCAATGAGCAGTTCCAACTAAGTCGTCAGCTTTGGTCGAGCCTTGTTTCAAGAAACATTCTTAAGTCTCCAGACACTTTTATTCACTCTTGCCCTCACATGACATTTGTTCGCGGTGAGAAGGACGTTGCTTATCTAAAGCGCAGGTACGAAACTCTTAAGAGCGAGCCGCTATTTGCTGGTATTGAATTTTCCGATGACCCGAGACAGATTGCCAAGTGGGCTCCCCTGATCACCGCCGGCCGCGACTCTAAAGAAGTAATCGCAGCAACTCGCATCGAATCAGGCACGGATGTTGACTTCGGCGCGATTACCAGACAACTTTTCGAACACCTAAACAAGCAGGATGTTCAGGTGCTAACCAACGCTGAGATACGAGTTCTGAACAAGCAAAAGGATGGCAGCTGGAATCTGGTTGCCAATGCCAAACAGTACAACGCGAAATTTGTTTTTGTTGGAGCCGGGGGCTACGCGCTCAAGCTTCTGCAGAAGTCAGGCATTGAAGAGGCGCATGGCTATGGAACCTTCCCGGTGTCAGGAGAGTTCTACCGAACAGACAACCCTGAACTTGTAAAACAGCACCAAGCAAAGGTTTACAGCCAAGCAGCCGTGGGCGCCCCACCCATGTCTGTGCCTCACCTTGATACCCGTGTCGTAGATGGTAAAACCAGCCTGCTTTTCGGACCATACGCTGGCGCGAATCCCAAGTTCCTCAAAAAAGGTTCGATTCTTGACCTTCCTATGTCTGTCAGACCTGGCAACCTAATCCCCTACCTATCTGTTGCAGTAAAGAATCTGAGCCTGCTCAAGTATTTGATTGGCGAACTACTAAAGACTAAGCAGGGCAAGTTCGAGAGTCTCAGGGAGTTTGTCCCAAATGCAGACCCTAAAGACTGGTATCTGATCACAGCTGGCCAGCGCGCGCAGGTAATCAAAAAGGATGCCAAGCAGGGTGGAACCCTGCAGTTCGGAACCGAGGTAGTTTCAGCCGCTGACGGAAGCATCGCAGGTCTGCTAGGAGCTTCACCAGGTGCATCAACGGCTGCCGCAATCATGATCGAAGTGCTGCGAAAGAATTTCAAGAAGGAATTCCCAGGATGGGAGCCAAAGCTCAAAGAGCTCATTCCTAGTTACGGAACCAAGCTCAATGAAGACTCTAAAAAAGCAGCTGCGAGTTTAGCTTCCACAGCTAAAACTCTGAAACTCTAATTGGCTAAGAACTACGACGAAATCCTGCCGCGACTCTATCTCGGGGGAACTAATCCTGAGAATGATTACTCGTCTAGGCCAGCAGCCAAGCCTTCCCGCTATCCATACCTCGACGTAGTGTTCACGTTTCACGAAAACGCTAGCGCAGTGACAGGCAACACTCTCGAGGTGCGCTATCACTTCGATGACGACTGGAATCACGGACTTGCACCAGAGAACTTCGCGCGAATAAACGAAGTTGCCAAAATGGCTCACAGCGCTTGGAAAGACGGTCACCGGGTTCTGCTGCGGTGCCAGGGTGGCAGAAACCGCAGTGGCTTAGTAATGGGTGTTGTGCTCTTGCTTGAGGGCTACACGTCTGAAACTGCGATAAACCTTATGCGCGAAAAACGAAGCCCCGAAGTGCTTTTCAATGAACATTTTGTGCGTGCGCTTCACGAATGGAAACTGAAGTAACGAGTTTGTAACCGTTGTAAACACAAATGTTGAGTGGTCGTAACTGGGATCGAACCAGTGACCCCTTCCATGTCAAGGAAGTGCGCTACCGCTGCGCCATACGACCGGGATTTGTTTCGAGGTGAAGACGGGATTTGAACCCGTGTAGACGGCTTTGCAGGCCGCTGCCTCGCCTCTCGGCCACTCCACCGTTGCTAACTAAAGCGAGCGGATGACGAGATTCGAACTCGCGACCCCAACCTTGGCAAGGTTGTGCTCTACCAACTGAGCCACATCCGCGTTGCACCCATCGCTGGGCACCCGTTTACTTTAACCCATAAACGATAGGTAATGCAAACTGACGCGCTAGCCGCGCCAGGTCCAGCGAGGATCTGCAGTGTCATAAGCAGATTCGCCGTGAACAACGTTATCAACACCAGCAATTTCGTCAGTGCTCGTAATTCGCAGACCAATGGTCTTCTGTATGCCTTGACCGATGAGCCAACTCATGACGAATGCGTATAAGCCGACCACTGCTACGCCGATGGCTTGTTTACCAAGCTGGTCTGCACCGAATCCGAACACCAATCCAACTCCCCTGCCGAAGAATCCGATGAAGAGCGTTCCAATAATTCCTGCAACTAGGTGAATTCCGACAACATCAAGTGAGTCGTCATAACCAAGGTGATACTTGAGTTCGATCGCGTAGGCGCATGCTACACCGACGATGAGCCCAAGTAGAAGCGCCCAAACTGGGTCTAAAAAGGCGCAGGATGGCGTAATCGCTACCATTCCTGCTACGGCACCTGAGACTGCACCAACAGCTGTAGGTTTGCCCTGTGCGAACTTGTCATAGAGTGACCAACTTAAGAGGCCACCGGCACCTGCTACGGCGGTGTTAATAAAGGCAATACTCGCTATTCCGTCGGCAGCGATTTCCGAACCGGCATTGAAACCGAACCATCCAAACCACAGAAATGCGGCGCCGATGAGAACAAGAGGAACGCTGTGTGGGGCGTGCATTCCCTTTGCAAAACCAAAACGCTTTCCAACAACGAGTGCTAGCGCCAGCGCCGAAGCTCCTGAGGCAACTTCAACTACGGTTCCACCAGCGAAATCTAATAGACCAACGTTGTGCACTAACCAACCCCCGTCTACTACCTCGCTGTTTTCGACCTTGAAGTTAAAAACCCAGTTCGCAACCGGGAAATAAACCGCAGTCGCCCATAGGCCAGCGAATAGCATCCACGATCCAAACTTGGCACGATCGGCAATTGCTCCTGAAATTAGTGCAACGGTGATGATTGCGAAAGTCCCCTGGAATCCGGCGAAGGCCAAAAGCGAACCATCGCCTCCTAGTGCAGCCTGAACTTCGTCTTCGACGAAGAGCTTGTCCAGGTCAATTCCGAAAACACCGTCGATGCCGAAATATGCGCCTGTTCCTTCATTCGCAAACGATATCGCGTAACCGTAAACCAGCCAAAGCACCCCAATTAGCGCAATCGACCCGAAGCTCATCATCATCATGCTCACAACAGATGAGGCACGAACTAACCCACCGTAAAAAAAGGCAAGTCCGGGAGTCATCAGCAGCACTAGAGCGCTGCAGATGATCAGAAACATCGTTACGTCTTGGTTCATTTACTTGCTTTCTTTAGAACGCACCAAAAGGTGAAGCCTAGTGGCTTCACCTTAAGGTGTTGTTGTTGTTTAGTTTTAGCGGTCTGCTCCGAACGCATATGCTTCTTCACCGTGAACCACGGTGTCGATGCCGGCGATCTCATCTTCAGCCTTAACTCGGAAACCGATTACCTTGTCGACAATCAGACCGATGATCAATGCGCCGATGAAGCTGTAAATCAGTACCGCCGCAGCACCGATTGCCTGGGCACCGAGTTGGTTCCAGCCGAAACCGAAGAAGGCTCCCACGCCACGACCAAATAGTCCGATGTACAGAGTTCCGACGATTCCGCCAACTAGGTGGATGCCGACAACATCGAGCGAGTCATCGAAGCCAAGAGCGAACTTTAGATCGATTGCCAAGGCACAGAGCAAACCAGCGATGAAGCCGAGTAGCAAGCCCCATACTGGGTCAAGAATCTGACAGGCAGGTGTGATTGCAACTAAACCGGCTACGGCACCAGATGCGGCACCAATCGAAGTGGCTTTCCCGTGCTTGATCTTTTCAATGAGAATCCAACCAAGCATGGCGGCGGCGGGTGCAGACAGGGTGTTCATGAAGGCGATTGCAGCTGAACCGTCGGCAGCTAGTTCAGACCCAGCGTTGAATCCAAACCAACCGAACCACAGCAGCGCGGTACCCAGTAGTGTCAGTGGCACGTTGTGAGGCTGAGCAATACCCTTTGAGAAGCCGAAGCGCTTGCCAAGTACAATCGCGAGAGCTAAACCTGCAGCTCCTGCGTTGATGTGCACCGCTGTTCCACCTGCGAAGTCGATCACTCCCAAGTTGTAAGCAATCCAGCCACCGTCAACTACTTTGCCATCGGCAAGGGTGAAGTTGAATACCCAGTTAGCAACCGGGAAGTACACCAGTGTCGCCCAGAGGCCTGCGAATACCATCCAGGCGCCAAACTTTGCGCGGTCGGCAATAGCACCAGAGATTAGTGCCACAGTGATGATTGCAAATGTCGCTTGGAATGCTACGAACGCAAGCGATGGATAAGCACCTGAAGGATTCAGTGCGTCCTGCACCTGAGCCTGTAAGCCTAAAAATGAAGTGTCGATACCGAACACACCATCGATACCAATGAAGGTACTTGAACCGCCATTTGCAAATGCAATCGCATAGCCGTAAAGCACCCAAAGCACTCCGATGAGTCCAAGCGAGCCAAAACTCAACATCATCATGCTTACAACGCTCTTTGCCTTGACCATACCTCCATAGAAGAATGCCAAGCCGGGAGTCATGAGTAGCACGAGTGCGGAACAAATAAGCACAAAGGCTGTGTTTCCCTGATCTAGGTTCATAAGTCACCTCTTTGATTCTGGTAACGCGATGTGCGCTACCTGACCTATTCTGCAAACCTCGTATTTCGTGGAAGCGCACGTTTTGTTTCAAGTTTGTAAACAATCTGCGATTGAATAGTTGAGTGAAGTTAGTAAGAAGCGAAAAATTTGCAGCCGTTTTGATATTGTTGGCTGCAGTTCTCGGATTCATATTTGCGAATAGTTCAGTAGCTGGCGCACTCGAATACCTGATGCATCTCCCCCTGAATTTCGGCACGACCCTTGAACTTGAGAAATGGGTATCTGAATTGGGCTTGGCCTTCTTCTTTTTACTTATTGGTATCGAACTTCGCCACGAGTTTGCGCACGGATCTTTCAGGGAACCCAAAAACGCATTCCCTCCGCTCGTTGCAGCGATTCTAGGTGTAGTGGCGCCCGCCTTGATTTACGCAGCAGTTAACTTCGGTGACTCATCAGCTATTCGCGGTTGGGCGATACCCACGGCTACCGACGTAACATTTGCCATGGCGGTCTTCTTGCTTTTCGGTCAAAGATTGCCGACTTTGGCAAGGACATTCCTGCTAACTGTTGTCGTTGCCGATGATCTGATCGCAATCATCATCATCGCGGTTTTGTACCCTACAGGATTCCAACCGGCGTACCTCGGATTGGGTGCGATGCTGGCAGTTTGCTTCTGGGGCGTATTCAGGTGCGGTTGGAAACCATGGGTTCGATTTGCCCTGGGTGCCGTGTTGGGCTTAGCTATCTGGTTCTGTTTTCTAGAGTCGGGAATTCACCCGGTTATTGCGGGAGTCATACTTGGCGCTCTGCTGCCGGATAGAGCGAGCAGAGCAACAGAAAAAGCAATAGTGCTGCCAACCAACTTGGTGATACTGCCGCTCTTCGCAGCCTTTTCGGCTGCTGTCTCGGTGAGCCAGATTGGCGAACTCAACGGCATAGTCATCGGAATTATGCTTGGCCCGATCGGGAAAGTAATCGGAATAGCTGTCGGTGGGTGGCTTGGATACAAACTAATCAAATCACCGAACAAACTATCTTTCGCAAATCTGGCCAGACTTGGAGCCCTTGGCGGTATCGGCTTCACTGTTTCGCTGTTGGTAGCGCAACTTAGTTTTCGCGACCAACCAGAGCTTGCCAGTCAGTCGGTATTCGCCGTATTAGTGGCATCCGTAGTCACAATCGTTTTAGGTTCAGTGGCCTTAGCGACTGCTAAGCGAACCTAGTCTGCTAACGGCGCGCAAGTATTTCTTGCGGTAAGCACCACCGACCATATCTTCAGCGAAAATATCGGTGATGGATTTACCGGTGTTTCTAAGTTTCACCTGTGCTTCGTAGAGTCGATCGACGAAAGCAACGAATCTCAGGGCGGCCACTTGATCCTCTAATTGGTAAACCTCAGTGAGTCCCAATGCGTCTAAACCTTTTACAAGATTTAGGTATTTACTTGGATGAAGCGTAGCTAGGTGACTGAGCAGATCATCGAAGTTGTCGGCAGCCGTATTTTCTCCCCGGCTTTTCTGCTCCGAGAGCCACTCGCCTAGCTGAGCCTCACTTAGTGCGCTTGAATGATCATCCGTTGGTCTGTGGCGGTAATCCTCGCCATCAATCGTGACGATGTCGAACCTGCTAGCCATGGCGTTGATTTCTCGTGCGAAGTCTGCAGCTGCGAAACGACCTTGGCCGAGAGCATTTGGTGGAGTATTCGAAGTGGCAGCGAACTTAACCCCCTTGGCGTCTAATTCGCTTAGCAGACGCGAAAGCATCATGGTATCGCCGGGATCATCAAGTTCGAACTCGTCGATGCAAACAAGATTGTATTTGCTCAGCTCTTTGACTGTTTCGGCAAAACCCAGAACGCCGATGAGTCCGGTGTAAGCCAAAAAGCTTCCGAAAACCTTCTTGCCCTTGAACTGGTGCCAAATGCTTGCGAGCAAGTGAGTTTTGCCAACGCCAAAGCCGCCATCAAGGTAGACGCCTGCAACCTTTGGCCCCTTTTTTCCTTGAGTTGACTCGCCTTTGGTTTCGGTGAAGGTGGCGCAAAGTGCTACAGCCCTCGACTGAGATTCAAAATTTGTATCAGGTAGGTATGTTTCGAATCTGGCATTTTCGAATTCACGAGGCGGAACAAACTGCGAAAGCAGTTCAGTCGTGCTCAGTTGAGGGTTCAACGCTGTTAGCGAGTTGAAGCGACCGTCAAAAATGGCCAATTATTACCTTGTCGTAGCGAAATAAAGTTCAATGAAATATTCTTATAAATGTAAGACAACGACAGTCTAATCACTTCCATCCAGTTGAATCAGAACGGGAAACCATGCCAGTCGAATACGATCCATCAGAACAATTGCGCGAGTACGCTCACCCAGAAGCCCTGGTGACAACTCAGTGGCTAGCCGAGAGCCTTGGCAAACCAGGATTGGTAGTGCTCGAGTCAGATGAAGATGTGCTGTTGTACTCTGTTGGACACATTCCTTCGGCAATCAAAATCGACTGGTTCACTGAACTGAACGACTCAGTACTACGCGACTATCTAGACGGGCCGGCATTCGCTTCGCTGCTCAGCAGTAAAGGCATCAACCGCGAAGACACTGTGGTGATTTACGGTGACAAGAGCAACTGGTGGGCTACTTATGCTTTCTGGGTGTTCAAACTTTTCGGTCATGCAGATGTTCGAATTCTGAACGGTGGAAGAGACAAGTGGATTTCCGAGGGCCGTGAGCTCAGTAAAGAAGTTCCACAGATCACACCAACGCAATATCCAATTATCGAACGTGACGATTCGACCATCCGCGCCTACCGCGATGATGTTCTTGCCCACTTCGGAAACCCGCTGATTGATGTTCGTTCACCACAGGAATATTCCGGCGAACGCACCCACATGCCTGATTATCCAGAGGAAGGCGCACTTCGTGGTGGTCACATTCCTTCAGCGGTTTCTGTGCCTTGGCCAAAGGCTGCCAACGAAGATAAAACCTTCAAGACTAGAACCGATCTCGAGCAGGTTTACTTTGCAGAAGCCGGACTAAACCCTTCAGATGATGTCATTGCCTACTGCCGCATCGGCGAACGTTCAAGCCACACCTGGTTCGTGCTCACCTATCTTTTGGGTTTGAAGAACGTTAGAAACTATGACGGCTCTTGGACCGAATGGGGGTCACTCGTTGGCGTGCCGATTGTAAAAGGCACTGAACCCGGACTTGCCCCAGCAGGTCGCTAATTGGCAGAAAACCTCGAAGACCTAGTAGCGGATTTCCAATCTTTTGATTTGAATGAGCGACTGAATCTACTGCTCGAATATTCAGAGAAACTTCCAGAACTTCCTGAGCGCTACCAAGACCATCCGGATCTTCTAGAACGAGTCGAAGAATGTCAGTCACCGGTCTATCTATTTGTCGAAGTGCAGGATGACACGGCTCACACTGTCAATGTGTTTTTCACTGCGCCAGCTGAGGCGCCCACCACTCGTGGCTTCGCTAGCATTCTGCAAACTTGCTTAGACGGGCTGCCAGCAGCAGAAGTGCTCGATTTTCAGGATTCACTGCCTGACAAGCTCGGTCTCACAGAAGCCGTCAGCCCACTTCGCATTCGGGGTATGCGAGCAATGTTAGGCAGAATCAAGCGTAATGTTCGAGAGAAATTATCTTGAGTAGCGCTGAGAATTTGCAATCCGCTGGCCTATCGAAAGACTGGGTGATTGCCAACTTCGTAACTACACCTTCGGGCGAAATAGAAGTTGGCGGAACAAGCCGCGGTATATCGAACGAAATCGATCGTGCATCCCTGATTAGTTATCGCAGGCAAGCAGACGTAGTTCTAACCACAGCTGTAACCGCTAGGGCTGAGCGCTACCGCAGGATGTCAACCAAAGCACTCGCGTTGGTATCTAGAACCGGCGATTTCGAAGGTCTAGAGGCTTTGAATGGCGATGGTTTGCTAGTTCTAATCGTTGGGCGCCAGGCGCTCAAATCGACTAGAGAGAAGTATTCTGCCAAAGACACCTTGATTATCGGGCTTCGCAAATATAGCCCTCGCAAGATTCGTCGTGCACTAAAGATTCGAGGCTTTCGCCGAATCGTACTTGAGGCCGGCCCAAGTTTTACTGACTGGTTTGCAAGTGGCAGAGCCTTGAGCGAACTCGCACTAACGATTGTCGGCCTGAAGAGTAAGTTCGCTGCAACTGACGCTTCGGCATTCTTCTCGAGATTCGAGCAGACCAAATTCGAGCTATTGAATGCTACTCAGCTTGAAGATACTGCTCTAACTATATGGGCAGTTTCGCAACGAACTCGCTGAGCAGCTGACGATAACGTTCTGGTTGGTAGTTCCAGAGCTGTACGTGAAGAGCGGTATCAAAAGTTTCGAGCTTTACGAATTCTTGATGGGCTAGAGCAAAGCTTTGAGATGGTTCGTAATCGACATAACCGTCGTCTTCGCTGTGCATTAGCAGTATCGGTAACTCAAAATTCGAACACCAGTTAGCGAAACCGAGTTCTCTAAGTTGAACGGGTTTCTTAAGGCGCAGAAGTTTTGAACCAAGCCACGACTCGATAAACCAGACAGCCTTGTTCTGCTGAGCTACTGTCAGTTGGTTCTTCCTGGCCATAACTTCAAGGGTCTCTCGCCAATTGACCACTGGCGAATCGAGAATCACGCCGGCGAATGTCTCATGAGAATTTCTTATGCACTCAGCAACTGAGACAGCGCCCATCGAGATCGCATAGAAAATGATGTTTTCTGCGCCCTCTTTTCTCGCGTGACTAACAGCAGCGGCAACATCCTGCCACTCTAAAAACCCGAAGTGACTGCGTCGATCTCTAGCCGTGCTGGCTTCGAAGTTGTTTCTAAGACTCACGGCGAGAGCGCTGAGCCCCAGATCTGAAAAGATTTGCAACGCTCGATAAGTTTCTGCTCGCTTAGCGGTTCTGCCATGCACGAGGATGACCCACGTGCTTGACTTTTTGCTCTGGGTTGCGGGCAGTAATAACTTTCCGTTCGTTAGCGTTAGTTCTTCGGTGTCTAAATTGAAATCCTCAGGATTATTTGCCATCCAACCGCTAATCCAACCGCGCATGTTTTCATGCGGTTTTCCGCTGAGCCAGCGATCTACACGGCGAACAATAAAGCCGTCGCGAAGTTCGATTGAGGCGTCAAAGGTAACCTGACCAGTTGCGTTGTCAAAGAAATAGCATTGCGGATAAGGCAGGTTGTCTGTCTTATTTGCTTCAAACCAAACCTCGGTAACGGTTGCCCTAACAGCCCGAGTTGAGCCACGACTTGGCTTTGGCAGTCTCGCAAAATTGAGCGCGGCCAAGTAGCCGATGAGAAAGTCAGTTAGCCACATGTGCCCTGCAATTCGGCGTGGCAACGCGGGTCACGATGGCTCGGCACTTAGCGTTAATCACGTGATTGAGATTACCAACGACAGCACCGCAAGTGCAGCCTTTAGGGCAGTTGTTGACGATCTCAAAAATGCCAAACTTCGCAGAGAACTCGATTTCGAGCAAATCCCTGCTCCGGGCAAACTCGCTGCAGATTCGATTGCGTTCGCCGTTCATGTTAAGACGAGTTCCAAAAACGAAACCTCAGATCTAGGAACTGGTCGTTTCGTCTTGCTGCACGAACCATCAGTTCAAGATCAATGGGCATCAAACTTCAGAATCGTTACTTTCTGCAAGTCGCCCCTCGAGATCAACATCGGCATTGATGAGGATGCTTCTGACTTAGCCTGGTCTTGGCTTCTAGAAGCTCTAGCCAATCGTTCAGCTGAGCATCACAACATTGCTGGCACATCAACCAGAATTATCTCAACCGGTCACGGATCTTTAGAGAATCAAAGTCAGCACGCTGAATTTGAATTGCGGGCATCCTGGTCGCCAGATTCAAACTTTGCAGCGCACCTCGAAGCCTGGCAAGACGTGGTTTGTGCGATGTCTGGTTTCGCAATTGACCCTGACACCGCGAGAATCTAGTGGAAGAGTCAATTGCAGAGTTGCCACTATTGGCAACTCCCAAAAACTCCCGAGTTTCGCTTGTTGAATCTGCAGCCGAACTTACCGAGGCTTGCGAAATCCTAGCTAGCGAATCCGGCTGGTTCGCGGTTGATGCCGAGCGTGCAAGCGGATTCAAATACTCAAATCGCGCATACCTTGTGCAAATTAGCCGCGGCAAGTCGCCGCTATATCTCATTGATCCAGCGGCAATTGCCCCAGAGCTAACTACTGAGCCATTTGCCCAACTTGCAACTGTGATGAGCAAAGACACTTGGATTCTGCACGCAGCAACCCAAGACCTCCCTTGCCTAGCCCAAATAGGACTTCATCCGGAATCACTTTTTGATACCGAACTTGCTGGTCGACTTCTCGGTCTACCACGCGTCGGTCTGGGTGCAATGGTTGAGCACTTCATGGGAGTGAGACTCGCCAAGGAGCATTCGGCAGTCGACTGGAGCATCCGGCCGTTGCACAGCGACTGGCTAAACTACGCGGCACTCGATATTGATGTGCTTGACGAGTTGGCTTTGAAAGTCAGAGACTCACTTGAGGCAGAAAACAAATTGCAGTTCGCAAACGAAGAATTCGCTGCGCTGGTAGGTTTCAAACCCAAACCGGCTAAGCAAGATCGTTGGCGATCGCTGAGCGGCTTGCATGAGGTAAAGGATGCAAAATCTTTAGCAGTGGCCCGTGAACTTTGGCTGGCCCGTGAAGAGCTGGCAGCAAGGCTAGACGTGGCACCTGGCCGGCTAGTGCCAGATGCCTCAATAACGGCAGTTGCTAAAGAATTACCGAAGAGCAGATCGGCGCTAGCTAATCAGAAAACTTTTATCGGTCGAGCTTCTAGAAGCTACCTAGACAGTTGGTGGGATGCAGTTCAGTCGGGGCTAAGTACCAACGACTTGCCACCTTTGAAACTTGCCCCAACCGGCATTCCGAACCACCGTAACTGGGCGAGCAAATTCCCCGAAGCAGACGCTCGATTGTCCTCGTTAAAACCGATTGCAACCGAAATCGCTCAACAACTGCAAATGCCCCTTGAGAATCTACTCACCCCAGACTTTATGCGGGCCCTCGCTTGGGAGCCACCGACAGAGCTAAGCGAAGATTCGGTGTTCAGATTTCTTGTTGAACTTGGAGCGCGAAACTGGCAGGCAACAGCCGTCGCGGCGAGGTTTACTGCTGCTCTGATGGCTCAGAAAGCAAACTAGGTTCGTCGATTTTTCTAGCGTGTGGAACTTTTGCGCCTAGCACTTGAGCAACAATGTCGTGAGCAATCTGCTGTGCACCAAGACCGACAGAATCCATAATCTGATTCCGGGTGGCATGCTCAAGGAACTGATCAGGCAAACCAAGTTCGTTTACTGCGGTATCTACCTGCGCCGCACGAAGTTCCTGTCGCACGCGAGTACCAACTCCACCGACCCGAATGCCATCTTCTAGGGTGACAACAAGTCGATGCTGCTCTGCGAGCGTGACTACCGACTTTGCAACCGGAACAACCCACCTTGGGTCAATAACAGTGGCGCCGATACCCTGCGCTGCTAGAAGCTTTGCAACCTCGAGTGCAGTATCGGCCATCGGGCCAACGGCTAGCAGCAGAACATCTTTTGCAGGTGATTCAAAAAGTACGTCCACCCCATCAGCCAGGCGTTTGAGGGCCTTGACTTCAGCGCCAACATTACCTCTAGAGAAGCGCACCAGCGTTGGGGCATCGTGCACGTCAACTGCTTCGGCTAGTTCTTCGCGAAGTCGCTCGGCATCTCTTGGTGCTGCAATCCGAATTCCTGGCACAACTTGAAAGATCGCCAAATCCCACTGACCGTGGTGACTTGCGCCATCGGGCCCGGTAACTCCAGCTCGATCGAGCACGAAGGTAACGCCCGCCTTGTGTAAAGCAACATCCATCAAAACCTGATCGAAAGCACGATTCATGAAAGTGGCATAGATTGCAACAACCGGATGCAGACCACCGAAGGCCATGCCGGCGGCTGATGCAACCGCATGCTGTTCTGCAATACCTACGTCAAAAACCCGCTCTGGGTATTTAGCTGCAAATTTGTCTAAACCTACTGGATTTAGCATTGCGGCGGTTATACCGACCAAATTCTTATTTTGGTCTGCAAGTCGCACAATTTCATCGCTGAAAACCGATGTCCAACTCTTACCGGTATTTTCATAGAGTGGCTCGCCAGTCGTTGGGTCAATCTGCCCGACTGCATGGAATTGATCTTCAGCGTTAAGCATCGCAGGGTCATAGCCCTTACCCTTTTGCGTGATGGCGTGAACGATAACTGGAAAACCGTAGTTTTTGGCCTGAGTGAGCGCCTGTTCCATGGCTTTCAAATCGTGCCCGTCAATCGGACCAATGTACTTGATGTCCAGGTTCGGGAAAATGCTTGGGGCGAATGCTTCGAAGATTCCTTTACCAGCTGACCTGGCAGCTGAATAGGTCAACTTACCGACTAAGCCGAAGCTTTCGAAAAACTTGCGAGATGCGCGATACGCCTTTCGGTAGGCACCCTTAGTTCGAATGTCGTTCAGGGTCTTTGCTAGTCCACCGATGGTTGGCGCATAGCTTCGACCGTTGTCGTTTACCACGATGACGAGCTTGCGATTCTTGTCATCCGAAATGTTGTTCAGCGCTTCCCACGTCATACCCCCGGTAAGAGCACCATCTCCCACAACCGCAACCGTGAAGCGATCTCCCTGGTTGGTAAGTTGATGAGCCTTGGCAATACCATCAGCCCATGAGAGCGACGAACTTGCGTGCGAACTCTCAACGATGTCGTGGATGCTTTCCGAGCGCTGCGGATAGCCGGCAAGACCATCGCGAGAGCGCAATTTCGAAAAGTCTTGGCGACCAGTAAGAAGTTTGTGCACGTAAGACTGATGACCGGTATCGAAAATGATTGAGTCTCGAGGTGAATCAAAGACTCGGTGAATTGCAACAGTCGTTTCGACAACACCTAAATTCGGACCAAGGTGGCCACCGGTGTGTGCCACCTTTTGCACTAGAAAATCACGAATCTCTGCGCAGAGCTGAGCCAGTTCAGTTTCAGTCAACCGAGCAAGATCGGCTGGCTGTTTGATTCTTTCAAGCAGAGTCATTGTGCTCCCTAGTGGCTCTATGCCACCAGACTACGCAAAACGTACTGAAGAATTCCACCATTGCGGTAGTAATCAGCTTCACCCGGTGTGTCAATGCGCACTACCGCGTCGAATTCGACAACTGGTTTTCCGGCAGCAGAATGAGCACTTGGCTTTGCGATAACTTTCATGGTCTTAGGCGTGATTCCATCGTTGAGTTTTTCAATACCGATGATGTCAAAGATTTCAGTTCCGTCGAGACCGAGGGAATCTGCAGTCTGTCCGGTTGGGAATTGCAGTGGAACTACTCCCATACCGATCAGGTTGCTACGGTGGATTCTTTCGAAGCTCTCCACGATAACAGCGCGAACACCTAGCAGGCTGGTTCCCTTGGCAGCCCAGTCACGACTCGAACCCGAGCCGTACTCCTTGCCTCCGAGGATAACCAGCGGAGTTCCCTCTGCCTGGTAGTTTGCCGAAGCATCGAAAATGAAGCTTTGAGGAGCATCAGGTTGAGTAAAGTCACGGGTGTAACCTCCCTCGACACCGTCAAGCAGTTGATTCTTTAGTCGAATATTCGCAAAAGTTCCGCGAATCATAACCTCGTGGTTTCCACGACGAGAGCCATAGCTGTTGAAGTCAACACGAGGAACACCGCGTTCACTCAGGTACTTACCGGCAGGTGAATCTGCCTTGATCGACCCGGCAGGGCTGATGTGGTCAGTAGTCACGCTGTCGCCGAGCTTGGCGAGCACACGAGCTGAATGAATGTCCTTTACTGGGTCTGGAGTTTTCTTCATTCCATCGAAGTAAGGGGCCTTACGAACGTAGGTTGACTTCTCATCCCAGGTGAAGGTGGCTCCCTTAGGGGTTGGTAGGTTCTGCCAACGCGCATCACCGTCAAATACTCCGGCATACTGCTTTGCAAACATCTCAGAGTTAATCGAGTTATCGATAGTCTGCTGAACTTCTTGTGCAGAAGGCCAGATGTCGGCGAGAAATACGTCGTTACCGGCGCTGTCTTGCCCGAGTGGCTGGGTCTCAAAATCGAAATCCATGGTTCCAGCCAGTGAGTACGCAATAACCAGCGGTGGAGAGGCAAGATAGTTCATCTTGACGTCTGGGTTAATGCGACCTTCGAAGTTTCGGTTGCCTGAAAGCACTGCCGTTACCGCGAGGTCATTCTCGTTGATTGCTGCCGAAATGTTTTCTTCTAGCGGTCCAGAGTTTCCGATGCAGGTGGTGCATCCGTAACCAACAAGTTGAAAGCCAAGTTCGTTTAGAGAACCGGTAAGACCGGCTTTCTCGTAGTACTCGGTAACAACCTTCGAACCTGGAGCAAGCGAGGTCTTTACCCAAGGCTTTGCCTTGAGACCCTTAGCTACTGCCTTCTGAGCAAGCAGACCGGCAGCCAACATAACAGATGGGTTTGATGTGTTGGTGCAAGAGGTAATCGAGGCAATGGTCACGTGGCCGTTGTCTACCTTAAAGTCGTGGCCTTTAACATCGGTCGGCTTGTGTGGCTGGTCGGTATAGGTTGGCAACGACTTTGCGAAGGCTTCTTTTGCATCGCTAAGCAGGATGCGATCTTGTGGACGCTTCGGGCCAGCAATCGACGGAACAACGGTGGATAGATCGAGCTCTAGGTACTCGCTGAAACGTGGTTCGATGGCTGGGTTGTGCCAGAGGCCCTGTGCCTTGCTATAAGCCTCAACCAGGGCGATTTGTTCTTGGCTTCTGCCGGTCACGCGAAGGTAGTTCAAGGTTTCTTCGTCAATCGGGAAGATTGCAGCGGTAGAACCAAACTCAGGGCTCATGTTTCCGATGGTGGCGCGGTTTGCGAGTGGCACAGACGAAACACCAGCGCCGTAGAACTCAACGAACTTGCCAACTACCCCGTGCTTGCGCAGCAGGTCGGTAATGGTTAGAACCACATCGGTAGCGGTAACACCGGCAGGGATGCTTCCGGTTAGTTTGAAACCGACAACTCGAGGAATCAACATTGAAACTGGCTGGCCGAGCATTGCCGCCTCGGCTTCAATGCCACCTACACCCCAGCCGAGAACGCCGAGGCCGTTGATCATCGTGGTGTGTGAGTCGGTACCTACGCATGAGTCTGGGTAAGCCTGAAGCTCGCCTTCTACCTCGCGGGTCATCACCGTGCGAGCGAGGTGCTCAATGTTGACCTGGTGCACGATTCCGGTGCCTGGAGGAACAACCTTGAAATTGTCAAAGGCTGTCTGCCCCCAACGCAAGAACTGGTAACGCTCGCCATTGCGTTCGTACTCGAGTTCTACGTTGCGCTCAAAAGCATCTGCGCTGCCAGCAACATCGATTACTACCGAGTGGTCGATAACCATCTCAGCCGGTGCGAGCGGGTTGATCTTGTCTGGGTTGCCGCCAAGCGCGGTAACTGCCTCACGCATAGTGGCTAGGTCAACCACGCATGGAACGCCGGTGAAGTCTTGCATGATTACGCGAGCAGGTGTGAACTGAATCTCGGTGTCTGGTTCAGCAGCTGGATTCCAGTCGGCAAGTGCCTTGATCTGTTCAGCGGTAACGTTGGCGCCATCTTCGGTGCGCAGCAGGTTTTCGAGAAGAATCTTGAGGCTGTAAGGCAGAGTTTCAACATCGAGAACGTTGAGATCGAAATAACGGTAGCTCTTTGAGCCAACCTTCAAGTCTTTAGCCGAACCAAAACTATTCACCTTTGACAAGATGGACTCCTAAATCAGGGTTTATTTACTACTAAAACTAGCACTTAGCCTTTGTTAGCAAAGACGCTTTTCAGACTTAGCCAACTGAACCAAATGAACAGTGCGTACCAAGGTAATCCAAGGATGAGTTTTGCTACCGCAAGTGCCTCAAGACTCTTTGACAGGTAGAGCGGAACCTCAACCAACAGCCTCGTTGAGAACATTAAAACCCAGAGCAAGGTGACCTGCGAGTAGCGTTTCAACTGAGCGGAATTCTTACGCCATTCAAAGCCGTCCCCGCGAACGATGCCTACTAGTAAGCCAATCAGCGGCCATCGAATTAGCACTGAGATAGCTAATGCCACGGCGTAGCTCAGGTTTGTGATCAAACCGGGCAGGAAGTAATCTGCTTCATTGCCACCTGGCCTGAGAGCTAGGTAAGCGGTTAGGGCTAGCCCGACAACACCAGAGATGGCTTGAGCTAGAGGGCGCTTTGCAATAATTTGCCGAGCGATGAAAGCTAGTGACAGCATGCCAGAAATCACAATGCCCAGCAGTAGGTCTTTCGTGATTGCGTAAGTGACAGCAAATGATGTTCCTGGAACGAGCGACTCTGCTATACCTAGCCAACCGCCGAGGCTAAACCAAATCGAGTCTTTCGATAGAGAAATTTCGCTGCCCTCTACTTGCAACCCGAGTTTCTTGGCAGCCGCGATTTGTTTCTTGTCTGTCATTTGCTAGTTCGAGGTGGCAACACGACACCGGCAGGTAGTTTTAGTGGCAATAGGTCACGAGGTGGAACGGCGTCTTCGCCCCGGTTGACGACAACTTTCCTGAAAATCGCATCGATTAGAACAGCAGTTGCTGAATCTACGACTGCTGCTCCCCCGATTACTCCCCTCAGAAACCACCTAGGACCATCGATTCCGACGATGCGAGCATGCCTAACGCCACTCGCACCAGGAATCTCGGTGAAAACCTCATTGCCGAAAGTACCCATTTGTTCGGTTGCTGAACCGCCTTGGGCTTGGGCAGCTTGCACTAATTGCTTGCGGATGCTCTCCCAGACACCATCGGTTTTTGGAGCTGCGAAGGCTTGCAGCTGAAGAACCGAGTCAGCGTTGTCAATCGAAAGCGCAATGATACGGTCTGTGCCTTCAGCCAGATCGAGACGAATCTGAAGTTGTTCATTTGCCGGAAGCAGAATTGAACCAAAGTCAATGTAACCTGCGCTTGCGTCAACCTCGGTTATGTCGAATGGGCCGATGAGCGAGCGATTTGCCGGAGCTTGTTTTGCAGACACTATTTCAATCCCGTAGATCCGAAGCCTGCGTTTGAGCGGTGCGATTCTGGCAGGCGCTCGACAGTGATGAACTCAGCTACCTCGACTTGTTGAAAAATGATTTGCGCGATGCGATCGCCAACTGAAACTTTGAAATCCTCGGTTGAGTGATTTTGCAGTGTGACAGCAATTTCCCCGCGGTATCCGGCGTCGATAGTGCCAGGCGAATTAAGCACGCTGATTCCGCTCTTGGCAGCCAAACCGCTTCTAGAGTGAACTAGTCCAACAAAGCCGGCTGGTATGGCAACACTCACACCCGTAGGACAGGTAACTCTTAGACCAGCTGGCACGATGGTTTCGACGCGGCTGCGCAGATCGGCACCCGCGTCGCCAGGGTGTGCATAAGTTGGTTTGAATTCTTCATCCGCAACAATAAGCACTGGCAACTTCTTCACCATACAGAGCGTAATCTAAGAAAGTGCCTGAGAAAGTCTTTTACGAACGCGTTCTACCGAACCCATATTCACTGATATGGACGCTCCTGGTTCCGCTCAGCTTTTATCTGGTATTCCTACCCATCAATGAATTCGCTGGATTGGTGCTCGGCATAGTGCTCTTTCTTGCAGTTTTGAGCAGCATTTGGTTCGCTGCACCACAGATTGAGGTTGCTGAGAGTCGACTAACGGTCAACAACGCGACGATTGACTTGCGATACGTTTCGAAAGTCGAAGTAATAAGCGAAAAGGATGCTTTTCAGGAGCGCGGTGCAAGACTTTCACCAGCCGCCTACGTCAGATTTCAACCAACGGTAAAAGGGCTCGTAAAGGTTTATCTCAATGACCCTGCTGACCCTACTCCGTATTGGCTTTTCGCCAGTCGTAAGGGTGATGAGCTGAAGAAGTTGCTAGCTAAATAGACTACGAAACGCAGTCGATGCACTTCTGATTCTTGGCGTCTGCGAGCTGTGAACGGTTCTTGACGATGAAGCAACTCATGCAGGTGAATTCACCCTCCATGACCGGAATCACAACAACGTCTTCTACCTCTTCTGGTGAAACGGCTGCGTCGAATGCAAATCCGCCGTGGTCTGAATCATCGTGATCGACATCGGAGGTTACAGGAACAGCAGCCTGAGACTCCTTAATCGCTTCGATCGACTCTGTCTCATCGTTAGCGTTACGGGGTGCGTCGTAGTCGGTTGCCACTTATGGTTACCTTTCGGTGTTGAAACTCTGCATAGTTTGCATGAAAAATTATTCATGCGCAACTGCTGAACATACTAATAAGAAATTATTTTCTAATTGCAACTTTGTGGATGCCACGCCCAAGAAATAGCCAGAAATCACAGATTTGTTGCCAAACTTCTTATAGAAAGAGGTTAGCCACATGAAAGAGTTGCGTTTTCAACGTGTTGATGGCGAGTTTGTCATCCTCGAAAACAGCGACGGAGAGACGTTTCGAGTCATCGCTGACGATTTTCTGAAGAAAGCTCTCAAGCCGACAGGTGCGCCAAAACCGGGCAACGTTTCACCGCGAGAGATTCAAGTTGAGGTGCGCGCCGGAACCGGAATTGCCGAATTGGCAGCCAAGACTGGTGCGAGCCTCGAGTACATTGAAAAGTTTGCTGGTCCCGTTCTCGATGAATTGGCCCACGTTGTGCAAACCGCTCTAAGCGTTCGCATCACGGTTGCGGGCGATCGTTACAGCGACACCGTCCAAATTGAATTTGGCGACATGATTTCTGACCGTCTAAAGACTTTGGGAGCTGCCGAAGTTTCTTGGTCTAGTAGCAAGGCCGAGCACGGCGAGTGGATGGTTAGCTGCGACCTCGGGGATCAACAGGCCACCTGGTCTTTTGACCTGCGCAAATTAACGCTTTCCCCTGAAAATGAGTTGGCCGTACAACTGTCTGCTCAGCAAGCATTTTCAGATAGTCCGATTCCAAAGCTCAAACCGATGCCGAACAGTGCACCAACCGTTCCAGCGGCATTTGCGAAAACTAAGCAGGTTGAAACAGCAGCGCCTGCGCCATTTGCTCCAGTTGGTTCGGCAACAGCCGACCTGGGTGACACCATGGAATTCGAGGGGGTCATCCCATTCGGTCGTTCTAAAGTCTCTGAGCCTGAAGAGCCAACCATGGGTGAAAATCTGGCTAATACCGCCGATCTGCTAGATGCGCTTCGCAAGAAGCGTCAAGAGCGTGAAGAACTCGAAAAGAAAATCGTCGAGACCGAAGCAACCCCGACCACGTTTGCTCCACCTGTCGCTCTCCCAGTCATCGAGCTCGAGACCGAGGCTGAAGCAACGCAGGTTATTCCCGAACCGACTGAAGAGACTAAGCCGGCGGCAAAAAAGGGACGATCGGCTGTGCCAAGTTGGAACGACATCGTTTTCGGCACTCGCTCTGAATCAGAAGACCAGTAGCGGAACCATAAGTTCTTGAGCGCTTAGTGCTCCGTGCTGTCCGATCATTTTCAGACTCTGAGGTTTCGCAAAGCCCCGGTGGTAGAAGGCCACTGTTTTCCTTGCGATGACGAAGATTTCTGGAAGCAAGCTTTTTGCTCGTGAACTTAAGTCACCGTACCAGCCCAATTTCAACATTTGCCCGCGTGTAACGACGTATCCGAAGTCACCTACGAATTCCGCAATGTGCTTAGCGATAGTTTCTGTAGCAGCAGCATCCTTCAAATAGACGAAATTAACTCGAGGGTCTCCCCCGACGTTCAGCAGTTGGTCTTGAATTGCAGGTAGCTCATCAAGATAGATGTGACTGGTAGATGGCACATCAATGATGCCGTGATCAGCGGTAAGCACAACTAGGCAGTCGGCGCTAATTTTCTCAGCAAGCTTGCGAACCTCAGAGTCAACCTCTTCGAGTCTTGCTAACCACTTTTCACTGTCGGCGCCAAAAGCGTGTGCTGCCTGATCGAGTTCGGGAACGTAAAGGTAACTCAGCGTGGGTTCGGTATGTCTAAAGATCTCCTTGACCTTTTCAAACCGGCTACTCACATCATTGGCCGCCAAATATTTTGCGGATCGCATCGTGGCCCTAGTGAAGCCTGAATCTGCATAGTCCGCAGGACCAACGACAAAAGACTTCACACCAGCTTTAAGGGCAAGTTCGCTCACGGTTTGATTTGGCTGCCACTCGATCGGGTTCACCTTGTCACCCCAACCAGTGAGCAGGTTCACAGCGAGGTTTTGATCGCGATCGAAGACTTGATAACCAATCAAACCGTGAGAACCCGAACGCAGGCCAGTTGCGAACGAGGTAATGCTGGCAACGGTAGTTGACGGAAAACCACAACTGATGGGTTTTGCGGTGTTCAGTTTGCCATTTAGAAAAGGTGCATGTCCCGCAGCGCCTTTCAAGTTGTGTGCTCCTAAGCCATCAACCAGGATGACCAATGCGTGTTTTGCAGGCCTGAACCCGAGGCGATTATCAGTGCCGGTCACAGCGCCGAGCGCGCTGGCAAACACATCGGTAAGCCTCCCGAAAGTTGTCGGAAGCGAAGGTAGCATCGTAGTCATCTGGACAATTTTGACACAACAGTTTCGAAGGTTATGAGCGAAGACAATTCGATTGGCTCAAATGAGCGCATTATCGACATCGAACTTCAAACCGAAATGCAGGAATCCTTCTTGGAATATTCCTATTCGGTTATCTACGCTCGCGCGCTCCCAGACGCCCGTGATGGTTTGAAGCCAGTGCAACGCCGAATCGTTTACATGATGGGTGAAATGGGTTTGCGACCAGATAAGGGTCACGTTAAATCGGCCCGAGTCACTGGTGAAGTTATGGGAAAACTTCACCCTCACGGTGACGGAGCCATTTACGATGCGCTGGTGCGCATGGCACAACCCTTCAGTCTTCGCGTTCCACTAATTGACGGACACGGTAACTTTGGCTCGCTTGACGATGGTCCAGCTGCTGCCCGCTACACCGAGGCTCGACTTGCCGCGGCATCAATCCTGATGAATGAATCGCTCGATGAAGATGTGGTTGATTTCAAGCCGAACTACGACGCCCAACTTACCGAGCCAGAAGTACTACCAGCAGCTTTTCCTAACCTTCTAGTCAACGGTTCTGCCGGTATCGCAGTGGGTATGGCCACCAACATGGCTCCGCACAATCTGCGCGAGGTCATCGCAGCAGCAACTTATTTACTGGCGCATCCTGAAGCCACCGTAGAAGACCTGATGAAGTATCTACCCGGCCCCGACTTGCCAACTGGCGGAATCATCGTGGGGCGTGACGGCATTCGCGAAGCCTATGAAACCGGCCGAGGAATTTTCAAAACTCGTGCGCGAGTTTCGGTTGAAAGCGTCAGTCCGCGAAAACTTGGGCTGGTTGTCACCGAGCTGCCATACCTGGTAGGGCCTGAAAAAGTCATCGAAAAGATCAAGGATGGTGTCAACTCGAAGAAGCTCCAGGGCATCGCCGATGTTACCGACCTGACTGACCGAAACAACGGGCTGAAGCTGGTAATCGAACTCAAGACCGGGTTCGACCCGCAGGCTGTTCTTGATCTTCTCTATCGCTATACGCCGATGGAAGACTCGTTTGGAATCAACAATGTTGCTCTGGTTGATGGTCGACCGGCCACCCTGGGAATCCGTGACCTACTTGGCGTTTATCTGGCTCACAGAATTCTGGTGACCAAGCGTCGCAGCGAAAATCGACTTGGTAAGCGCAAGGCACGACTGCACTTAGTTGATGGCTTGCTGAAAGCAATAGTTCAGATTGACGAAGTAATTCGCGTTATCCGCAACTCAGAAGAAGTTGACGAAGCCCGAAAGAACTTGATGTCAACCTTCGAGTTATCTGAACTGCAGGCTGAATACATTCTCGAACTTAGACTTCGACGACTGACGAAATTTTCTAAGCTCGAACTCGATAATGAGCGCACTCAGCTGCTAGCTGAAATCGCTGAACTTGAGCACATCCTCTCTAGCGCGAGTGTGCTTCGTGAAGTTGTTGCTACCGAGTTGCAGCAGGTTTCAGACAAATACGGCGATGATCGACGCACCTCACTTCAAGACGAAACTGGTGAGGTGACCGCAACCACCAATCGTAAGGCGGCAGCAGTAAACGTAGAACTCGCGGATGCCCCTTGCCGTGTTTTCTTAAGCGCATCAGGTCGCCTAGCAAGACTGCCACTTGAGGTCGACCTGGCAACAGCAAAGCGCAAAAAGCACGATGCACTGCTCTCAGTTGTAAGCACTAGCACGAGATCTGATCTAGGTTTTGCTACCAGCACCGGTCGCATGCTTCGCATTCACGTTGGTGATGTACCTGGCGCAGAAGATTTTTCACCAGAGAACGCGATTGATGCCCACGGTTTCTTAGGTTTAGCCAAAGGTGAGCGCGTGCTTTGCATGATTGAACTCAACGAAGCTAATCAACTCGCCCTGGGCACTAAGCAGGGTGTGGTCAAGCGGGTGCTTGCTGACTACCCAGTCAAAGAAGAGTTCGAACTCATCACTTTGAAACCTGATGACGAAGTTATTGGCGCAGTGCTAGCTAGCGAAGCAGACGAACTTCTCTTTGTGACAAACGACGCCCAGTTGCTGCACTACAGCGCATCACTGGTTCGACCACAGGGTCGTGCAGCATCTGGCATGGCTGGCATTTCGCTTAGCGATGGCGCTGAAGCACTCTACTTCACCGCTGTTGCTTCGGTTGAAGATGCCCTAGTTTTGACGGCGGCAAACAGCTCTGACGCTCTGGGTGGCACCGATCCTGGTTCTTTCAAACTTTCTGCTCTGAGTGACTTCCCAGCTAAAGGTCGAGCCACTGGCGGGGTTCGTGCCCAGAAATTCATTCGCAATGAAGACCAACTCTACTTTGCGCACGTTTCGCGCTCTGTCAAGGCGCTGAGCCGCGAAGGCAAGCCCATTGACCTGACTACCGAACTGGCGAAACGAGATGCCTCAGGAAGCCCGCTAAGCGCGGTTCTAGGTGCTGCCGGTTTCTAAGCGTCGATTCGCTCGCGCTCGAAACTATCTGCGCTTTCGACAATAAAGTCTCGGCGAGGGGCAACCTCGTTACCCATTAGCAATTCAAAAACCTGCTCGGCTACTGCGGCGTCAGATACCGTGACTCTTCGCAGAGTGCGGTGGCTCCTGTCCATTGTGGTTTCAGCCAACTGATCGGCATCCATCTCACCGAGACCCTTATAGCGCTGAATCGGTTCCTGGTACTTTTTGCCCTGCTTTTCAAGCTTGGCTAGCAGGGTTTCGAGTTCGGCTTGCGAGTAGGTGTAAATCACGTCATTCGCCTTGCTGCCAGGGTTTACCACGACAACTCGGTGAAGCGGTGGAACCGCGGCAAATACTCGACCGGCTTCAACCAGCGGTCTCATGTACCTAAAGAAAAGCGTCAATAGCAGCGTGCGAATGTGGGCACCATCAACATCTGCATCGCTCATCAGAATCACTTTGCCATAGCGGGCAACATCCAAATCGAACGATCTTCCTGAGCCAGCACCGATGACCTGAATGATGGATGCACATTCTGTGTTGGAAAGCATGTCAGAGACGCTTGCCTTCTGCACGTTCAGAATTTTTCCTCTGATCGGAAGCAAGGCTTGGAACTCACTATTACGAGCGAGCTTCGCGGTGCCAAGAGCAGAGTCACCCTCGACTATGAAAAGCTCACTGCCCTCGGTTTCTTGACTTCGACAGTCAACCAGTTTGGTCGGCAGAGATGAGTTCTCGAGTGCGTTCTTGCGGCGCTGAGTCTCTTTGTGAGTGCGCGCAGAAATGCGCGACTTCATCTCGGTGACGATCTTTTCTAACAGCAAGGCAGCCTGCGCCTTGTCATCGCGCTTTGAACT
>JBJTOA010000008.1:0-5224 GCA_046074285.1 Micrococcales bacterium
CCCTTGTCGATTATTGAAGCCATTGGTGCACGCGAGATTCTTGATTCACGCGGAAACCCGACCGTTGAAGTAGAGGTACTGCTAGAAGACGACAGCTTTGGTCGCGCAGCAGTTCCATCAGGCGCATCGACCGGTGCTTTCGAAGCACACGAAAGCCGAGATGGCGACAAGTCGCGCTACCTTGGCAAGGGTGTTCAGAACGCAGTTAAGGCTGTAGTCGAAACAGTTGACGAAGCTCTTGTTGGTTTCGATGCACTAGACCAGCGTTTGGTTGATGCGGCACTTATTTCTCTAGATGGCACCGCGACCAAAGAAAAGCTAGGCGCAAACGCAATTCTTGGTGTTTCACTAGCTAACGCGCGTGCCGCTGCCGAGGCTACCGGTCAACCGCTATACCGCTACCTTGGTGGCCCAAACGCTTACACCCTGCCTGTTCCGCTAATGAACATCATCAACGGTGGCGCACACGCTGACACCGGTGTTGACATCCAGGAATTCATGATTGTTCCGCTAGGCGCACCGACCTTCGCTGAAGGCCTGCGTTGGGGTGTTGAGGTTTATCACGCACTCAAGGGAATCCTTCATTCAAAGGGTCTGGCAACTGGTCTTGGTGACGAGGGTGGTTTCGCACCAGAGCTGCCAAACAACGCAGCTGCTCTAGAGATTATTTCTTCGGCTATCGAAAAGGCCGGATACAAGTTGGGCACCGACATTGCTTTGGCTTTGGATGTTGCTTCGACTGAGTTCTACTCAGAATCAACTGGCAAGTATTCATTCGAGGGCAAGGAACTATCTTCTGAAGAGATGATTGCTTACTACGCTGACCTGGTTGCTAAGTTCCCACTGGTTTCAATTGAAGACCCACTAGCCGAAGATGACTGGGCTGGCTGGACTTCAATCACTGCGCAGCTTGGTAACAAGGTTCAGTTAGTTGGAGACGACCTATACGTGACCAACCCTGCTCGTCTGCAGAAGGGTATTGACCACGAGGCTGGCAACGCGATTCTCGTGAAGGTAAACCAGATTGGTACCCTAACCGAGACCCTAGATGCAGTTTCACTTGCTCAGCGTTCAGGCATGAAGGCCATCATCTCTCACCGTTCAGGCGAGACCGAGGATGTCTTCATTGCTGACCTGGCTGTTGCCACCAATGCTGGTCAGATCAAGACCGGTGCACCTGCTCGTTCAGAGCGTGTTGCAAAGTACAACCAGTTGCTTCGCATTGAAGAAGAACTAGCCGATGCAGCGGTTTACGCTGGCCGCGGTGCGTTCCCTCGCTTCAAGGCTTAGTCAATTTAGGCTTGTAACTAAACCCTTTAGTTATTGAAAGCCGGCTTGTATGAGACAACCTTCTAGGCGCCCTGCGCCCAAGGCCTCAAACAAGCCGGCTTTTGCTTTGCGCGGTTCAGCGAAGGCCTCGGCAGTTGGGGTTTGGTTCGAGAGCATGAAGGTCTCGACGATGACCGTGACGGTATCGGCGATGATTGGGCTCGGGGTTTTGGTGCTTGCTCCGCAGGTTTCGATTTGGGTTTCTCAACGCCAGCAGATTGCCGATTTGAAGGCGCAGGTTGAACAGGCTAAGCAGTCACTCACCGAAATGAAGAATGAGCGCTCGCGGTGGGAAGACCCGGCATACATTCGCGCTCAGGCCCGCGACCGCCTGTATTACGTGATGCCTGGCGAAGTTTCGTTTTTGGTGATGGATTCAAACGGCATTGATCAGTCAGATACCTCGGGAACCGTTGGCGCGAAGATGGCGCAAGAGCGAAACCTGAATCACATTTCGTCTACTATTTTGAAAGACCAAACCAACTGGGTGAACGGAATCGTTCAGTCTGTGCTTCGAGCAGGAGTTGAAACTCCGGCAGAGCCAACCCCCAGTGCAACCCCGGGAAACTAATGCCTTTATCTGAAGCAACTGAAAAAGACTTGGCAGAGGTTTCTCGTCAGCTCGGGCGACCGGTTCGTGATGTTGCGGCTATCGCTGCTCGCTGCGTTTGCGGCAACCCGGTGGTGGTTCAGACCGCACCTCGCTTGGGTGATGGCACGCCTTTCCCGACGCTTTACTATCTAACCCACCCGGCAGCAACCGCAGCGGTCTCAACTCTTGAGGCAACCGGGTTAATGGTTACCCTGCAAGACCGTCTTGGTGATGACGAAGCCTTCGCAGCTTCTTATGCTTTGGCGCATGAGGCCTACATTCATGATCGTGACGAGCTTTCCAAAGTTTTAGGTTTGTCAGTGCCAGAGATTGACGGCATTTCAGCAGGTGGCATGCCTACTCGCGTGAAGTGTTTACACGCTCTAGTTGGGCACGCATTGGCGGCTGGCCCTGGAGTGAATTTGGTTGGCGATATTGCTCTTGCAGAGTGCTCATGGAGCCCTTCTGTCTGCGCATGTGCCTACTAAACTAATACTTATGCCTGCAAACAAACAGGGCGCAAACGCGCCAAAGATTCTTATTGTCGGTGGCGGTTACGCCGGTTTTTACACCGCACTTAAGTTAGAGAAGCGCCTAGCTAAAGGCGAGGCCGAGGTCACCATGGTTGACCCGCTGCCATACATGACTTACCAGCCATTCCTGCCTGAAGTTGCTGCTGGCTCAATCGAAGATCGTCACGCTGTTACCTCACACCGACGTCACCTTCGAAAGACCAATGTCGTTACCGGAAAAGTTGTTGCCGTTAACCACAAGAAGAAGGTTGCAACCATCGAAGTTGCTGGCCTAAAACCATACGAATTCAAGTACGACCAGATCGTGGTTACCGCAGGCGCCGTATCACGTACCTTCCCGATTCCTGGTGTTGCTGACAACGCGATTGGCATCAAGACCATCGAAGAAGCAATCGAGATTCGCAACCGCTTGATCTCAAACTTCGACAAGGCAGCTAACCTGCCTGCTGGCCCTGAGCGCGACCGTCTGCTGACCGTGGTTGTTGTCGGTGGCGGTTTCGCAGGTATCGAAACTTTCGCAGAACTTCGTTCACTCGCTTCTTACCTGTTGCGTTACTACCCAACCCTGACTTTCGATGACGTGCACTTCCACCTGATCGAAGCCATGGGTCGCATCATGCCTGAGGTTTCTCTCAAGACTTCTGAGTGGGTGCTCGACAACCTCGACGCCCGCGGTGCCAAGGTTTGGCTGAACACTCAGCTCAGCTCAGCAGTCGGCGGCAAGATTGAGCTTTCAACTGGCGACAGCTTCAGCTCTGACCTAATCATCTGGACCGCCGGTGTGATGGCAAACCCTGTGGTTCGCAACACCGACTTTCCATTGGATGACCGCGGTCGCGTAACCGCGAAAGCCAACCTGCGCATTGTGAACGGCGAGAAAGAAATCGCAAACGCCTGGACCGCCGGTGACGTCTCAGCTGTTCCAGACCTGTCAGGTTTCGGTGTCGGTGGTTTCTGTGTTCCTAACGCGCAGCACGCGGTACGTCAGGCCAAGTTGCTTGCTAAGAACATCGTTGCTGACCTTCGCGGTCAGGGTGTTGCAGACTACTTCCACAAGCCGCTTGGCGCTGTTGCCGGTCTCGGTATCGGCGTTGGTGTTTACCAGTGGAAGGGCCTTGCAGTTAAAGGCTTGCTCGCTTGGTTCATGCACCGCGGTTACCACGGTCTTGCGATTCCGATGTGGGAGCGCAAGCTTCGCGTTTTCGCTGGTTGGGTATTCAACTTCCTGCTTCGTCGTGACGTAGTTTACTTACCTGCCGTCAAAGAGCCTCGCGTAGCTTTCGAAACCTACGCATCGCGCCCAAAGGCTTAAATATGGTTTAGTTGAAAGGCGCTCCCAGTGGGCGCCTTTCATTTTGCCCCTGTATCCCAATGGCAGAGGAAGACGACTTAAAATCGTTTCAGTGTCGGTTCGAGTCCGACCAGGGGCACACATCCTGTTCATAAACTTTACGCTCGAAAATTCTCGCCAATAAACTCAAGGCGTGTTCAAGTTATTTCGACGCCAATCAAAGAGAATCGGCGTTTATATCGACGGATTCAATCTTTACTACGGAATGAGAGACACATTTGGCCGAGGCACCCCCGGCTGGCGGTGGCTGGATGTGGCTAGCTTGAGCGATGCAATCGCGCAACGGCACACCAGAGCATCAAAAGTCGCCAAGATTACATATTGCACGGCTCTCAGAACTCGACCTAATGACGAAACTTCTGTGGCAGATCAAACTGCTTATCTTGAGACTCTTTCGATCGACAAGCGGGTTGAAGTTGTTCATGGAAATTACGTCGAAGTATCTGGCAAGGGCATATTACTGAGCGGACATAGAAACAAGTCCAGGAAGTTTTTAAAGCTGTCGTTAACCGAGGAAATGCCAATACCCGACTGGTTACATCACAAAATTGTCATCAATGAACGAGGCGAAAAACACTTGTTGATCAATTACGACGGATTTACTGAGAAAAGAACGGATGTCAATTTAGCGAGTATCTTGCTGAAGGATATTTACACTAAAAAAGTTGATGAAGTTATCGTTATCTCGAATGATGGTGACCTCAAGTTGCCGCTAGATTTTGCTAGAAGTATCGTGAGAGTAATTCTCGTTAATCCTCAACCAAGGTCACTGGCCAAGGCGCTAGTCGGCGAAAATTCTGAGGGTGTGGGTGGGCATATCTGGTTGAACTTGGATTCAGAGTTGATTATGCAAAATCAGTTCGCTGAAAGGTTCTCGTCAACTAAACCAACAGGTTGGTAGAAAAACCAAGTTTCTTGACTTATGCTTTTATACATAGGGCCCGCTCCTCACTTCGGTGAGCAGCGGGATTTTCTTTTGGGCGGGTTTCTGCAAGTTGTCTGCGAGTTTACCGAAAGCTCTGGAAAGAGTGGGTGAGCAAGTTTAGATTTGTATCGGATGCACCTGCCAGGTGGGCTGGGCATTCATGGAGAGAAAACGCAATGGATCTCATCACAATCTCGCTTTTGGTTGGTCTTGGCCTGCTGGTTGTTATCGGGCTTTGGCTTTGGTCAACTTACAACGGTCTAGTCACACTGAATGTTCGCGTTGACTCGGCTTGGAGCGACATTACTGTTCAGCTCAAGCGTCGTGCAGATTTGATTCCGAACCTGATCGAAACCGTGAAAGGTTATGCCACTCACGAGAAGACCGTTTTTGAAAATGTAACCAAGGCACGCGCTGCCACTGTTTCGCCTGAGGCGCTTTCAAGCCCGGCTAAGGCAGCCAAGGCAGAAGCCGGTTTCGCCGGTGCCATGAAG
>JBJTOA010000009.1:0-12656 GCA_046074285.1 Micrococcales bacterium
CCGTGCCATGGTCGACGGTGAAGTTATTCAGCTGGCAGACGCTACACCGCTCAAGAAAACTTTCAAGCACGATATTTCGGTCGTGGTTGACCGTTTGGTGGTCAAGTCAGACATCATTCAACGTTTGACCGACTCGGTCGAGACAGCTCTAAAGCTCGCAGGGGGTCGCATCGTTGTCGACTTCATCGACACCAAAGAGTCGCGAGTTTTCAGCGAGAAGCTTTCTTGTCCTAACGAACACCCACTGAGCCTCACCGAGATTGAACCGAGAACATTCTCATTCAATGCTCCATTCGGGGCGTGCCCAGCTTGTTCAGGTTTGGGAACCAAGATGAGTGTGGATGCCGATCTCGTGATTGGCGACCCGGATGCCAGCATCAACGACGGCGTGATCCTGCCCTGGAGCACCCAAGGTAAGGGATTGTTCAACTACTTCCAGCGCATGCTCGAGGGTTTGGCAGACGACTTCGGTTTCACACTTGATACTCCTTGGAATCAATTAGCCGAAGACGCCAGAGAGGCCATCTTGTATGGCAACAACTTTGATGTGAAGGTTCGCTATAAGAACAAGTACGGCAGAGAGCTGAGATACACCAGCGGTTTTGAAGGTGTGTTGGCATACATTGAACGCAAGTGGCTTGAAAGCGACCAGGGCTATGCGCGTGAACGTTGGGCAGGTTTCTTGCGCGAGGTTCCTTGCCCAGATTGCCACGGTGCTCGACTAAAACCAGAGGTGCTGGCCGTCAAGGTTGATGGTGAATCGATTGCCGCGGTGGCTAGTATGAGCCTCGGGGAGTGCGTAGGGTTTTTCGAAAAAATCACGCTTGACGAACGCGATGCAAAAATTGCCAGTCAGGTGCTGCGTGAGATTCGCGCCAGGCTCGACTTCTTGATGGCAGTTGGCCTTGATTACCTGAGCCTCGAGCGAAGTGCCGGGTCACTCAGTGGTGGTGAAGCACAGCGAATTCGTCTGGCAACTCAGATTGGAAGCGGTCTAACCGGAGTGCTTTACGTTCTTGATGAACCGAGCATCGGACTGCATCAGCGAGATAACCGAAGACTGATTGAAACCCTTGTGAAGCTTCGCGACCTGGGTAACACCTTGCTGGTTGTCGAGCACGACGAAGACACTATTAAGGCCTCAGACTGGGTAGTTGACATCGGGCCGGGTGCCGGAGTCAACGGTGGCGAAGTCGTTCACAGTGCACCTTACGAAGACCTGCTTAAGAACCAGAAATCAATCACCGGAGCATTCCTGTCTGGTCGCGAGAAGATCGAGACCCCTAAAAAGCGCAGGCCAATCGATGCTAAGCGCATAGTGAAGATTATTGGCGCTCGGGAAAATAACTTAAAGAATGTCGATGTCGAAATTCCCCTCGGAGTATTCACCGCTGTGACAGGTGTTTCTGGTTCGGGTAAATCTTCGCTGATCAACGATGTGCTCTACAACGTGCTCGCAAACTCACTCAACGGGGCAAAGCACGTTGCTGGTCGACACACCAGAATCGAAGGGCTCGAACTGCTCGACAAGGTCGTGCACGTTGACCAGGCACCGATCGGTAGAACTCCGCGTTCAAACCCTGCCACCTACACCGGCGTTTTCGACGTGATTCGTCAGCTCTTTGCTGACACTCAAGAGTCGAAGGCTCGCGGCTACCTGCAGGGTCGATTCTCATTCAACGTCAAGGGTGGCCGCTGCGAAGCCTGTTCTGGCGACGGAACGCTCAAGATTGAAATGAACTTCTTGCCAGATGTCTACGTGCTTTGTGAGGTGTGCCACGGTCAGCGCTACAACCGTGAGACCCTGCAAGTTAGATACAAGGGCAAGAACATTGCAGAAGTACTAGAAATGCCAATCGCTGAAGCTGCCGAGTTCTTCGCGGCAATCACCAAAATTTCGCGCTATCTAGACACTCTGGTTGAAGTGGGTCTCGGTTACGTTCGACTCGGGCAGAGCGCAACCACACTTAGTGGTGGTGAGGCTCAGCGCGTCAAGCTCGCAACCGAGTTGCAAAAGCGTTCGAACGGCAGAAGCATTTATGTTCTAGACGAACCAACCACCGGTTTGCATTTTGAAGATGTTCGCAAGCTTTTGCTGGTGCTCAATGGTCTGGTTGAAAAGGGTAATACCGTGCTCACTATTGAACACAATCTGGATGTCATCAAGAGTGCCGACTGGATTATTGACCTCGGCCCCGAGGGTGGCTCTCGCGGCGGTGAAATCATTGCAATCGGTACCCCAGAGACGGTTGCTAAAAACCCGAAGAGCTTCACCGGTCACTTCTTGAAAGAGCTCTTGGCCTAATGGCCGAAGAAGTCGGATTCAGGCCTAAGACCAGCGAGATTCCTACGAATCCCGGGGTTTACCGCTTTCTCGATTCAACTGGCAGAGTGCTCTACGTAGGCAAAGCCAAAAACCTGCGCGCTCGATTGAGCAACTACTTTGGACCGCTCGACAGTCTGCATGAGCGCACTCGCAAAATGGTTACCTCAGCTGCCGACGTCAAATGGGTAATCGTGAAAACTGAATTCGAGGCACTGCAACTCGAGTTCATGTGGATTAAGCAATTCGACCCGCCTTTCAACGTAGTTTTCAAGGATGACAAGTCATACCCGTACCTAGCAATTTCAATGGGCGACGAAGTGCCACGAGCGTTCATCACGAGAAACCGCGATCTAAAAGGTCTGAAGTATTTTGGGCCTTACACTCAGGCCTGGGCTGTTCGAGAAACTCTCGATACTCTACTCAAGGTTTACCCGGTGCGCAGCTGCACGACCGGAATTTACCAGCGAGCCAAGCGTGAGAATCGGGCTTGCCTGCTGGCAGATATCGGTAAGTGCTCAGCGCCCTGCGTTCTGCGAGTAAGTCTTGAGGAGCACAAAAAACTAGCCGGTGACTTTGTGAGTTTTATGGGCTCTAGCGATACAAAGCACCTGACGGCGCTGCGCAAACGCATGATGCAGGCCAGCGAGAATCAGCAGTATGAACTCGCAGCTCAACTGCGTGACGATGTTGCAGCCCTCGAAACAGTGCTCGAAAAAAGCACGATAGTTTTCAACGACCAAACCGATGCCGATCTTTTCGCAATCGCAGATGACGAACTGGCCGCAGCCGTTTCGCAGTTCATCGTGCGCGGTGGGCGCATCCGTGGTGTTCGCGGGTGGGTGGTCGACAAAGAACTTGAACGCGACCTGCCAGAGTTGGTCGAGTATGTCTTGCAGCATAATTACGCACCGCTCGACAAGGGCGAGCCGATTGAGGTTCCCAAAGAGGTTTTGGTGCCCGAGTTGCCGGCTGATGCGACGGCCCTGGCTGAGTGGCTATCGCAGTTGCGTGGTTCCAAGGTAGACCTGCGCGTAGCTCAACGTGGCGATAAGGCGGCACTCGCAAAGACCGCGCTCACTAACGCAAAACACGCGCTGATGCTCTATAAGACTCGTCGAACCACTGACTTCACTGCTCGCGCAGACGCTCTAGCAGAGTTGCAAAGCGCCCTCGAACTCGACTCAGCCCCGCTTCGCATTGAGTGTTTTGATATTTCGCATCTGGGCGGAACCAATGTGGTCGGCTCGATGGTGGTATTCGAAGATGGTCTGCCAAAGAAAGCGCACTACCGCCGGTTTGCAATCGCTGAGACCACGGATGACACCGACTCGATTTACCAGGTGCTCACCAGACGCTTGAAGTATCTAACTGGCGATAAAGATGAGCAAGCCGATGACACTAAGTTCAGTTATCGGCCAAGCCTTCTGCTGATTGATGGGGGTCAACCCCAGGTCAACGCGGCCTACCGAGCAATTCGCGACAGCGGGGTAGAAGGATTGGCAGTGGTCGGCATCGCCAAGCGCCTCGAGGAACTCTGGTTGCCGAATACGAACTTCCCGGTGATTCTGCCAAGAGCGAGCGAGGGGCTCTTTCTAGTGCAGCGGCTTCGCGATGAAGCTCACCGATTTGCAATCGACTATCAGCGCAATAAGCGCAAAGGATCAATTGCTAGCCAACTCATCGAGATTGCCGGCTTGGGCGATAAACGCGTAAATGCTCTGCTCAAGCACTTTGGTTCGGTCAAGCGTTTGAAGATTGCCACGGTAGATGAAATAGCTGAGGTTGCAGGTATCGGGCACATTTTGGCCCAGCAAATCCGCGAAACTGTAGGGGATTAGCGCGCTTTTCGTCGTTTATGCGAACATCGGCCTTTCGGCGTGTCGCTCGGCGTGTCGCGAAGTAGTTAGACTTCGAATAGCGTTGAAATAGCGCGAGCGGGAGCCCTTTTGAACACCAAGCCAGAGTTGCTTATCGTCACCGGAATGTCGGGTGCCGGTAGAAGCACGGTTGGCAATGCTCTCGAGGACCAGGGCTGGTATGTTGTCGACAATCTTCCGCCTCAGCTGCTGCCGACTATCGCAGAACTTTTCACTCTCGCTGCTAACCCGATTTCAAAGCTTGCCGCCGTCATCGATGTTCGCGGCGGTACATTTTTCGAAGAGCTTCAGAGTAATGTTGCTCAGGTTCGAACCACCGCGGTAAACGTTCGAGTGCTGTTTTTAGAGGCGACTGATGCGGCGCTTGTAAAGCGGTTTGAAAATGTGCGTCGCCCACATCCGCTTCAGGTCAATGGCACGATTCTCGACGGCATCGCAGCCGAACGCAGTCGACTGATGAATCTTCGCGAAAGCTGCGATTTGATCATCGACACCAGCGATCTAAACATCCATCAGCTTTCTAACCTCATTGCGAGTGACTTTGCTCTAGAGCAGGGTAAGAAACTAAACCTGAACGTGATGTCTTTCGGCTTCAAATACGGGGTTCCCGCAGATGCCGATATGGTTGCAGACGCCCGCTTCTTGCCAAACCCATTCTGGGTTGAAAGCCTTCGCCCTTTCACCGGGGAAGACCAACAGGTGAGCGACTTTGTTCTTGACCAGACTGGCGCAAGAGAATTTATCGAAAACTATGTCAAAGCGCTGCAGCCGGTGCTGCGAGGTTATCTGCAAGAGAACAAGCGCTATGCGACCTTGGCGATTGGATGCACCGGAGGCAAGCACCGCAGTGTCGCCATCGTGCGCGAGATCGCAAAACAACTTTCAGAACTAGATGATGTAGCGGTGAGTTTGAAACACCGAGATTTGGGTAGGGAATAGTCATGGCACTGTCTTCAGAAGTAAAAGAAGAACTCATCTCGGTAGAGTCGACAAATCGAGCAGCTCGCATCGCAGAACTAACTGCGATTGTGCGCCTGACCGATGCGGTGCGTTCGCACGGTGGGCGACACACGATATTGATTGAACTCGACCACCCGACCCTCGCTCGTAAAGTTCGCAAAGACCTCGGTGAGCTTTTCGGCGTAGAAAGCGAAATTCTCAGCATTCAACCGAGCGGTCTGAGAAGGGTTGCCAAGTACCAGGTAAAAGTCTTGAGTCAGGCTGACTTTTTAGTTCGACAGTTGAACCTGCTAGATGCACACCAGCAACTGGTGAAGGGTTTGCCTAACCGAATTGTGATTGGCTCAAAAGCTGAAGCCCAAGCGGCTTGGCGCGGAGCTTTCTTAGCAAGGGGAACCCTCACTGATCCGGGGCGATCTGCAGCCCTCGAGCTAACCGTTGGAACCAACGAACTTGCTATGGCTCTCTCGGGACTTGCCCGCCGACTTGAAGTGCCAAATGCAAAAGCCCGAGAGGTTAGAGACAGCTTCAGAGTAGTGATTCGCGAAGGCGATGCTATTGCGGCAATGCTCGTGCAGATGGGGGCTCACCAGCAGGTTTTGAAGTGGGAAGAGAAGCGAGTCTTGCGTGAAGTGCGCGCAACTGCAAATCGTCTGGCTAACTTCGATGATGCCAACCTTCGCCGCTCAGCAAATGCTGCGATTGCAGCGGGAGCCAGAGTTGCCCGAGCCCTTGAGATTCTCGGTGATGAGATTCCTGAGCACCTTCGTTACGCTGGTCAACTTCGCCTAGACAACAAGCAAGCTAGCCTCGATGAACTCGGCCACCTCGCTGTTCCGCCGATGAGCAAAGACGCTATTGCGGGTCGAATTCGGCGTCTGCTGGCGATGGCAGATAAAAAAGCCTCTGAACTTGGAATTCCTGCGACAGATGCCTTTTTGCCAGAGGGCATTGACGATTAGAATCAAAACACCAAGCAGTAACTAAGGAGCACGCCATGGCTAAATACACCCTTCCAGATCTCACCTATGACTACGGAGCTCTAGCACCTTTCATTTCTGGCAAAATCATGGAGCTTCACCACGACAAGCACCACGCTGCTTATGTAAACGGTGCAAATGCTGCACTAGAGGCCATGGATGCCGCCCGCGCGGAAAACAACCTGGTAAACATCAACAAACTTCAAAAAGACCTAGCATTCAACCTCGCCGGTCACATCAACCACGGCGTGTTCTGGCTGAACCTTTCACCTGAGGGTGGCGACAAGCCGACCGGTGAACTCGCAGCTGCGATTGACGAAGCATTCGGTTCATGGGATCGCTTCATGGCGCACTTCAACGCCTCTGCACTGGGCATCCAGGGAAGCGGTTGGAACATTTTGGCTTGGGACACCCTCGGTCAGAAGCTAATCATCGAGCAGCTTTACGACCACCAGGGCAACCTGGCACCTGCCAGCATCCCGCTTCTCATGCTCGACATGTGGGAACACGCCTTCTACCTCGACTACCAGAACGTCAAAGCTGACTACGTGAAGGCCTACTGGAACATTGTTTCTTGGCCAGATGTTCAGGCAAGATTTGAGGCGGCACGCGCACAAACAAGCGGTCTGCTGCTAATCTAGAAGAAGTTTGTCCACCCAATGTTGCGGGACATTTCTATCTAAACAACCACTCAAAAATCGGGAGATTCTTTTGGCTACTCGCATTGGAATTAACGGCTTTGGCCGTATCGGACGTAACTACCTTCGCGCAGCTCTTTCAAAGGGCAGCGATCTCGAGATCGTCGCAGTAAACGACCTCAGCGACCCTAAGAGCCTTGCTCACCTGCTGAAGTACGACTCAATCACCGGCCGCCTCCCATTCGACGTTCGCGTTGAGGGTGACACCATCATCGTTGGCTCACAGACCATCAAGGTTTTGGCAGAGCGCGACCCAGCCGCACTTGGTTGGGGAAAGCTAGGTGTTGACATCGTTATCGAGTCAACCGGTCGCTTCACCAATGCAGCAGATGCAAAGAAGCACATCGAAGCAGGCGCAAAGAAGGTTTTGATCTCTGCACCTGGTACCGACGTAGACGGCACCTTCGTAATGGGCGTAAACAGCCACGAATATGATGGCGACACCATGCACATCATCTCGAACGCATCTTGCACCACCAACTGCTTGGCTCCACTAGCTAAGGTCTTCAACGACACCTTCGGCATCGAGAACGGTTTGATGACCACGGTTCACGCTTACACCGCCGACCAGAACCTCCACGACGGACCACACAGCGACCTGCACCGCGCTCGCGCAGCAGCTCTCAGCATCGTTCCATCTTCAACCGGTGCTGCAAAGGCAATCGGATTGGTTCTTCCTGAGCTAAAGGGCAAGCTAGACGGTTACGCTCTTCGCGTTCCGGTACCTACCGGCTCAATCACCGACCTAACCTTGGTTGCCAAGCGCGAGGTCACCATCGACGAAATCAAGGCTGCTTACAAGGCTGCAGCTGCTGAAGGCGCACTAAAGGGAATCTTGGCTTACACCGAAGACCCAATCGTTTCGGCAGACATCGTTACCGACCCACACTCATCGATCTTCGATGCAGGTTTGGTCAAGGTAATCGGCGGCACCACCGTGAAGATCAGCTCTTGGTACGACAACGAGTGGGGCTACTCAAACCGCTTGGTAGACCTTACCGAGCTAGTAGCTAGCAAGCTCTAAGGAAAACCTTTGCGAACTCTCGCCACGCTGCCAAACCTAGAGGGCAAGCGGGTCATTATTCGTTGTGACCTGAACGTTCCTCTCGACGGCAAGAAAATTACCGACGACGGTCGCATTGTGGCCTCAGTTCCTACCATTAAGCACTTGGTTGACCAAGGTGCGAAGGTCATTGTGATCTCGCACCTCGGTCGCCCAGAGGGCGCTCCTGACGAAAAGTACTCACTCGAACCTGCAGCCACTCGCCTCGGCGAACTGCTCGGGCAGCCAGTGCTCTTCGCAACCGACACCGTGGGCAGCGATGCCAAGGGTGCAGTCAAGGCGCTTGACAATGGGGGAGTCGCAGTTCTTGAAAACCTGCGCTTCAACGCAGCCGAAACCAGCAAAGATGCCGAAGAGCGCAAAGCTTTCGCGCAGCAACTGGCTACCTTCGCAGATTTCTACGTAGGCGACGGCTTCGGTGTAGTGCACCGCAAGCAGGCCAGCGTTTACGAGCTACCCTCACTGATTCCAAGTGCTGCCGGTCTACTCATCGAAAAAGAAATCGATGTCATGACCAGGCTCACCAAAACTCCTGAGCGCCCATACGCGGTGGTTCTGGGAGGCTCAAAGGTTAGCGACAAGTTAGGCGTAATCGACCACCTGCTACCGAACGTGAACAAACTTCTCGTAGGCGGAGGAATGGTTTTCACATTCTTGGCTGCCCTCGGACACAAGGTTGGTTCTTCTCTGCTTGAGGCAGATCAGATTGAAACCTGTCAGAACTACCTGAAGCGCGCCGCTGAGCTGGGCGTCGAAGTTGTTTTGCCAACTGACATCGTGGTTGCCAGCAAGTTTGGCGCTGATGCCGAGGTTGCTGTCACAGCTGCTGACGCAATCGAAAGCAGTCCATTTGGCGATAAGGGTCTCGGTCTAGACATCGGCCCAGAATCTGCCAAGGCTTTCGCTGCTGAAATCGCTGCCTCGAGGACCGTCTTCTGGAACGGCCCAATGGGCGTTTTTGAAATTGACAAGTTTGCTGGTGGAACCAAGGCTGTCGCCCAGGCACTTACCGAAGTTCACGGCCTCAGCGTGGTTGGCGGTGGCGACTCAGCCGCTGCGGTTCGCATCCTCGGGTTTGCAGATGAGCAGTTCGGTCACATTTCAACCGGTGGTGGCGCTAGCCTCGAATTCCTCGAGGGCAAAGAGCTGCCTGGTCTAGTTATTCTCGGATGGGAAAAGTAATCATGGCAGAGCGTATTCCGCTAATCGCTGGCAACTGGAAGATGAACCTCGACTGGAAGCAGGCAATCGCCCTTACCCAGAAGCTTGGTTTTGCGCTTCGCGATGCAAATCACGATACCAAGGATGGCGAAGTTGTGGTTTTCCCACCTTTCGTTGATCTGCGTTCTGTGCAGTTGCTTATCGAGGGTGAAAAGTTCGAACTTGGCCTTGGTGCTCAAGACCTTTCTGCTCAGGATTCTGGCGCTTACACCGGCGAAGTTTCAGGCGCTTTCCTGAAGCCACTCGATGTGAAGTACGTTCTCATCGGTCACTCTGAGCGACGCACCTACCACTCTGAAAACGATGAAGTAGTTCACGCCAAAACGGCAGCTGCTTTTAGACACGGTCTAGTACCAGTGATATGCGTTGGCGAAACTCTTGAAGAACTCGAGCAGCAGGGAGCAGCAGCTGTGCCTGTTGCTCAAACCATAGCTGCACTTTCAAACCAGCAACTTGGCGAATTCGTGATTGCTTACGAACCAGTTTGGGCTATCGGTACAGGCAAGGTTGCTACCCCTGAAGAAGCAGCTAGCGTCTGCGGCAAGATTCGCGAGGCAATCGCGCAGGTTGCCGGCGACGAAGTAGCCCAGGCTACTCGCATCCTCTACGGCGGATCTGTAAAGGCCGCCAACGTTGCTGGCTTCTTGCGCAGCCCTGAAGTTGACGGCGTACTAGTGGGTGGAGCCTCACTTGATGCCGAGGAATTCAGCGGTATTGCTAGATTCAAAAAGCACCTTGCACTGTAAAATAGGAAAATCATGAACTCATTCCCAATTACTGCGATTGACATTGCCCTCAAGGTATTGCTTGCAATCACCAGTTTCTTGCTAACCCTGCTAATCCTTCTTCACAAGGGTCGCGGTGGCGGCTTGAGCGACATGTTCGGTGGTGGCCTTTCAAGCGCAGTGGGTTCATCAGGTGTTGCTGAACGCAACCTAAACCGCATCACCATCATCCTCGGATTGGTGTGGATCGCTGTTGTTATCACACTCGGACTATTCACTAGATTCGGACTCAACTAATGAACAATGCCGGTAGCGCAATTCGGGGATCACGCATCGGCGCTGGCCCAATGGGCGAGCAAGACCGTGGCTTCAAAGCCGAACGTATTGCTCTCGAGTTTTACTGTGCCAAGGGTCACGAGACTAAGCAGCAATATGCAGCCAGTCTCGAACCAGAAGAAATGCCAATCGAAATCGATTGCCCAAGCTGTGGTTTCCCAGCTGGAATCGACAAAGAAAACCCACCGCTAATCGCAAAGCACGAGCCTTACAAGACTCACCTTGCTTATGTGAAAGAGCGTCGCACCGAGGCTGAGCAGAAGGCTCTTCTCGAAGAAGCAGTTGAGGCTGTTCGCGAACGTCGCATTCGCCTCGCAGAAGCTGCTGCAGCTAACGCCAGCGCTTAGTCAGCTATTTCGCTCAGGTCAATTTGGCTGGCAGCAGCCTGATCAATAAACCAAATAGTACGTTCAATTCCGGCTACCCGTCCGACCGGTAATGCAGTTGGATTATCTGAAAATGGCACTGCAGCTGCATCCGCTTTATCTGCACCTGCCACCAGGAACCAAATCTGTTTTGATCGATTGATTGCTTCGTAGCTAAAACTCAAGCGTTGAGCCGGTGGCTTAGGGGAGTCGTGTTCGGCGTAGATAGAAACACCTGAACCTGGTTCGACTTTGCCGGGGAATAGGCTAGCGATGTGCCCGTCTGGCCCCATACCGAGCAGGGTCAAATCAAAATCAATGAATCCAGCGCCAGCGTATTTCTGCACGTGCTCAGCAAAGTTTGAAGCGGCGGCATCCAAGTCAGGAATCTCATCGGCTGCCGGGAAAACGTGAACTTTATCGTGAGCTAAAGGCAGCTGGGCGAGAAAGCCGTCATATGCCTGCACCGCGTTGCGATCTGCAGAATCGCCATTCACAAAGCGCTCGTCGCCCCACCAAATGTGAACTCTAGACCAGTCGACATCACCAATTGACTCATGTGAACCAATTGCCTCAAGCGTTTTGATACCCGCGGTTCCACCCGTGATTGAAACGTGCGCTTCAGCCTGAGTTTCTAGAGTGTGTGCCAAAAAATGGATGAACGCATCGGCCGCTGCCTGAGCGACGCCAGAGACATCACTCTGCAGTTGAATCAGTCGACTCACGCTTTACCCTTGGTGCGAACAACACCCTTTGGGCCAGTGACTGAAGGCTTGGTTACCTTCGGGCCGAAGCACTGCGTAATAACTTTGCCAAAGGCGTCGTCTGGGTCGAGGCGACGAAGATCTTCGCTCAAACAGTCACGCAAGCTTCGACGCGGCATCGAAATATCGCGGCTCGGGTTACCAGGAGAAGTGAGGGTTGCAACATCGGGGACGTTGCGAACAACTTCAATCGCCCCAGACTTGCGGGTCAGCTTCACTCCGTGAATTCCGTGAACCTGCTCACCGCGTGCTCTGCGGTGCATGTAAACCGGAACCTTGAGTTTTAGCTCAAGCCAAGCTGCTAGAAGTTCGGCGCTAGGGGAGTCAACCGCTGCAGTCACGTCAACCTTGATTACCGGCTCGTAAGGCGGCTGGTCAAGCAGAACTGCAAGTTGCTGACGCCATAGAGTTAGGCGAGTCCAGGCGAAGTCGCTATCGCCAGGGGTGTAGGTCTTTGATAGCTTGCGAAGAAATTCGTGCGGGTTCTTCTGACTTGCTGAGTCAGTGATGCGTCGCTGTGCGATGCGCCCGACTTCAGACTTGGCAGCATTTTCAGGCGCTTCGCCTGGCCACCAAGCCACCACAGGGGCATCTGGCAGAAGCAAGCCGGTTACCAAACCTTCGGCATCGCTCGAAGCTTCACCGTAAGCACGAAGCACGATAACCTCGCTTGCACCGGCGTCGCCGCCAACGCGAATCTGAGCATCCAGACGTGCGTCTTTCTTGCTAGCCTTCGGGTCATCAGCGAGAACGATCACGCGACAAGGGTGTTCGCGTGAAGCTTCGTTAGCAGCTTTGATTGCTGGTTCGATTCCCTTGAAGTCGGTTTCAATAACCAGGGTTAGCACGCGACCCAGGGCAACAGCCCCACCGGTTTCGCGAATGCTTACCAGCTGCTTTGAAACCTTGCTGATAGTAGTGTTTGGCAAATCAACGATCACGGGCGTCTCCAAGCGCGGCCATCAACGGCCATCATGCGGTCAGCTGAATCAGGGCCCCAAGTTCCAGGGCGATACTGCTCTGGTTGGCCCTGCTTAGCCCAGAACTCTTCAATCGGGTCGAGAATCTTCCAAGAGAGTTCAACTTCTTCGTGGCGAGGGAACAGTGGTGGGTCACCGAGAAGCACATCGAGAATTAGACGTTCATAGGCTTCAGGGCTTTGCTCGGTGAATGCGTGGCCGTAACCGAAGTCCATGGTCACATCGCGCACCTGCATGCCAACTCCAGGAACCTTCGAACCAAATCTGATGGTCACGCCTTCGTCTGGTTGCACACGGATCACCAGTGCGTTTTGACCGAGTGCGCTGGTCTGGGCATCCTCGAAAAGAGCCTGCGGAGCAC
>JBJTOA010000010.1:0-8586 GCA_046074285.1 Micrococcales bacterium
CCTTCTCGTTGCCCTTGCTATTGCGAACATCGCTCAGCAGTTTCACAACGTCGTCTACAGCACCCTTTGGCACTGGTACGAAGTCGGCGTTCTTTGCGTATTCAACCGAGTAGATTCCGGCACGCTTTCCAAAGACGTTGATGTCTAGCAGCGAGTTGGTTCCAAGACGGTTTGCGCCGTGAACCGAAACACAGGCACATTCACCAGCGGCGTAAAGACCTGGAACAACAGTGTCGTTGTCGCGCAGAACCTCGGCCTTGATGTTGGTTGGGATGCCGCCCATAGCGTAGTGAGCGGTAGGGAACACCGGAACCGGTTCGGTGTATGGCTCAACGCCGAGGTAGGTGCGAGCAAACTCGGTGATGTCAGGCAGCTTCGCGTCAATCACCTCTGGTGGTAGGTGAGTGAGGTCAAGCAAAACGTAGTCTTTGTGCGGGCCGGCACCGCGACCTTCGCGAACCTCATTGGCCATCGCGCGAGCAACCATGTCGCGCGGGGCTAGGTCTTTGATGGTTGGGGCATAGCGTTCCATGAAGCGCTCGCCGCTGGCATTACGAAGGATGCCTCCCTCGCCGCGGGCTGCTTCAGAGAGCAGGATTCCCAGACCAGCTAGACCGGTCGGGTGGAACTGGTAGAACTCCATGTCTTCGAGCGGAAGACCCTTGCGCCAGATGATCCCTACACCGTCACCGGTGAGGGTGTGAGCGTTCGAGGTGGTCTTGAAGATTTTTCCGAAACCACCGGTTGCGAAAATGATTGCCTTACCAGCGAAGACGTGCAGGTCACCGGTTGCAAGCTCATAGGCAACCACACCAGCAGGTTTGCCGTCGTTCATCAAAAGGTCAAGAACGTAGAACTCGTTGTAGAACTCGATGCCAAGCTTGACGCAGTTCTGGTACAGGGTCTGAAGAATCATGTGACCGGTGCGGTCTGCCGCGTAGCACGAGCGGCGAACCGGAGCCTTGCCGTGGTCGCGAGTGTGACCACCGAAGCGACGCTGGTCAATCTTGCCGTCTGGGGTGCGGTTGAATGGCAGACCCATGTTCTCTAGGTCGATAACTGCCTGCACAGATTCTTTTGCAAGAATCTCGGCGGCATCCTGATCAACCAGGTAGTCACCACCCTTGACGGTGTCGAAGGTGTGCCACTCCCAGCTATCTTCTTCAACGTTGGCAAGAGCTGCGGCCATACCACCCTGTGCTGCGCCGGTGTGCGAACGGGTAGGGAAGAGCTTGCTGATTACAGCGGTCTTAGCATGTGGTCCGGCTTCGATAGCCGCACGCATACCTGCTCCACCAGCACCAACGATGATGATGTCGTATTCGTGGTGGTGAACCTTTTGGTTAGACAATCTGATTTCCTTTGGATTACTTGCAGATGCTTGGAAGGTAGTTGACTGCTTCTGGGTCGATGCATGGGTCGAAGAAGGCAATAACCAAAGTTCCCAGAACTAGAAGCGCCACGGTTGTGATAGCCAGCAAGACCAACCAGGTCTTACGAAGCCAAGCACGCTCGGTGTAGTCGTTGATGATGGTACGCATACCATTGCTGCCGTGAATAAGTGCTAGCCAAAGCAGCAGACCGTCAAAGAACTGCCAGAACGGGCTAGCCCATTTGCCTGCAACGAATGCGAAGTTGATTGAGGCTACGCCGTTTTCTGGCAAGAAGAGATTCCAGAGCAGGTGGGTGAAAATCATCACTACTAGAAGCGCGCCAGAAATGCGCATGTACATCCAGAGGAATTTCTCCCAGCGGAATCCGCGCTTGCGAGGAGCGCTGTTTGGGGTTTCGATTACTACCATTTTGCGTTCCTTTCTTAGTAGTTCAAAATGTGGGTGATCTGACGAACAGCAGATCCGGCGAACAAGATGACTGCTAGGGCGATCACAATCCAGAACATCACATTCTGGTACTTTGTGCCCTTGCGCCAGAAATCAATCAAAATCACGCGAATACCGTTTAATGCGTGAAAGAGGATGGCAGCCACCAGACCCAACTCACCAATGCCCATGATTACGGTTTTGTAGGCACCCATTACAGCGTTATATGCCTCAGGGTCAATACGAGTTAGTGAGGTGTCGAGAATGTGCACCAGTAGGAAAAAGTAAATTGCAATACCGGTGATTCGGTGCAGTACCCATGACCACATTCCGACTCGGCCACGGTAAAGAGTGCCAGCAGGCTTCTGAGCCAAGTGAATCCTCCTTGAAACGCGCCAATCAGACGCTCGAAAAAAGTCTAAACCTTTTTAACGATGCATCTCGCCTGCTACCGCTGAACGGAAGTGAGAGTTGGTGAACTAGGTGGGTAAGTAAGGCTTCGGTAGGCTACTTGTTATGAGTAAATCAAGCGAAGCGATGTCGCGTTTTCACGCGATTATTCCGGCTGGTGGGGTTGGTTCTCGACTGTGGCCACTGAGCCGCGCTTCAGCACCTAAGTTTTTGCATGACCTGACCGGCTCTGGCCAGACCCTTTTGCAAGACACCTGGGATCGCCTTATTCCGCTCGCGGGCAAAGAACATATTTTAATTGTCACTGGCGAGAGCCACCAGAGTGCGGTGCGTGACCAGATCGAAGACCTGTCAGACAACCAACTCGTGCTCGAGCTCTCACCGAAAGACTCGACCGCGGCAATCGTATTGGCGGCTGCCATTCTCGCGCAGCGCGACCCAGAAGTAATCGTTGGCTCTTTTGCAGCCGACCACGTAATTCTTGAAGATGCGATGTTCCAGGCCACAGTTCGTGAAGCGGTTGAGGTGGCTGCCACCGGAAAGATTGTGACCATCGGAATCAAACCAACCGAACCATCGGTAGGTTTCGGTTACATCAAGACTGGTGATGCACTCAAAGTTGAAGGCGCACCGAGTGCTCGGGATGTAGCAAAGTTTGTCGAGAAACCAAACATTGCCAAGGCTCGCAAATATGTCGAGTCGGGAAACTATCTCTGGAATGCCGGAATGTTTATCGCGAAAGCTTCTGTTCTAATCGAAGAGCTGAAGAAGTCTGAACCCGAACTTTGCGCCAGCATTCTCGAATTGGCTGCAGCTTGGGATACCGACGCAAGAGCTTCAGTAGTCAAAAAGATTTGGCCGACCCTCAAGAAAGTCGCCATCGACTACTCGATTGCTGAGCCTGCGGCAGAAGCTGGGTTGGTAGCAGTAGTGCCGGCAGAATTCACCTGGCACGATGTCGGTGACTTCGCGGCTATCGCAGAACTACAGTCCCAGGGTCGTCGCGGTAATTTGGCGGTGCTAGGCAACGCCAAGGTGCTGGCAGATTCGTCAAGCGGCATCCTCGTTTCAGACACCGATCGATTAATCGCACTGATCGGCCTCGAAGATGTAATCGTGGTTGACACCCCGGATGCACTTTTGGTTACCACCAAGGAACATGCTCAGCGTGTAAAGAGTTTGGTAGACGCACTTAAAGCAACCGGGCACAGCGACCTGCTCTAGGGATTTTGATGCTTAAGCAATTGATAGGTGCGCTGGTTTCAGTGGCGGTTCTCACGGGTTGCTCGCAACTTGAGAAAGATGCCACACCAACTCCCGTCGATTACATGGGCTGCGTTCTCTCTGACAACTTCGGCTTGGATGACCAGTCAGTGGGTTCGCTCACATTCCTAGGGGCACTGCAGGCGCAAGCGCAGTTCGGCATCAAACTGCGACAGGTCTCTGTCAGCGCAAACGCGACCTACAGTGATTACGAAACTGCGCTGGCAACAGCAATGGATTTTAACTGTGACATGGTGGTAGCTGTCGGTGGGGCTGCAGAAGTCATCGAGAAGAATGCGGCACAGTACCCGAACACAAACTTCGTCGAGGTTCACGGCCGCCCGTACTCGCTCGGTGAAGCTAGCGGTTTGAGTGCCGCAGAACTTTCTAACGTCAAGAGTCTGAGCTACGACAGCGCCCAAGGTAGTTTCTTGGCTGGTTATCTAGCCGCTACCCAGAGCGAAACCAAGGTGGTTGCAGGTTTTGCAGACACTCTGAATCGCGCCGAACTCGCAATGCTAGCTGGGTTCAGCCAAGGGGTTGCATACGCGAATGCTAAAAATCAAACGAACGTTGTGATTCTCGGTCAGGCAACATCGCTGAGCGACTACTGGTTGACCATGGGTCAAGCTAACCCTGCTGAAACCGAAACCGCAATCAAAGATTTCATCAGGCAAGGCGCAGACATTATTGTTCCGGTAGTTGGTTCGACGCAGCAGACCGGCGCTGCTTCCAGAGCCGTAGAGGCAGTGTCACTGAGCGGTCAAAAAGTTTCGATCATCGGAACCTTTGCAAACTGGTATGCCGGCGAGAGTGTTTCAGAAACTAAGTCGGCAGTTTTGGCCTCGGTGCTGCTGAATATTCAGCGTGATGTGTCAGAAGCCATCGGCGCTGATCTCGATGGCACTTTCAATGCGGGTCTCACAGGAGAGTATCTTGGCACTCTCGCCAACCAGGGTGTCGAACTAGTCGGCCCGCATGACATAGCATTCAACCAAGACTTCTCGAATCAAATCGAAACGCTAAAAACGGCAATCGCCAGTGGCCAAATCGTCATCACTTCGAGACTGCAGTAAGGAAACCATGTCTAAGTTCAACATTCGCGAACTTCCTAAAATTTCGCTTCACGATCACCTCGACGGTGGTCTTCGCCCGCAAACCGTAATCGAGCTTGCCTCTGACATTGGTTACAACCTTCCTGAGCACGAAGCCAAAGCGCTTCGCGAGTGGTTCTTCAAAGCTTCTGACTCTGGCTCGCTGGTTGAGTACCTGACAACCTTTGACCACACCACCGCTGTAATGCAAACCGCTGCAGCACTGAAGCGTGTGGCATATGAATTCGCGATGGACCTCGCCAACGACGGAATCATCTATGGCGAAGTTCGCTGGGCTCCTGAACAGCACCTTCGCGCCGGGTTGTCACTTGACGAAGCTGTAACCGCAGTTCAAGACGGCCTCGAAGAAGCCATGGCAAATGTCGAAAGTCAGGGCGGTTTCTTGCGCACCGGTCAGTTGGTGACCGCAATGCGTCACGCAGATCGCGGCCTTGAAATTGCTGAACTCGCAGTTCGTCACCGCAACGAAGGTGTTGTCGGCTTCGACATTGCCGGTGCTGAAAAGGGCTTCTTGCCAGTTCGCCACAAGGTGGCATTTGACTACCTCGCGAGCGAGCTGTTCCCAGTGACCATTCACGCCGGTGAAGCAGATGGTATTGAGTCGATCAAGGATGCACTGGTGAACGGCCGCGCCCTTCGCCTGGGTCACGGTGTGCGCATCGCAGAGGACATCCTGTTTGTTGAATCTGATGGTGGCTCTGACTTTGTTCAGCTAGGGCCAGTAGCCCGCTGGGTCTATGACCGCGATATCGCGCTTGAACTATGCCCTTCTTCTAACCTGCAAACTGATGCACTCAAGTTTGAGGGTGTCGAATACGAAGGCAAGCCGACAATCGAAGACCACCCATTCGATGCGCTCTACGACATCGGTTTCAAGGTGACTGTAAACACTGACAACCGCCTGCAGAGTCAGACCAGTTTGACTCGAGAGCTTGAGCTTTTGACCGAGGCTTTCGATTACAGCTTGGGCGACCTTGAGCAGTTCCAGTTGAATGCAGCCGACGCGTCATTCTTAGATCTTGAAGAGCGCGAAGAACTAGTTGATCTCATCAGCGAAGGTTTCAAACAAGCCCGCAAGTAAAATCTGGGTGAAATGATTCGCCTCAACGCACATCGGATTCGCTTGCTGACTGGCGCTGGGTAAGAATGAAACTATGAAGATAGTCGCGGTCTGCGGAGCAGGCATGGGAACCTCAATGATTCTCAAAATCAATGCCGAAAAGGTTCTCAAAGCCATCGGAGTTGAAGCCACCGTCGACGCGGTTAGCCTCGAGCGAGCTCAGAGTCAGCGTGATGCCCAGATTATTTTGACCACTAAAGATCTTGCCGAACATCTGAAGGGGTTGCCCTCAGAAGTTATAGTGCTCGAGCAAGTACTTGACATCGAAGAACTAAAAGCCAAGTTGTCTCGCAGTTTGCTCTAGTTCGGCCAGAATAGTTACGTGCCCGTAGAAACCAAACCACATCACATCGTCATCATTGGTGGCGGCCCAGGCGGCTATGAAGCTGCTCTAGCTGGCCGTCAGCTCGGTGCAGAAGTTACCCTCATCGAACGCAAGGGCGTTGGCGGAAATGCAGTTCTCACCGATGTGGTTCCGTCGAAGACTCTGATTGCAACCGCTGAGGCTGCTCAACAGGTTCTGCAAGCCCCAAACATGGGTGTCAAGTTTGCCTTCGCCGGTCAGGTCATCAAGCCAAAAGTCGAGATTGACCTCTCAGTAATCAACGCGAGATTGATGCGTTTGGCAGAAGAGCAATCTAGTGACATGCTCAAGAACCTGCTTGAAGCTGGCGTTCGAGTAATTAACGGAACCGGAAAACTCGATGGCAATCACCACGTCGTCGTCGACACCATCGATGACGGCATAACTGAACGTATCGAAGCTAAAACGATTATTCTCGCGGTCGGCGCTCACCCTAGATTGCTAGCAACTGCGATGCCAGACGGTGACCGTATTCTCACCTGGACTCAGCTTTACAACCTCAAAGAAGTGCCAGAGCACATGATCGTGGTTGGTTCTGGTGTTACCGGTGCTGAGTTCGCCTCGGCCTATTCATACCTCGGTTCTGAAGTAACTTTGATTTCATCTCGTGACATGGTTCTGCCTGGTAGCGACAAAGATGCTGCAAAGGTAATTCAAGACGTGTTCGTTGGTCGCGGTATCAACATCAAGAGTCAAGCCCGCGCTGACAAAGTTGTAAACACCGGTTCAGGTGTTGAGGTAACTCTGGCATCTGGCGAAGTAATCAAGGGCAGCCACTGTCTAATGGCCGTCGGTTCGATTCCGAACACTCAAGATTTGGGTCTCGAAGAAGCGGGCATTCAGCTCACTGAATCAGGTCACATCCACGTCAACAAAGTTGCTCGTACCACTAGAGCAAATGTTTATGCGGTTGGTGACTGCACCGACTTCATGCCACTCGCCTCGGTTTCTGCGATGCAGGGTAGAACCGCGGTCTTTCACACTATGGGTGATATTGCGGTTCCTACTGAACTGCGCAACCTAGCATCCAACGTTTTCACCGCACCTGAAATTGCCACCGTCGGTTGGAGCGAAGCAGATCTCAAAGCTGGCAAAGTAAATGGTCACATCACAAAGATTGACCTCACCGAAAACCCTCGTGCCAAGATGATGGGTATCGAAGAAGGTTTCGTGAAGTTGATTTGTTCAAATGGCGGAACCGTAATCGGTGGAGTTGTGGTTGCACCTCGAGCAAGCGATCTGATTTACCCGATTGCAATCGCAGTTGAAAATCGCCTGACGGTAGATGAGTTCGCGAGAACCTTTACGGTTTACCCATCGCTATCTGGTGCAATCCAAGAAGCGGCGCAAGATCTGCACTTGCCAAGCGCATAGACCAAACAAAAAAGCCGCCGAAATAATCGGCGGCTTTTTTGTTTAAAGGCCTTAGTCTTCGAACTCGAGCAGAACAGTTCCGGCTGAAACAGTTTCGCCTACGGCCGCGCCAATCGACTTGATCTTTCCGGCCTTGTGGCTGGTCAGCGGCTGTTCCATCTTCATGGCTTCTAGAACTACCACCAGGTCACCCTGCGCAATTTCGTCGCCAATCTGAACATTGATTTTCACAACTGTTGATTGCATGGGAGCCTTGATGGCATTACCAGTGGCAGTGTTAGCCGCTGCTTTCTTGGCGCGCTTTTGAGTCGCTGGGGCTGCTGCTGCCGAGCCGTGGGAATGGCTTGCTAGGTGAGCAGGCAAAGTCACTTCAATGCGCTTGCCACCTACCTCTACCACCACGGTGTTGCGAGTTGCTGGGCCAGCTAGCTCTTCAGCTTCAGAATCGAATGCTGGAATATCGTTGTTCCACTCGGTTTCAATCCAGCGAGTGTAAATGCCAAACTTGCCGTTTGAGCCGATGAAGGCTGGGTCATTGACAATCTTCTTGTGGAATGGCAGCACGGTAGGCATGCCCTCAACCTGCATTTCAGCGAGCGCACGACGTGAGCGAGCCAGTGCTTCTTCGCGGCTTGAGCCAGTGACGATGAGCTTGGCAATCATTGAGTCGAATGAGCCGCTGATTACATCGCCAGATTCAACACCGGTGTCAACGCGAACGCCTGGTCCGCTAGGTGCCTTGAATAGCTTGACGTTGCCAGGGGCTGGCATAAAGTTGCGACCGGCATCTTCGCCGTTGATACGAAACTCGAATGAGTGACCTTTGATAACAGGGTCGCTGTAGTCGAGCTTTCCGCCCTCGGCCAAACGGAACTGCTCGCGAACTAAGTCGAGACCGGTAACCTCTTCAGAAACAGGGTGCTCAACCTGAAGGCGAGTGTTGACCTCGAGGAACGAGATGGTGCCATCAAGGGCTACTAGGAACTCACAGGTTCCTGCACCTTGGTAACCGACCTCTTTCAAGATTGCTTTTGACGATTCGTAAAGGCGCTTGATCTGGTCATCCGACAAGAATGGCGCAGGTGCTTCTTCAACCAGTTTCTGGTGGCGACGCTGAAG
>JBJTOA010000011.1:0-4039 GCA_046074285.1 Micrococcales bacterium
GCTACAGTTTCCCGCAGTTATCCCAGAGTCAAGGGCAGATTGCTCACGTGTTACTCACCCGTTCGCCACTAATCCCCCGGAGCAAGCTCCAGGTTCATCGTTCGACTTGCATGTGTTAAGCACGCCGCCAGCGTTCGTCCTGAGCCAGGATCAAACTCTCCGTAAAAAATGTTTTCGTTCCGAAGAACGAAGTTTTACGAAACCCCCGGAAATTGGGGGAATCAAATTTGATCTGACTAAATCAGATTGTCTGACAATCTGTCTAACCAATTTGTTTTCGACTAACCGAAGCTAGTCGAGTTTGTTGGTATCGACAATGTGCACGCTGTTGAGTTCTCAAAGATCGGATGCATCTGAGGATTTCTATCTCTAGTCGTCTTCAGAGCAACTTCTCTAACTTACCACCAAAACGTCTCATGTCAAACCGACACGCGAAGTTTTTTCGTGGAAGTTCAATCAAAACACAAAAGTAAAAGCCGGTAAAGGCTTTTCTCTAGAAGTTTGATTGGTTGCACTTGATCTGGACTTTCTAATCAGAACTGTCACAGCTTTGGGCAACAGATAAAAGATTACGGAAAGGTAACGGGGCTGTCAAATCAAAACGGGCAATTTCACGAAAATTCTTTAAAGATTTTGCAATTTTCTTGTTCTACGAGAGATTTGGAGCATGAAATACCGGTTTGAAAGCGAGTTGTACCTTTGGTCAGCTCAAGAGGCTTGGCACTTTGCCAACCTGCCAATCGCTATTTCTGAAGAGATTCGCGAGGTCAGCGCCCCTTTTCGCAGAGGCTTCGGCTCTGTCCGGGTAGACGTTACCTGCGGAAGTTCGAAATGGCGAACCTCGATTTTTCCCGATTCAAAAGCAGGCTGCTACATCTTGCCGGTGAAGGCCGAGGTGCGAAAGCGCGAAAACCTAGTCGCCGGATCGATTACTGGCTTCAGGATTGAACTCGTTGACTTTTAGTTCGGCAATCGCTTCTAAAACTGATTTGCATTTGAGTAGCGGTGCTAGTCAAACACTGTGCAAAACAACGTGGCAGTTCAAGTAGTCACGCCACCAAACGTCGATATGGTCGAGTCGATCTGGTGTCACGATAACGTTCAGATCGGGTAATGGATTTTTTGGTGCCGTTGGAAAAGCAAGCGCTAGGGCAAAATAAACCCCAACTAGCAAGCAAAGCATCGTCAGTAGCGGGAATCTTGTTTTACCCTCGCGAAAACCGAAGTACACCAAAAGCCAATTAATCATGGCTAAAAGCTAGACCAGGCAACCGACAGTTAAGCTACGAAAATACCGGCGAGCGACTTCTTGCCGCGGCGAAGCACTGCGTATTTGCCGTGAATGGTGTTATCGAGGGTTGCATTTACCGATTCAACCTTGACGTTGTTCAGGTAAACCCCGCCCTGCTCAATCGCACGACGACCATCGCTGTTGGTTTCAACCAAACCGGTGTTCACGAGAAGTTCGATTACACCAGCGCCTTCTTTAGCCTGGCAGTTAGGCAGTTCGCGAAGGGCGGCATCCAGGGTTGCTGCATCAAGATCAGTTAGTTCACCCTGGCCAAATAGCGCGGCGGATGCTGCGATTGCTGCGTTGGCAGCATCGACAGAGTGAACCAGTGAAGTTACCTCGAAGGCCAAGCGCTTCTGGGCTGCACGCAGGTGCGGAGCCGCAGTGGTTTGGTCAGCGAGTTCTTCGATCTCGGTTTTGCTCAAGAACGTGAAAACTTTGAGGCGGTCGATGACGTCGGCATCTTCAACGTTTAGCCAGAACTGGTAGAAAGCGTAAGGGCTGGTCATCTCGGCATCTAGCCAAACCGCGTTGCCCTCGCTCTTGCCAAACTTCTTGCCGTCTGAGTTGGTAATCAGTGGCGTTGCCATCACGTGAGCGCTGTTGCCTGTGACGCGGTGAATCAGATCGGTGCCAGAAGTTAGGTTTCCCCACTGGTCGCTGCCGCCAGTTTGCAGCACGCAGTCGTAGCGCTGGTAGAGCTCTAGGTAATCCATGCCTTGAAGAATCTGGTAGCTGAACTCGGTGTAGCTAATGCCAGCGTCTGAGTTCAAACGAGCTGAAACGGCATCCTTGCTGAGCATTTTGCCAACTCGGTAGTGCTTGCCAATTTCACGCAAGAAGTCGATTGCGCTCATCGGTGCTGTCCAGTCGAGGTTATTCACCATGCGAGCAGCGTTGTCGCCTTCGAAGCTCAAGAAACGAGCAGCCTGAGTGCCGAGTTTCTCAACCCACTCGCCCACTGTCTCTTTGGTGTTGAGGGTGCGCTCTGCGGTTGGGCGTGGGTCACCGATCAAACCGGTTGAACCACCGATCAGCGCGAGCGGCTTGTGACCGGCCAACTGCAAGCGGCGCATGAACAGAAGCTGCACCAGATTGCCGAGGTGCAGGCTAGGTGCAGTTGGGTCAAAACCGCAGTAGTAAACGATTGGCTTCTGCAGCGCTTTGCGCAGTTCGTTTTCGTCAGTTGACAGAGCGATTAGACCGCGCCACTGAAGTTCTTCCCAGAGTTCTTTGAACGATGCATCGTTCGACTGGGTCTTTAAAAACTCAGGAGTCGCCACGGCTATGCGCCTCGAGCCGCAAGAAACTTGCGCAGGTCGGTTAGTTGGTCGATGACGCGAGGCATTGCGGTGCCGCCGGCACCAGAGCGAGCCTTGATCGATCCTGCAACTGAAAGCACATCGCGAACCGCAGGCTTTAGGTGACTCGAAATCTTGGCAAGTTCGGCATCTGGCACCTCGTGAAGTTCGAGATGGTTTTGCTCGCAGTAAGAAACTAGTTTTCCGGTGATTTCGTGAGCGTCACGGAAGGTGACCTTTTGCTTCACGAGCCACTCGGCAACATCTGTTGCGAGTGAGAATCCGGCAGGTGCTAGTTCTTCCATGCGCTCGGTGTTGAACTTCATGGTTGCGACCATGCCAGTGAATGCAGGTAGCAAAACCGAAAGCGTATCAATGATGTCGAACACTGGCTCCTTGTCTTCTTGCAGGTCGCGGTTGTAAGCCAGTGGCAGACCCTTGAGGGTTGCAAGCAAACCGGTTAGGTCACCGATCACACGCCCGGCTTTTCCGCGAGCAAGCTCTGCAATATCAGGATTCTTCTTCTGAGGCATGATCGACGAACCAGTTGAGTAGGCATCGTCGAGCTTGATGTAGTTGAACTCTGCGGTTGCCCAAGCGATGATCTCTTCGCTGAAGCGAGACAGGTTGATAGAAATCAAAGTTCCCACGAAGGCAAACTCGGCAACTACGTCGCGTGATGAAGTGGCATCGATTGAGTTCGCGGTAGTGCCCTTCAAACCGAGCTGCTCAGCAACCAGGTTTGGGTCGAGACCGAGAGTGTTACCGGCGAGCGCTCCAGCACCATAGGGCGAGAAAGAAGCGCGCTTGCGCCAGTCTTCAAGACGTTCTAGATCGCGAACCAGCGGCCAGGCGTGCGCAAGCAGCGAGTGCGAAAGCAGCACCGGCTGAGCATGCTGAAAGTGTGTGCGACCAGGCATTGCAACGCCAAGGTTTTCTTCAGCGCGATCGCTGAGCACTTTGATGAGTTGAAGCACCAGGTTGGTTAGGTGGTCTGCTTCTTCAAGCAGATACAGGCGAATCAGTGTTGCAATTTGGTCATTGCGACTGCGGCCAGCGCGAACCTTCCCGCCGAGTTCCTTGCCACTGATTTCAATGAGTCCGCGCTCTAGCGCACTGTGGACATCCTCGTCAGTTGGCTTCACCTTGAAGCTGCCAGCTTCGATGCGCGACCAGAGTTCACGAAGGTCTTTGTCTAGTTTGTCGCGCTCGGCAACGGTTAGGTAACCGGCTGACTGCAAAGCCTTGATGTGAGCGCGCGTGCCAAGAATGTCGTACTTGGCAAGTCGCCAGTCGAAGTGCAGCGAACGACTGAGCGCAGCCAGCGACTCGGCTGGACCACCCTCAAAACGGCCACCCCAAAGGGCGCCGGCGTTTGCTGCGTTTTCACTCATTAGCGGTTTCTCTGCTCGCGCTTCGCTGAAATCTTTGAAGGCAATGCCCAAAG
>JBJTOA010000012.1:0-6941 GCA_046074285.1 Micrococcales bacterium
GTCTGGTGAGTTCTTTAGGCGCTTCACATATTCCATGGTGCGAGTTGCATCAACGTCAACGAAGATGCTCACGTGAGGGGCTTCGAAAGCTGACTTGACCATGGCATTGGCGATAGCCTTGCGAACGCCCTTGACTGGGATTCGCTCTTCGCGTTCGCTTGGCGCGTCTGGGGTGGTGAGGTTGCGGAATACGCTGGCTTGGCTGGCGGCCGCCACCACGTCTTCGCGGGTGATTTCACCGGCGTGACCGGTTGGGGTCACTTTGGTGATGTCAACGTGAAGGTCACGAGCAAGCTTGCGAATCGGCGGCTTGGCGATCACGCTTTCTTCGCTCACTGCAACCGGGATTGCTCCGGCAACCGCTGCGGCTGAAACTACAGGAATCGCTGAGGTAGCTGCTGCAACGGCAGGGATGCCACCCGGAACAGCACGACCGCGGCGACGCGAACCGGCGTGACCGCTGGCACCGTAACCGACCAGCGGGGCTGGTTCTTTTTCGTCTTTTTCAACGCTGGCTGCGGTGTCGGAAACTGCCTGGTGAGCTGCCGCTGCTTGCTCGGCAACCTGTGAGTGAAGGGCGGCTGAACCTGCGGCTACTGCTACCGAAATGATTGGCTTGCCAACTTCAACGGTGTCGCCCTCGTTCGCGAGTAGTTCGCTAACTACGCCAGCGAATGGGCAAGGTAGTTCAACCAGTGACTTGGCAGTTTCGATTTCAACGATGATCTGGTTCACGCCAACGGTGTCGCCAGGCTTGACTCGCCAGGTCACGATTTCGGCTTCGGTGAGACCTTCGCCGACGTCTGGCAAGTTGAAGAATGCTAGCTGAGTCATTGGGAACCCTTCTTAGTAGGCCAAGATTCGGTCGACGGCTTCAAGGATGCGGTCGGCATCTGGCAAGAAGACCTCTTCGAGTTTGGCTGGTGGGTAAGGAACATCAAAACCTCCCACGCGAAGCACCGGTGCTTCGAGGTGGTAGAAAGCAAGTTCGGCAACGCGGGCAGCAACCTCGCTTGAGATTGAAACGAAAGTGCTGGCTTCGTGAGCCACGATTAGGCGGCCAGTTTTCTTCACAGATTCGACGATGGTCGTGAAGTCAATCGGTGACATCGAACGCATGTCGATGACCTCGAGGCTTACGCCTTCGCTGGCTGCGATTTCGGCGGCCTGCAGAGCCACGGTGACCATCGGGCCATAGCAGGCAACAGTAACTTGATTGCCCTCGTGAATGGTGCGAGCTGAGTGCATTGGCAGTGGAGGTTCGTCAAGGTTGACCGGGCCTTTTTGCCAGTAACGACGTTTTGGTTCAAAGAAAAGAATCGGGTCTTGGCTGGCAACGGCCTGCTGAATCATCCAGTAGGCATCGTTCGGGTTGCTCGGGCTGATAACTCGAAGCCCGGCGGTGTGAGCAAAGTAGGCTTCTGGGCTTTCGCTGTGGTGTTCAACCGCGCCGATGCCACCACCGAATGGAACACGAATAACCACCGGCATGCTGAGGTAACCCTCTGAGCGGTTGGTTAGCTTTGCCAGCTGCGATGTGATCTGGTCGAATGCAGGAAAGATGAATCCGTCGAATTGGATTTCGGCAACCGGGCTGTAACCGCGCATTGCCAAACCTATTGCGGTGCCCACGATGCCTGATTCAGCAATCGGTGAGTTAAAAACGCGCTTTTCGCCAAACTCTTTGTGCAGGCCTTCGGTTACGCGGAATACGCCACCGAGTTCAGCAACGTCTTCACCGAAGACGAGAACCTTTGGGTTGTCGATCATGGCTTTGCGCAGGCCCGCATTGATGGCCTTGGCAATCGACATTTCTACGAAGTTGCTCATCGTCCCTCGCTCGGGTGGGCGTCTTCATCGAATGATGCTTCGTATTCCTCAAGCCAGGTCAACTGCTCTTCGATTAGCGGGTGAGGCTCAGAGTAAACGTGGTTGAACATGTTCTCGAAAGGTGGGTCTGGCAGAGCGAAGGTTGCTGCGCGAATTTCATCGGCGAGCGCATCTCCGGCTGCAGCTACTTCATCGAAGAAGTCTTGCTTGATGCCCTGGCGGCGCAGGAACTTCTCGAGTCTCAAGAGCGGGTCGCGGGCTTTCCAGAACTCAAGTTCTTCGTTGCTGCGGTACTTGGTTGGGTCGTCGCTTGTGGTGTGCGGGCCAACTCGGTAGGTCAAAGCTTCGATGAAACTTGGGCCGAGGCCATTTCTTGCGTCATCCATGTGCTTGGCGGTTACCGCGTAGCAAGCTAGAACGTCATTGCCGTCAACGCGGATTCCCGGAACACCGAAGCCGTCACCGCGCTTGTATAGCGGAACGGCAGTTTGGCTAGAAGTTGGTGCCGAGATTGCCCACTGGTTGTTTTGGCAGAAGAACACCTGTGGGGTCTTGTTGATTGCGGCGAAGAGTAATCCTTCGCTCACATCACCTTCTGCGGTTGAGCCATCGCCGAAGTAAGTGATTACGGCTTGGTCTTTCTCAGGGTCGCCGGTGCCGACGTTGCCATCGAAGGTAACGCCCATGGCATAACCGGTGGCGTGCAGCACCTGGGTGCCGAGCACGATGGCGTATAGGTGAAAACGGGTTTCGTCTGGGTTCCAACCACCGTGGTTGACACCGCGAAGCATTTTGAGAATTGACATCAGGTCAATGCCGTGAGTGATAGCTACGCCGTGTTCGCGGTAGCTCGGGAAAATGTGGTCGTTCGGGCCAACTCCGTAACCCGAACCAATCTGGGCGGCTTCTTGACCTACCGCGGGAATCCAGAGGCCTAGCTGACCCTGGCGTTGCAGGGCGGTGGCTTCATTGTCGAAACGACGGATGCGTGCCATGTCTCGATAAAACTTTAGGAAGTCGGCTTCGGTTAGGCGATCGACATACTTGCCATACTCGGCATACTCCGCTGGCACGCCAAACTCACCGTCTGGGGTAAGCAGTTGCACCATAGGCACTTTGCTTTGATCTTGCGAAGTCACAAACTCCAATTTACTTGCTAACTCTGCGACAATGCACTCATGATTCGTTTTCTGGTCTCAACAGTTATCAATGCTCTTGGCCTCTGGGTAGTCACGGCTATCATCCCCGGGATTCTGCTTCATCCCTACGGTGGCACCGATGTGTGGCCGACTATCGGTTCTTACCTGCTGATTGGCGCGATCTTTGGTTTGGTAAATGCCATCATCGCCCCGGTTATCAAGATTCTGGCTTTCCCGCTCTACATTTTGACTTTCGGCCTGATTTCGCTGGTAATCAATGGGGCTCTGCTGCTTCTAGTAGCTTGGCTCAGCAACCTGATTCATGACGGCAACGGTCTAACCATTGAAGGTTTCACAACGCAGGGACTCGAAATCGGTTCAATGGGCATCGCGATTCTCGGTGCGCTGGTTTTGAGTGTGTTCTCGTTTATTGCTCGATGGTTTATGAAAGTAACCGGGCTGCTGAACTAGCGTCTGATTTCGTAGTACTGCACTTTCAACTCGCCATCACCTAGGGCAGTGTGAAGCACGTCTTTTATGGCATCCAGTTTCTGATCTTGGCTGAAGTCAAGCTGGGCTGCGGTTTTTTGGTAACTGCTTAGATCGTGACTATGAATTACCCCTTTGTCGCTCTCAGGTGCAATCGATGAATTATCGAACTGAACATCGCTGCCTAATCGCTGCCCACTGCCGACGATGCCATCCAATCTCGTTATCGGGTCATCGATGTGGGTGAGGTTTAAAGTCGGGATGCTTTCGGGCACGTCAATCTGATCATTCGGTGAACCAAAAGTGACCACACCGTTCACCTTCAGGTTCGGGTCATTTGACAGTCGATTCACAATGAGCCCTCCCAGAGAGTGGCCAACCAAGATCACTCGGTCGGTAGGATACCTGCCGATTTGACTCTGCTGAATTGCCAATTTAACCGCCTGCTCTGCTGAGTTATGTTTGCCGGTGAATTCGGCAACCGAACTTGCTAGGTCAAAGGGGTTTCGGTTTGGGATTCCGAGATTTTGAATTCCGGGAATGTAAATCGTGAATTGTCGGTAGCCCTGGGATTGGTTCAGGTCGATGCGCACCCGAGCAACATCGCCGAGTGCCGTGCTCTGCAATCTTTGAACCAGAGCTTCGAAATGATTAGAGCTCACGCTGCTGGTGAAAGCGGGTTGCGCCTTTATGTTTGCCGTGGTGCCAACCGCAGTGAACGCAAGTGCACTCACCTGAGCCAGGTTTTGCATGAGGTCAGCGGTTAGGAATTTGTGATTCTGGTCGAGCGTGGTTTCGGTGGCAAACAGGTTGTGCTGCACCTGCGTGCAATCTCGATAGAGTTCGTCGACCTGATAGATCAAATCGAGAAGCTGAATTTCTATCAGGGCATTTCGTGCCGGGTGGGTAACTAGGTTGAGCAGCAAATCACCTTCGAGCAGCAGTTTGGCCATCGACAGGTTGTTTGCGATTCGAGTGAGTTCGTCTTGGTCAGCAGTGACTTTAGACACCGGGCACCGCCAGCAACAAATCGAGGGCCTTTGCCTGCAGTTTCAGGTTTCTCAGGTTTTGCAGAATGTGATCGAGTTTTTGACCGTAGGCCAACGACGAAGCGTCTTGCCACTTTCCCAATGCGGGTTGACTTACAAAAATCAGCAGTTCGACGCTGTTCAAAATGGCTGTGTTCATTCAGCAAGGTTTGCTCACCGGCAAAACCCGTTGAGCCAACTTCTCTAAACCCGTGGAAAACCTAGGGCAAAATAGTGTGGTGAGTAATCTTTCAGTTCAACCCCTCAGCCCACTAGATGGTCGCTACCGTTCGGCAGTCAGCGACCTCGGTCTTTACCTGAGCGAAGCTGGTTTGAACCGCGCACGTATCGCGGTTGAAGTTGAATGGCTCATCCACCTGGCTAATCGCAATCTGCTTGGCACATCACCGCTTAGTGCAGACGAAATCAAAAAACTGCGCGCGGTAGTTACCAATTTTTCAGATCAGGATGTTGCCGAGTTAGCAACCACCGAAGCGACCACCAAACACGATGTGAAGGCTGTCGAGTATTTCATCCGTGCTCGTCTTTCTGACCTAGGTCGAAATGATCTGCTTGAACTAACCCACTTTGCCTGCACCAGCGAAGACATCAACAACCTGAGTTACGCCATCACAGTTCGCGATGCGATTCAGAATGTTTGGCTGCCTAAGGTTGCTACCCTGCTAACCAAACTTCGTGAGCTTTCGAAGAAGTATGCGAATGTTCCGATGCTGTCTCGAACCCACGGTCAACCTGCTACCCCAAGCACGATGGGTAAAGAGCTTGCGGTTTTCATCTACCGTCTTGAGCGTCAGGTAAAGCAGATCGAAGCTGCTGAATACCTCGGCAAATTCTCAGGTGCAACCGGAACCTTCTCGGCTCACGTGGTGGCGGCACCTTTGGTTGACTGGCGAGCTGAAGCTCAGGAATTTGTAACTTCACTCGGGCTGACTTTCAACCCGCTCACCACCCAGATTGAGTCACACGATTGGCAGGCAGAACTTTATGGTTCGGTTGCGCTGTTCAACCGCATTCTTCACAACCTCTGCACTGACATCTGGACTTACATTTCGCTGAACTATTTCAAGCAGATTCCGCAGCCTGGTGCTACCGGCTCTTCGACCATGCCTCACAAGGTGAACCCAATCCGCTTTGAAAATGCCGAGGCGAACCTCGAGCTGGCTAATGCCATCCTGGACTCACTTGCCCAAACCCTTGTCACCTCAAGGATGCAGCGCGATCTGACCGACTCTTCGGCACAGCGCAACATCGGGGTAGGGCTGGGTCACTCCCTGCTTGCCATTGATAACCTCTCGCGCGGACTAGACGAGTTGGCCATAAACGAGTCTGTCCTGCTTTCCGACCTGTTGGAAAACTGGGAGGTGCTGGGCGAGGCGATTCAAACCGCAATTCGTGCGGATGTTGCTCGCGGAGAATCCAAGATTGCCGATCCATACGCGCTCTTGAAAGAGCTGACTCGCGGTAAGCGGGTTGGAGAGGAAGACTTGCTGGCTTTCGTGAACTCTTTGGAGGTCTCTGAAGCGACCAAGGCGAGACTCTTGAAACTAAAGCCGCAAACCTACATCGGCCTTGCAGCCCAGCTGGCCAAAAAGTACCTCTAGCGAAGCTTTGGCAGGTTGGGGTCTGAATCGTCAGGCTTGTAGCTCAGGTCCAAGGTTGCGATGGTCACCAAAGCCAAGATGAACGCGCCCAATCCCCAGGCGATTGCCGTTTGCTCGAATCGAGTTCCAAAGTAGACCAAAATCCCTACAAACAGACCGGTAACGGTCGCGACGATCATGTAGGAACGGAGATTGGCGAACTTCTTCACCGGAAAAGCCTACTTCGGCTTTTTGGATGATGCGGCCGCGATGCCCAAATGGACTCCCGACATCGCCAGATAAGCACCGAAGAAGCCAACTGCGCTAACACTGTCAAGCTGAACTGCCAGGAACAGAAGCCCCAAAAGCAGACCAAAGATTGCGGATATCAGAAAATCCTTGCCTTCTTGGCTCTTGAACGAGCTGCGTCTGGCCTGGTAAAGCTCAAATGCACCGGAAATCAATCCCCAGGCAGAAACCAAAGCCAAAAACGCTGGCAACTGGGTCTCCTGGTTAGAGCCAGCAAGGCGAAGAGCCCTACTAGCAGAGCGAGCACGGCCACCGGAAGCTCTTGAAGCGCTGATAAATCAGCCTTCTTGGTCAGGGTTAGGGCACTCAAGCCGACACCGAGCACAATGCCGAAGATTCCAAGCACCAAAAGTCCGGTGTCTGGGCCGTGGGCCTGGTTGAAAGTGACAAAAACACCTAGGCCAAAGCTGACCGTAGCCCTAAAAGCCTGCTTGAGATTCACGGTCACTAGCTTGGCATATTCACAAAGCGCGAATACTGCCCGTGGAAAGCAACCACGACGGTCCCTGTGGGGCCATTTCTCTGCTTCGCAAGGATGAGATCTG
>JBJTOA010000013.1:0-18394 GCA_046074285.1 Micrococcales bacterium
CGAAAGATGCCAGTGAGCTTCTTGAGGTAACTCAACGGGTTTTGTCTGAACTTAAGAATGGTCGCGCAGACACCGTAAAACTCGACGTACTAGAAACAGCCAAGACTCGCATTTACAGTGCTGAAGAACTTGGTGCTTTCGAGCCAGATGCAGCTGCGACCCAAGACCTCAACGATCTAGGTCTGCTTGAAAATCCGACCCAGCGTCTCGAAGTTTCTGCGGCCTCAAACGATAACTCGGCACTTAGTAACTTTGCCAGGCGGCGTCGAACCAGGGCAAAGTTTCTCACTGTGGTTATCCCAGTGCTTGCGATTTTGGCAGGGCTGGCTGGTTTTCTAGTCAACGGCGGAATCAATACGATTCCGGATCTCAAGAACAACTCGGTTGAAACTGCACTTGCCTCGCTTCAGACAATTGGCGCAAATGTCAGCCAGGAGCAAATCAATGACAAGACGATTGCTGCGGGCAAAGTGATCGCAACCGAACCAGCAAGCGGAAGCCTGCTATGGAGAGGTCAAAGCGTAAAGCTCTTGATTTCACTCGGACCACGAATGCTAGACGTGCCTTCGCTAAACGGGCTTTCACAAGCTGAAGCTACAGCTGCTCTAAGCAGCGCGGGCTTCACCCTCGGAACTGTCTACCAGAGCTTCAGCCCTGCCACCAAGGACACGGTTTATCAGTTCACCGGTGATGACAAATCGCAGCGCCCAGAAGGCTCAGCAATTGACATTGAGCTTTCACTCGGTGATCTTCCTTTGGTAGAAGGCAAAACCGAAGCTGATGCAAAAGTAGCTCTGGGCGAATACCAGTTGAGTATCACTGAAACCCAAACCGAATACAGCGAGACTGTCCCTAAAGGCATGGCGATCCGCATTGATCCGGTGCAAACCCCTTTGCGAATTTCAGGCGAGGTTGTGCTGGTGGTTTCAAAAGGCCCTACCACTGTCATCATGCCAAAAGTTATTGGTGAGACGCTGAGTGCGGCTAAGCGCCTGCTCGAGAGTCTAGGGCTCAAGGTGCTGGTGAATACCGATCAACTGACGGCTAACTGGGGAATCGTGAAGGTTAAATCAGTGAGTGCACCAGCGGCCAGCACGGTTCACATCGGTGACAAAATCACCATCAGCAATCGCTAGTTAGCGCTTAGCCAATTCTTCTGCGACTAAGAATGCTAGTTCAAGACTTTGCATGTGGTTTAGACGCGGGTCACAAAGCGATTCGTAGCGCTCTTCAAGGGTGGCTTCATCGATCATTTCACTACCACCGAGGCACTCAGCAACATCGTCACCGGTGAGCTCGATGTGAATACCGCCCGGGAATGTGCCAGCTGCCTGGTGCACCTCAAAGAAGCCGCGAACCTCGTCCATAACGTCATCGAAGCGTCGAGACTTGTAACCATTCTTGGTGGTGATTCCGTTTCCGTGCATTGGGTCAGTGATCCAAAGCGGATTCGCATCCGTGCTCTTTACAGCATCGACTAACGCAGGCATTGCTTCGCGAATCTTGCCAGCACCCATGCGAGTGATGAATGTTAGGCGACCAGGCTCACGGTTCGGGTCAAGCTTTTCGATAAGGTCGCGAACATCCTGAGCTGAGGTGCTAGGGCCAAGTTTTACACCGATCGGGTTACGAACTCGCGACAAGAAGTCAACGTGTGCGCCGTCAAGTTGTCGAGTTCTTTCGCCAATCCAGACGAAGTGTGAAGAGGTCACGTAAGGGGTTCCGGTGCGTGAGTCGATTCTCGTTAGCGGGCGGTCGTAGTCAAACAGCAAGCTCTCGTGGCTGGTGTAAAACTCGGTGCTTTTTAGACCCTCGAAATCTGCACCGGCAGCATTCATGAAGGCGATTGCGCGGTCTATGTCACGAGCCATGCTTTCGTAGCGAGCATTAGCAGGGTTCTGAGCAAAGCCCTTATTCCACTCGTGCACTGAACGCAAGTCTGCAAAGCCACCAGTGGTGAAGGCGCGGATTAGATTCAAGGTTGATGCAGAGGTGTGATAGGCCTGCAGCAAACGAGCAGGATCATTGCGACGAGATTCTTCGTTGAAGTCATAGCCGTTAACTGCGTCACCGCGGTAAGCCGGCAGCGTGATTCCGTCTCGGGTTTCGGTGTCTGAAGAACGCGGCTTAGCAAACTGACCCGCCATGCGACCCATTTTGATGACTGGCATTGAAGAGCCATACATTAAGACCACTGCCATTTGCAGCAGAGTCTTTACGCGGTTACGAATTCGGTCTGCGGTGGCGTCGGCGAAAGTCTCGGCACAGTCTCCGCCCTGCAGCAGGAATGCCTTCCCCGAGGCAGCAACAGCTAAACGATCGCGCAGACGATCAACTTCGCCGGCGAATACCAGTGGAGGTAGCTTTGCCAGGTCGCGCTTGGTCTGGTCTAGGGCATCCTGCGAATACCAGGTTGGTTGCTGTGCAGCACTAAGGCTCTGATAGTGGTCAAGTCCTGCGAGTACCGCTGGATCAACCTTTATTACAGAGTCATTTGCATTAGCCAATTTGTATTCTTTTCGTTTTATGGGGGCGAAAACTGCCTTAGGCAATTTTAGAGGGCTTAGTTTGCTGCCTTTGCCATTTTGCTTTTCACAGTCGAGGCATAGGCATCCACGAATTCTTGGCCGCTGAGCTTTTGCAACTCATAGACGATTTCGTCGGTGACTGCGCGAAGTGCGATGCGATCGCCTTCCATGCCTTCAAATCTTGAAAAGTCGAGCGGTGCGCCAATAACGATTCCAACTCGGCGAATACGAGGTAGGCGCTTGCCAATCGGTTGAACCTTTTCGGTGTCAATCATTGCTACCGGAATAACCGGCACCTTGGCTTCGAGAACCATGTGAGCGATACCGGTTCTGCCACGGTAGAGTCGTCCGTCTGGCGAGCGGGTACCCTCTGGGTAAATGCCGAGCAGGTTTCCCTCGCTGAGAACAGAAAGCCCAGTATTCAAGGATGCCTCTGAGGCCTTTCCGCCGGATCTATCAATCGGAAGTTGTCCGGTCGAAGTGAAGAACCATCTGCTGAGAGCTCCTTTTATGCCTTTGCCAGTGAAGTACTCGCTCTTAGCCAAGAAAGTTACTGGGCGACGAAGTTGCAGCGGCAAGAAAATACTGTCGCTAAATGAAAGGTGGTTGCTTGCTAAAATCGCAGCGCCCGATGCTGGAATGTTCTGGATTCCTCGAATCCAAGGCCTGAAAAGCACGCGCAACAGAGGTCCGAGCACGAAATTTTTCAAAATGAAATAAGCCATGGTGGGTCCCTTCTGTCTCTAAAGTTTACCGAAAGCGCTTCTAGCTAAGTCTGCTACCCCGACCAGGCCGGCATCATTCAAGAATTCAGCTGGCTTGATTTGCAGTTCTGGTCGGTAGCCTCTGGCTGACAGGTGACTTTCAAAAGCTTCACGCATTGGGCCGAACAGTGGCTCACCAACCGCGCTAACTCCGCCACCGATTACTACCAGCTCTGGGTCCAGAACCGCCGCCAAACTCGCAATGGCTTGTCCGATCCACTGACCCATTTCGCCAACCAATCGAATGGTTCCGGGGTCTTTTTCGAGAATCGCCTGGTAAACCTCGTTGCCTGTGAGGTCATCAACCGAGTGTGCTAACTCAGCGAGTCTTGAGCCCTCTGGCTTACCTGAGGCAGCTAGCTCTTTTGCGGCTCTTAGTAATGCAGTTCCCGAACCGTACTGTTCGATGCAACCAAATTGCCCACAACCGCAGGGGCGACCTTCAGGCACTACACGAAGGTGACCAAGTTCTGCAGCGGCGCCGAAGCCACCGCGCAACAGATGACCATCAACGACGATTGCCCCACCCACGCCAGTGCCTAGGGTAAGCATGACCATGTGCTGAGTTCCGCGACCAACGCCATAGCGGTATTCCGCCCAGCCAGCCGCGTTGGCATCATTCTCTAGCAACACCGGCAGACTTACTTTTTGCTCGAGCTTGGCTTTGAAAGGTTCATTTCTCCAAGACAGATTCGGAGCATAAATGATGTTCGCCTGCGCAGCATCGATGAATCCTGCTGCTGCTACGCCAGCGCCTAACACTGACTCGCCTGCTGATAGCACGTTGATTAGATCAGCAACCGCTTCGGTAAGCGCATTCGAATCATTGGCGGGCGTAGGTACTCTGTGCTCGCGCACCAGGTTGCCGTTTTGGTCGACCAGGGCGCCAGCAATTTTGGTTCCGCCGATGTCGATACCAACCGTGTACATATAACCTCTACTACTTGCCCGCTCAGAAAAGTTTACCCAGATAACTTGCCGCTTTGAATACTAGAAAATTTCGTGCTAAATCTTCAGAAAACTAATAAAGTAATCAAAACTAGCCACCAATGAAGGGGTAACTTTGATCACTTACGACGTGCCGAGCTTGATCGAATCTGATGCAAAATCAAACATCACCGATTTGCTGGTTGAGAGAGCAAAGAACACGCCTGAGTTGGCTATTTTCGCGAGACCAAATCAAATCGGGGTCTGGGTTGATTCGAGTTACTCAGATTTCTACAACGAAGTTTGCGCGGTAGCCAAGGGAATCATTGCTAGCGGTGTTCAACCGGGTCAAGCAGTTGCCATCATGAGTCACACCTCCTACGAGTGGGTATTGCTTGATTTCGCCCTCTGGTTTGCCGGCGCAGTGAGCGTGCCAATCTACGAAACCTCTTCTCCAGCACAGATGGCTTGGATTCTCTCTGACTCTGACTCGGTGGCGATTTTCTACGAAGACAAAGAGATGAAGTCCAAAGTGGCTACCATCCGTGCCGGTTTGCCTTTCTTGCGCCAGGAATTCAATATCACCGGCGGAGCAATTGAAGAACTGAAAAAACAGGGCATCAAAGTCTCGGATGAACTTCTAGAAGAGCGCAGAACCTCTGCCAAGCTCAACGATCTAGCTACCATCATTTACACCTCTGGCACCACCGGCAGACCAAAGGGCTGCGAATTACTGCACCGCGGCTTTGTAGATCTTTCTAAGAACGCAAAGCTTGAACTGCCAGAAGTAATTGCGGACGGGCAGAAAACCCTGTTGTTCTTGCCGATGGCTCACGTTTTCGCGAGGTTTATTTCGGTTCTCTGCGTGCATGCCGGCGTCAAAGTTGGGCACCAGGCAGACGTAAAAAATCTCGCGGGAGCGATGCAAAGCTTCAAACCAAACTTCCTGCTCGCCGTTCCTCGCGTATTCGAGAAGGTTTATAACTCAGCTGAACAAAAAGCTGAGGCCGGTGGCAAGGGTGACATTTTCAGACGCGCCGCCGATGTCGCAGTTGCCTATTCTGAGGCAATAGACGCTGGGCATGTTCCTGTGGGGCTGCGAATCAAGTTCGCTCTGTTCAACAAGTTAGTCTTCGGCAAGATACGCGACGCAATGGGCGGTCAGGTTCGTTACGCCGTCTCGGGTGGCGCACCACTTGGTCCTCGACTTGGTCACTTTTACAAGGCCATCGGTTTGACCGTGCTCGAAGGTTACGGCATGACCGAAACCACTGCTCCGGCCATGATTGGTCGAGCAAACAATCTCAAAATCGGCAAGGTTGGAATTCTGCTGCCTGGCTGCGGAATCAAAATTTCTGATGACGGCGAAATCTGGCTTCGCGGTTCAAATGTGATGCGCGGGTACTGGCGTAATCCATCAGCTACCGCTGAAAGTTTCGAAGGCGAATGGCTCAAGACCGGTGACATTGGTTCACTCGACGAAGATGGTTTCTTGAGCATCACCGGTCGCAAGAAAGAACTTCTCATCACCGCCGGTGGCAAGAACGTAGCTCCTGCTCCGATTGAAGATCCACTGCGTGCCGACCCATTGATTGGTCAGGCTGTTGTGATTGGCGATAACAAACCGTTCATAGCCTGTCTATTTTCACTTGATGCCGAGATGCTGCCACTTTGGTTAGCCAACCATGACCTAGACGAGAAAATGACTCTCGCCGAGGCAGCTAGACACCCAGTGGTGATTCAGGCCATTCAGGCAGCCGTAGACAAGGTAAATCTGACCCTCTCTAAAGCCGAGTCAATTCGCAAGTTTGTGATTCTTGACCAGGAGTTGACCGAAGCTAGCGGTCACCTAACCCCATCGCTAAAAATTAAGCGCGGCCAAGTAATGCAAGATTTTGCAGCGCAGGTTTCTGATATTTACTCTGGAGTGAACGACTAGTTCTTCATAAACCAGCTGGTAGCGCGCAATGCTCGCATGGCGTTCTTGCGCTCTTCTGGCTCAAGACGATCTAGGTAAAGTAACCCGTCTAGATGATCGCATTCGTGCTGCAGCGCCTGAGCCATTAGACCGTGCCCACTTAGCTCAATCTCTTGCCCCTCGGCATCAAAGCCCTTAACCCGCGCAAACTCAAACCTAGGTGTGCTGTGCCAAAGCTCAGGCACACTCAAACAGCCCTCGCCAAGCATTACTTTTTCGCCGCTAAGTTCGATGATTTCTGGGTTGAAAATAACCCCGACCTTACCATCGACGTTGTAGCTGAAACCACGCAGGTTAACGCCGATCTGCGGTGCCGCCACACCAGCTCTACCAGGCAATTTGGTGGTTTCTATCAGATCTTCGGCGAGCGCAGCAATGCCTTCGTCGAATACCGAAACCGGATTACTTACGGTCTTTAAAACCGGGTCGCCAAAGAGACGAATCTCACGAACTGCCATTACTTTTCGTTGGCAGCTAGACCATCGACTACCAGGGCTGCCAGCTCACGAGCTGCGGCACGGGTGTTCTTGTCCAGATCTTTGAAACGAATCACCGAACCAGCGGCGAGCGCTCTGTCGTAAGGAATACGCACTACTGCGCGCACACGAGTCTTGAAGTGCTGCTCGATCTCATCAAGTTTGACCAACTGAGTTGCCTGAGTGGCGGTGTTGAGTGCTACAACGCTGTTGCGAACTAGGTCTCCGTAACCATTAGCCTCGAGCCAGGTCAGGGTTTCAGATGCCAGTCTGGCTTCATCGACCGAACCGCCAGAAACGATTACGAGTCCCGATGCTCGCTGAAGGGTTGGTCGCATTACCGAGTGAACAATGCCGGTACCGCAGTCGGTAAGCACGATTGAGTAGTAGCGCGCTGCCATGTCAGCAACCACGTTGTAATCGCCCTCATCGAAAGCCTCTGACAGCATTGGGTCGCTGTCTGAAGCCAGAACGTCTAGGCGGGTCTCATCGCGCGAAACCATGTTAGAAAAGTCGGTGAATCCGTCAATTGAAGCAGCTCGGTTAACTACATCACGAACGGTAAAGCGGGTTGACTTGCTAACGCGCTCTGCCAAAGTACCGCGGTCAGGGTTTGCATCAATTGCGATTACGCGGTCATCACGAACCAGTGCCATTGCCATACCGAGCAGTGTGGTAACCGTGGTCTTGCCAACTCCACCCTTGCGAGTGAGCACTGGCACAAACTTAGTGCCGCTCTGAATGCTGGCGCCGATTCGAGCATCTACCTCTTTGCGCTCTCGAACCTTGAGCGAATCGCCAAGGTTGATAGTTCTGAATGAAGCGAAATAGAGAAATCGGCGGAAACCTGATTCTGGTGCTTTACGGTTGCGACCCTTTTCATCGATCAAGCGATCGGCGGTGAGCATCGCTGCAGGTTCAGGGGTATCGAAGGTTTCACCGCGAAGACTGTCGCGGCGAGTGTAGTTGGTTCTTACTTCTTCAGCCTCAGAGACAGCGATTGGCGAAGTGGCAGCAGTGGTAATGCTGATTGAAGTTGTCGAAGGTGAAAGATCAACAATGCCGGCGTCTACTGCAACCTCTGCCAGGCTGTGCTCTTTAGGTTGCTCTACCTCAATCGGTAGCGCCACCTCATCGGTTTTCTTCTTCTTGCCAAAAGCCATACTTCGGCCTCCTGATATTTCTCTCGAGGTTATCCCCCACGATGCGTTTTCAGTCTATCCAACGATAGTTAGATGACAGGTGTTAATGAATGGTTGCTATTCGATAACCAGAATCAGATCGCCAGCATCTACCTGAGCAGTCTTAGCAAAGGCCAGACGCTTCACGGTTCCTGCCTTTGATGCGGTAATGGTAGCTTCCATCTTCATAGCTTCAATCATCGCTACCGCGTCGCCGACTTCAACGTGAGTGCCTTCAACCACCTGGATGGTAACGGCGCCCGCAAATGGGGCCGCAACGTGACCTAGGTTGTTGGCATCCGCCTTTTCAGCCTGTGGTGTAGCCACAGTGATTTTGCGGTCTCGCACATTTATCGGACGAAGCTGACCGTTCAAGGTTGCCATCACAGTGCGGTAACCCTTGGCGTCAGCGCCACCAATGGCCTCAAGCCCGACGTAAAGACGAACACCTCTAGCTATCTCGATAACGTGCTCACGACCCTGCTCGAGACCGTAGAGGTAATCCACGGTGTCGACCTGGTCGAGGTTGCCATAGGTTTCACGATTCTTAGTGAACTCAGCGGTCGGCGCTGGGAACAGCAAGCGGTTCAGAGTCGAGCGCTTTGCCTTACTGTCGCTGCCGGCAAGAACAGCCTTATCAGCATCTGACAGCGCAGTCTCAGCGAACTTGATGTTCTTACCCTGCAGAACCTTGGTTCTGAAAGGCTCTGGCCAGCCGCCAGGAAGGTCACCCAGTTCGCCCGCCATAAAGCCGACCACAGAGTCAGGAATGTCATAGTTCTGAGGGTTTTCAGCGAAGTCTTTCGGGTCTGCATTCACGGCTACAAGGTGAAGTGCGAGGTCACCGACCACCTTCGATGAAGGGGTTACCTTGGTTGGACGACCAAGGATGCGCGAAGCCGCGGCGTACATGTCTTCGACCTTTTCAAAGTGATCACCGAGGCCGAGAGCGATCGCCTGCTGTCTCAGGTTTGAAAGCTGACCGCCAGGAATCTCGTGGATGTAAACGCGACCGGTCGGACCAGGCAAACCACTTTCGAATGGCGCATAAACATTTCGCACTGCCTCCCAGTAAGGCTCGAGCTGCATGACTGCATCGAGTGAAAGACCGCTGTCTTTCTCAGTGTGGGCAAGAGCCGCAACTAGCGCTGAAAGCGAAGGTTGACTCGTGGTTCCTGCCATTGGCGCTGAAGCTGCATCCACGGCATCTACCCCGGCGTTGATGGCTGACATCAGCGTTGCCAGTTGACCGCCTGCGGTGTCGTGGGTGTGCAAGTGAACTGGCAGGTCAAAGCGCTCACGCAGAGCCTTGACGAGCTTTTCTGCCGCCGCTGGGCGAAGCAGTCCAGCCATGTCTTTGATTGCGATTATGTGCGCGCCGGCATCCACAATTTGCTGGGCCAGGTTGAGGTAATAATCAAGCGTGTAAAGCGTTTCATTCGGGTCGAGCAGGTCTGCCGTGTAGCAGAGCGCAACTTCAGCGACAGCAGTTTTGGTGCGCAGCACGGCTTCGATTGCAGGCTTCATCTGGTCAACGTCGTTTAGCGCGTCGAAGATTCTGAAGATGTCAACCCCGGCAGCGGCAGCCTCAGCTACGAACGCTTCGGTTACCTCGGTTGGGTAAGGTGTGTAGCCCACGGTGTTGCGGCCACGAAGCAGCATCTGAATGCAAATGTTTGGCATGGCAGCGCGAAGTGCAACCAGTCGTTCCCAAGGGTCTTCACCCAAGAAACGAAGAGCCACGTCGTAAGTCGCGCCACCCCAAGCTTCAACTGACAGCAGTTCAGGAGTCAAACGTGCGACGTGCGGCGCAACCTGAACTAGGTCACGGCCGCGAACGCGCGTTGCGAGTAGCGACTGGTGTGCATCACGGAAAGTAGTTTCGGTGACTGCAACCTTGGTCTGGTTGCGAAGGTCTTTAGCAAAACCCTCAGGGCCGAGTTCAAGCAAACGTTGACGTGAGCCTGCCGGTGCCTGCGAACCAAGGTTCACCTTCGGCAACTTTGAGGTGGGGCTAAAGTGCCCAGCTCGTGGACCATAAGGCTGATTCACGGTAACTTCGGCCAACCACTGAAGAATCTTGCTACCGCGGTCTTTCGAAGGTCTTGCCGAGAAAAGCTCAGGGTGCTCGTCAATGTACGAAGTGCTCAAGTCTCCAGATGCGAAAGTTTCGTCATCCATTACGGCTTGCAAAAAGGCAATGTTGGTGGTGACACCACGGATGCGGAATTCGGCCAGTGCACGCTTCGCACGGGTGACCGCTGCATCAAAAGTGCGACCTTTCGAAATCAACTTCACAAGCAGAGAGTCAAAGTGTGGGCTGACTTCAGCTCCGGCTGCTACGGTTCCGCCATCTAGACGAATACCGGCACCGCCCGGCGAGCGGTAGGTAGTGATTTTTCCGGTGTCTGGTCTAAAGCCAGCAGCTGGATCCTCAGTGGTGATTCGGCACTGGATAGCGAATCCGTGCATTGTAATGTTCTCTTGCGAAAGACCCAGGTCAGCCAGAGTCTCACCAGATGCAATGCGCATTTGAGACTGCACCAAGTCAATGTCGGTGATCTCTTCGGTTACGGTGTGCTCAACCTGAATTCTCGGGTTCATTTCAATGAACACGTGCTTGCCGGCATTCTGGCCAACGGTATCAATCAAAAATTCGACGGTACCGGCATTCGAATAGCCGATCTCCTTGGCAAATCTGACAGCATCTGCGTGCAGGGTCTTGCGCAGGTCATCATCAAGTAGCGGAGCCGGAGCGATTTCGACTACCTTCTGGTTTCTGCGCTGCACAGAGCAGTCGCGCTCGAAGAGGTGAACCACGTTGCCCTTGCCATCGGCAAGCAGCTGAACCTCAATGTGGCGCGGGCGAAGCACGCACTGTTCTAGATAAACTCGGCCATCACCAAATGCGCTCTCAGCTTCGCGTGAAGCTTCACCGAGCAACCCCATAAGGTCTTCAGGCTTGTTGATTCGACGCATTCCGCGACCGCCGCCACCGGCTACAGCCTTGACGAAAACTGGGAAACCGAACTCCTGTGCCTTGGCAGCTAGCTCGTTGAGATCGAGAGTCGCTTCAGAAGACTTGAGAACTGGAACGCCAGCTCTAACCGCTGCGTTGATGGCATTTACTTTGTTTCCAGCAAGCTTTAGAGCCTCAGGTCCTGGGCCGATAAAAGTGATTCCGTTAGCTGCTGCAGCTTCGGCAAGTTCAGGGTTTTCAGACAGAAACCCGTAACCCGGGTAAATCGCATCTGCGCCAGATTCTTTGGCAACTCGAATGATTTCAGATACGTCTAGGTACGCGCGAACTGGGTGACCCTCGCTACCAATCTGGTAAGCCTCATCAGCCTTCAAACGGTGACTTGAATTGCGGTCTTCATAAGGGAAAACGGCAACGGTTTTTGCACCGAGCTCGTAGGCTGCGCGAAATGCGCGGATGGCAATTTCTCCGCGGTTGGCTACCAAGATTTTCTTGAACATGTCGTCGTATTTACCCTTATCTTCAGGCTTTTGGCCACAATAAAAAGGTAGCCTATAAGACGTGCATGTTCTTAGCGTGAGCTCCCTCAAAGGGGGCGTCGGAAAAACCACGGTTGCCTTAGGTTTGGCATCTGCAGCGTTTGCACGCAGCCTTCGCACTTTGGTTGTTGACCTTGATGCTCAACGCGATGCTTCAACCGGATTAGGGGCTACCCAGGTTTCTAAAGCCAGCGTTCTCGAAGTGCTTCAGAAACCAAGCCACAACATTGTGATTGATTCAATCGTAGCCTCTGGATGGACCAGAGGGAATGCCGGAAAGCTAGATGTCATGGTCGGAAATTCTAAAATTTCTAGCTACGACACCGCTATCCCAAATCTCAGAGACATCTGGAAGCTCGAAGAAGCTCTGGCCCACGTCGAAAACCAGTATGACCTCGTAATTATTGACACTCCTCCATCACTTGGTGGGCTATTGAGAACAGCCTGGGCAGCCAGCGATCGAGTTCTCGTGGTAGCCGAACCGGGAATCTTTGCCGTCAGCTCAGTTGACCGCTCACTTCAAGCAATTGCAGAGTTACACGATCAGCTAAACGATCGCCTCGCTCCGGTTGGTGTTGTCGTAAACCGCACCCAGCAAAATCTCATGGAACACGACTTCAGACTGAACGAACTCAAAGAGCGCACCGGTGACTTCTACTTGGATGTCAACATTCCAGAACGTTCATCAATGCAGCAAGCTCAGGGCGCTGCTAGAGCCATCCACTCTTGGCCTGGTGAATCAGCAGCAGAAATTTCAGAGTCATTCAATCAACTTTTGAACCGAGTGATGGACTCATTCAAAGAAGAGGTTTCTCGTTCGCAGCGCAGAAGAGATCGCGATTCGCTCAAGCACAAGAACCGCTGGCTAAGAAAGCGCGACAAAAAAGCGGCAAAGCCAACTTTAGAGAATTTCGAAGACTAAACAGCTTGTTTGCGCTGACGACGACTTGCTAGTTCGTCAAGTTCATCAACTGAATCTGCGTGAATGTGAACCAGACTGGCTTCAACTTCACGAAGCACGCGACCAACAGCGATTCCGAATACGCCTTGTCCGCGACCGAGCAAGTCAATAACTTCATCCTGTGTGGTGCAAAGGTAAACCCGAGCTCCATCAGACATCATGGTGATTCGAGCCAGGTCATGGATACCCGCTTCGCGCAATTCCTCGACTGCGCTACGAATCTGCTGCAGTGAAATTCCTGTATCAAGCAGGTTCTTCACCAGCTTCAATACCAATACATCTCTAAACGAGTAGAGGCGCTGAGTACCAGAACCTTGAGCTCCGCGAACCGATGGGCTAACCAATCCGGTGCGGTCCCAGTAGTCGAGCTGGCGGTAACTGATACCTACCGCTGATGCCGCTGCTGTGCCTCGATAGCCGGTTCTTGCGTCAAGCTCGGGAGCGTCGTTAAACAACATGTCAGACTCGTCGTCAAACTTATCGACCATGTTTCGCTCCCTTCTTTTTAGCCAAACCTAAAGGTTCAAGTACAGGTTTAATTCTTGCCTGTTTTGCCACCAAATTGAGTAGTGAATTAAATTCGGCGTGTCGCCTTTAAACTCGGGGTTTTTAATTATCGATTTTGCTGATTGCAGCGGCGATAAGCGCGTTTCTGATGCCAGCAAACTGCTGCTCAATGTCACGCGCATACTGAGCTGCCTTCGAACGACTTGAGCCATCTTTCGAACTCAACACCGGCGCAATTACGCCTTCGATGATTCCGATTTCACGATCAGCAGAAGCTTTCAAACCTCGAAGGTGACGCGGAGTCAAACCAAAACGCTTCAACCCAACCAGGGAGTGAGCAATCTGAACTGAAACCTGATCAAACGGGGCATCGCTCAAAAGTTTGAGCTCTTGAGCCTCTTTGATCAGCGCATCGGTGATGCCGGTTTCTGCGACTAACTCGAGCTTGGTAAGTTTCTTGCTCGCCAAGCGAATAATCGCCGGCTGCAAAGTATTACCGGCTGGCAGGTTTGGCTTCTTGCCCGCTTCGAAATCTTCAAGGTACTGACGAATAACCTCAAGTGGCATGTACCTTGAGCGTTGCAAATCGAGAATCACTCGAATGCGATTGATGTCGTAGTCGGTGTATTTTCGGTAGTTGCTTGCGGTGCGCTGAGGTGAAACCAAACCCTCTTCTTCAAGAAAGCGCAACTTCGAACTGCTGAGTTCAGGGAACTCAGGCTGAAGCATATTGAGCACCTGCCCAATCGTGTATAGCTTCGAAGGGCGATGTGCAGTTGCATTCGCTAAATTAACCGACACTTCTAGCCGATCTTGTCTAGCGGCGAAGTGAAGAATGTTAGGCGAAACTTACCGATTTGAACTTCAGCGCCATCATCCAAAAGCGCGCTGTCGATTCTTACGCCATCAAAATAGGTGCCGTTCATCGAACCTAGGTCACGAACTTCAAAGCTATTTCCGTGGCGCACAAATTCTGCGTGACGACGAGAGACCGTTACGTCATCCAAGAAAATGTCAGCGTTCGGGTGACGGCCAGCAACGGTAACGTCTTGGTCTAGCAAAAAGCGAGCACCAATGTCTGCTCCGCGCTTCACAATTAGCAATGCAGAACCAGATGGAAGAGCCTGAATCGCTTCTTCTTCAGCAGGGCTTAGACCACTACCGGCATTGCCGAGAAGGTCTTCGCTAAAGCGCTGAGTAGACGTAACGTCATCTGACGCGTCTGCGAAATCTGGCATATCTGACATTGTTTTGAATCTCCCTAAAGCACCACTCTAGCCCAGACGGCGAGCGCTTGAAACAACATCTTTGACTTGTTTTAGATAAACAAATCCCGCTAACCAATAAAGACCCATTCCCCACCACGCAAAGGCCCACGCAAGTGGTGATAACCACATATTTGCTGCTGGCCAGACGCTGTCGAGCAGCAAAAGCGGCAGTGCATATAGCAAAGCAAAAGTTCCAGCTTTTCCTAAAAAGTGAACTGGTAGTGGCCCATAACCGTGAGTTGCCAGAATCGGATAAACCAAAAACAGCAGCAAGTCTCTTCCGAAAATAACCAGCACCATCCAAAGTGGCAGAACTCCAGTTACGCATAGTCCAATCAGCGTTGCGAAAATGTAGAGCCGGTCTGCTGCCGGATCAAGCAATTGCCCAAGGCGAGTCACCTGGTTGAATTTGCGAGCTAACTTGCCATCCAAAAAGTCAGTGCCGCTTGCAACTGCCAAAACAAAAATGGCCCAGTAATTGTGATCAGTGAGAATCAAGACTAAAAAAACCGGAACCAGAAGAAGCCGCAGGATGCTCAACATATTCGGAATGGTGCGAGCCTGTCGCCACAGTGATTCGCTCCGAAGATCCATGCTCAAAGTTTATAGTCGGGCTAACCGGATTTGAACCGGCGACCCCTTGTCCCCCAGACAAGTGCGCTACCAAGCTGCGCTATAGCCCGTATCTAAGCAAGTTTACTTGAGGCTGAGTTTTTTGAGGCTACTATTGAGCGCCTCGGCAGATGCCTTCAACTTAGCTATTTCACCATCACTCATCGGCACCTCGAGCGGGTGTTCAGCACCGCGCGCATTTACGATGGTTGGCACGCTGAGAGCAACATCCTTGATGCCGTAGTAGTTTTCGAGAACGGCACTTACCGGCAGCACGACGTTTTCGTCTTGCAGAATCGCTTCGACAATACGAGCGCCAGACAGGCCAATTGCAAAGTTGGTAGCGCCTTTACCGGCGATTACCTTGTAGGCAGCGTTCTTGACTTCGTCAGCGATTTGGTCGAATTCTGCTTCGGTGAGGGCTCCTCCCCAGCTGGCAACTTCCATTCTTGAATTGGCACCTGGCCGATTCTGGCTTGTGACCAAAGCGGGAACTCTGAATCGCCGTGTTCACCGACAATCAGGGCGTGCACCGAATCAGTTGATACCCCGGTTCGTTCGGCAAGCTTCCATCGCAGTCTTGATGAGTCGAGCACGGTTCCGCTCGAGAAGACTCTCGACGCTGGGAGACCTGAAAACTTGGTGGCAGCGTATGCCAAAACATCGCAAGGGTTAGTGACCAACAGATAGATGGCTTCTGGCGCAAGGTCGACAAGTTTTGGCATGAGGTCTTTGAGAATGTTGACGTTGGTTTCAGCGAGTTCGAGCCTCGATTGGCCAGGGTTCTGCTTGGCACCTGCGGTGATGACAATGACGTCTGAGTTTCGAACCACTTCTAGATCTGCACCGCCGTAGATGCGGCTTGGGCTAGTGAACTGAGAGCCGTGAGCGAGGTCGAGAACCTCAGCCTCTACCTTGGCTTCGTTGATGTCATACAGCGCCACCTCGCGAGCGATGTGGTGAATCAGAAGGGTGTAAGCGAGTGAGGTGCCTACAGCACCTGCACCGATGATTGAAACTTTAGAGCGTTGCATATTTCAATCATGGCAGTTGGTTAGCTACGCTTGCGCTTCTCTCTCACACGCATGCCGATTTCGATTGGGGTTCCTTCGAAGCCGAAGGTTTCACGAAGGCGACGCATGATGAATCGGCGGTATCCAGGGTCTAAGAATCCCGTGGTGAATAGCACAAACTTTGGTGGTCTGGTCGAAGCCTGAGTTCCGAAAAGGATTCTCGGCTGCTTTCCACCGCGAACTGGGTGCGGGGTGGCCATTGCAAGTTCTGACAAGAAGGCATTGAGCTTTCCGGTAGGAATGCGCTGATCCCAAGAGTCGAGGGCTACTTCGAGGGCTGGAACCAGCTTTTCGAGGTGACGACCAGTCTTAGCCGAGATGTTAACTCTCGGTGCCCAGTCGACGTGAGCGAGGTCAGTTTCGATTTCACGTTCAAGGTAACGACGACGTTCGTCATCGAGCATGTCCCACTTGTTGAAAGCTAGAACCAGTGCGCGACCAGATTCGAGCACCATGTCGATGATGCGGATGTCTGCTTCAGAGATTGGCTGGGTGACATCAAGCAGAACCACGGCGACTTCAGCTCGCTCAAGAGCGGCTGCGGTTCTTAGGCTGGCGTAGAAGTCGGCACCTTGCTGAAGGTGAACGCGACGGCGAATACCGGCGGTGTCAACAAAACGCCAGATGCGTCCGGCGATTTCAACCTGTTCGTCGATTGGGTCGCGAGTGGTTCCCGCAAGATCGTTTACCACTGCACGCTCTGAACCAACCGCTTTGTTGAGCAGGCTTGATTTGCCAACGTTTGGTCGACCGATGAGCGCGACTCGTCTTGGTCCGCCGAATTCTTCTTTGGCTACTGCAGAAATCTTAGGCAGAACCTTCATGGCTGCATCGAGCATGTCGGCAACGCCTCGGCCGTGCACAGCAGAGGTTGGGTACGGTTCGCCTAATCCAAGTGACCATAGGCTGGCAGCTTCAGGTTCTTGTCTGGCATCGTCAATCTTGTTGGCAACCAAAATCACTGGCTTGCCACTTGCTCTGAGCATTTTGACAACGCGCTCATCGGTTGAGGTTGCGCCAACGATGGCATCAACTACAAATAAGACTGCGTCAGCGAGTTCGACTGCTACCTCGGCTTGCATTGCAACGCTCAGGTCAATGCCCTTAGCGTCAGGTTCCCAGCCACCGGTGTCAACCAAAGTGAAGCGACGATCGTTCCACTCAGCCTTGTAGCTAACGCGGTCACGGGTTACGCCTGGCTTGTCTTCTACGACTGCCTCACGACGACCGAGAATACGGTTTACCAAAGCGGATTTACCTACGTTAGGGCGACCAACAATCGCCAAAACTGGCAGTGCTGGTAGATAGCGAGGGGTGTCATCCCATTCATCGCTCTCATTGAGAACATCAAAGTCTTCTTCTTCAAGATCAAAGTCATCGAGACCAGCGCGCAAAGCACGGGCACGATTTTCAGCTTCTTCTTCAGAGATTGCGTTCAAACGCTCGAGCGATGCCGGGTCAAACGGCACATCTTCGAATTCTTCTTCGCTCATGGTTCCTCTAATTTGCAGCGTTGACTAGGTTCACAACTGCGTCAACGGTTTGGTCAAAGTTCAAGTCGGTTGAATCCAGCAGGGTTACTCCCGGCGCTGGGTTTAAGAAATCAACAACTTTTGAGTCGCTTTTGTCTCGTTCAGAAACCTGTTTAGCGACTTGCTGAGCCGTCTTGTTGCCAAGTTCGCTCGATCTTCTACTAAGTCTAACTTCTTCGCTCGCAGTTAGCAGAATTCTTTTTGTTGCATCCGGCAATACCACGGTGGTGATGTCACGTCCCTCGACGATAATTCCCGGGTAAGGGCACTCGTCGACTATGGCTTTAGTCAGCTGTTTCATGTAGCTGCGAACCTCTGGGATTCTGGCCACTTCAGCAACCCCTTCAGCAACTTCGGTAGAACGGATTGCCTCCGTCAGGTCGCTGCTGCCAACCTTCACCCAATAGTTGTCTGGGTTGGTAGAGATGGCATAGTCAAAATCTGTTGGCAGGTCTCGAATTGGCAAGGTTTCAAGTTCGAACCCCTCGAGGTTCTGTGTAGCCCAGGTCAGTGCTCGATATGCAGCACCGGTGTCTAGGTAGCCAAAACCTAAGCGCTTGGCAGCGGCTTTCGAAACGCTTGACTTACCGCTACCTGCTGGGCCATCAATAGCGACGATTAGTTTGCTCATTATGCGATTCGCCAACCGCGTTCGGTTAGATCGGTAACCAGTTTGGTTTCTTGCTCAGGCAGCACGCTCAATTCGGCAAGACCAATCGGAGCACCTGGTGAGTGCTCAAGTTTAAAGTCTTCGAGGTTGATGCCGATCTGACCCATCTCGGTGAAAAGTCTTCCGAGTTCACCAGGCTTGTCATCAACCATCACGATGACTTGTGCGTAGTGACTGGCTCGGCCCCCGTGTTTGCCAGGGATTCTCTCAACGCCCTGGTTTCCCTTTTGGATGGTCTCGCTGATGGCGGTAAGTGAACCAGCCTTACTTGGGTTCTCTAGGGCATCGATTGCGAGCTCGAGGTCAGCCAATAGGTTTTTCAAAATCGGTGAAATCTCTTGAGCGTTAGCGCTGAGGATCTGCACCCACAGCTTTGGGTCACTGGCAGCAATTCTGGT
>JBJTOA010000014.1:0-5540 GCA_046074285.1 Micrococcales bacterium
AACCGTACCACTTACGGCGCAATTATTCTGCCTGAGCAAGGTGCAATGCCAGAGGTGCTAACTGCTCCGGCAGCGAACACCATGGTTGCACAGCTACTGTCGGGTGTAGCTCAGCAGTTGAATGCTCAGATGGTTCAGAAAGTTGCAGCGATGGGCCTAGAGACCTCAGCGATTCATGTTGCCGTCACTCCGATCGTGTCACTCTCAGAGAATGACCCAACTGGCGCAGGCATGACTTCGGCAGCTTTCCCGCTTATGATCGGTGGAATCATTGGTGGTGCGATTTCTTCTATCTTTATTTCGGGCAGACGAAACAAGCTTTCGTTCTTAGGCCTATACCCGATTGTCGCTTCGACCATCATCGTGGGTGTTTTGCAAAGTTGGTTCGGTTTCTTGCAGCAAGACTTCTTCTTGAACTCAGCTGCCGTTGCTCTATCGATTGCTGCAACCGCTGCCTTCATCGCGGGTTTGAGCAATCTGCTTGGTAGAGCAGGCATCGCAATTGGTGCTGCCTTCACATTCTTGATTGCAAACCCATTGTCTTCAGCCGCTATGCCTTGGCAATTCATCGCTGAACCTTGGGGTGCATTCGGCCAGTTCCTTGTTCCTGGCGCATCAAACTGGATGATCAAGTCGTTGAGTTACTTCCCTGCGACTGAACTGTCACAGCAGTGGTGGACACTAGCAATTTGGGCGTTGGCTGGCCTAGCTCTGCTAGCAGTGCCAAAGCTAAAGAAGTAGCTAAAAATTGAAATGCCCCTGATCAAGGTCGGGGGCATTTTCTTTACCGTGCCGAAACCGCAGGTGGTTCCATTGTGAAAAACCAAATTCTTAATTGAGTCGATGCCTTTGTCGAAGTTAGCAAGCACATGACCGTCTTCAAGTATGAGTGACTTCTGTTCGGCATGAAAATCAGGAATTGCCTTTTTCATTTAGACCCCTACCTAGTTGAAGCCAAATTTAGGGCCTTAGAAAATCTCAGGAATAAAGCACTTTTAATAAACCTTTAAGCCAAGCAACAGACCATTAGCTCAGAGGAGAGAAGAACGGCTAAAAAGGTAAGAGAAGTTCCAACCCAGTTGCAGCGGCTCAGGGCCTACAACCTCGTTGCAGGTTTCGCACACCTAGCGCAGGCAGCGGGAATGCTTCTCATTATGGTAGCGCTCGAGGCGCAGCCTGAATTCCCCGTGACAGCTGACTACATGGCTGGACCGCCAGGATCACCTATTCCTCCAGAGCGTGTTCAACTTTTCACGGTGAATATGGGCTACGGGCTAGTTGGGTTCTTAGGGCTCAGCGCGCTATTCCACTTTCTAATTTCGAGCCCAGTATTTTTTGAAAGATACAAATCTGGGCTGCTAAAGAACCACAACTATTTCAGGTGGGTGGAGTATTCGCTTAGTTCATCAATCATGATTTTCTTGATAGCTCAATTAACTGGTGTCACTGACATAAATGCCTTGATGTCGATTTTTGCTGTCAACTCGGCAATGATTTTATTCGGTGCGCTTCAAGAGAAGTATGAAAGCCCTGGAACCGGCAAATTGCTTCCGTTCATATTCGGTTCGATGGTTGGAATAGTTCCATGGTTCTCGATATTCCTGATGGTTATTCAGCCGAAATCAACCAATGATGCCGAGGTTCCAGGTTTCGTGATAGGAATCATGGTTTCAATCTTTATCGCGTTCAATACCTTCGCTCTGAATCAGTGGCTGCAATACAAACAGGTTGGCAAATGGAAGAGTTATTTGCAGGGAGAGCGCACATACATCACACTTAGTCTGGTTGCGAAGACCTTGCTTGCTTGGCAGGTTTTCTCAGGGGTTTTGGCGCCACTATTGGCTGGCAACTGACTAGAAAAGGCACCCAGTAGAACAAAAGCCCCAGATTTCTCTGGGGCTTTTTCACTGTCTCATAGTGAACTGCCTCTTTCGAGGAGCGCGGGAAATGGGGGATTCGAACCCCCGAGGGCTTGCACCCAACACGCTTTCCAAGCGTGCGCCATAGGCCACTAGGCGAATTTCCCAGGTCTTAGTTGGAACTGAACCATTCTATTCGCTTCAAAAAAGTGCTTTCTTGAAATAGTGCGTAACCAGATTTGCGAGAATAGAGGCGGTACTTCACCATTGACTTAAATCTTTTCTACCTAGGAGAAACATGTCTATTTCACGTCGTGGCGCATTCAAGGGTGCGCTTGCAGCTATTGCTCTTGCGGCAACTGCTGCGCTATCAGCTTGTGCACCAGCAGCTGAAACCGCTGACCCAGGCGCACTAGCAACCATAACCGCTGGCAAGTTGACTATCGGTACCGGACAACCTGCTTATGAACCTTGGGTTGTCGGAGATGCTCCAGAGTCAGGCGAAGGTTTTGAAGCTGCAGTTGCTTATGCTGTTGCTGAGAAGCTTGGCTTTGCGAAGGAAGATGTCATCTGGGTTCGCACCACTTTTGATGAGGCAATTCAGCCTGGCCCGAAGAACTTTGACTTCAATCTTCAGCAGTACTCAATCACTGACGAGCGCAAGGCTTCGATTGACTTCTCAAGCCCTTACTACTCAACCACTCAGGCAGTAATCACTGTTGCTGGTTCAAAGGCTGACGGTGTTACCACTGTTGCCGGTCTGAAAGACCTATTGATTGGTGCAGCTTCAGGAACCACCAGCTTTGCTGCCATCGAAGAAGTTATTCAGCCAACTCAGGGTGCGCAAGCCTTCAACAGCAACGATGACGCCAAGGCTGCTCTTGCAGCTGGCCAGGTTGACGCAATCGTGGTTGACCTTCCTACCGCTCTATACCTAACCGCAGTTGAGATTGACGGCGGAAAGATCGTTGGTCAGTTGCCAGGTGCAACCGCCGGTGACTCATTCGGTTTGGTACTTGAGAAAGACAGCAAGCTAACCGCTGCTGTTTCTGCTGCAATCGATGCACTTCGCGCAGACGGCACTCTTGCTGCCATCGAGGCCAAGTGGCTTGCAGACTACGCTGGTGCGCCAGTTCTCAAATAATCGATAGATTGAAGGGGAGGGAAACCTCCCCTTTTTTCTTTGCCTTGAAGGAGACCCATGTCTTCGGTTCAAATCAGCGATGCTGAACTTGAACGTCGCGCTTGGCGAAAGAAGCAACAGCTTCGTTCAACCCTGATAGCTGCACTCAGCACTCTTGGCTTCGGGCTTCTTGCCTTTGTGCTTTTGGTTTCAACCCCGGGTTGGGATCGCGTTGCTTCTTCATTCTTCAATTGGGAAGTTGCGGTCGAGGCTTTCCCGAGAGTAATCACCGGACTCTGGTTGAACATCCAGGTGCTGGTATACACCTCAATCTGCGTTCTGATTGTTGCTCTGGCGCTGGCAACCATGCGAACTCTCAAATCTGCGGTTTTCTTTCCGCTTCGTTTATTAGCGAGAGTCTATGTTGACTTCTTTCGCGGTGTGCCACTGATCATTGTTTTGTATCTGGTTGGTTTTGGTATTCCGGGTCTGCGTTTGGAATTCCTGGGTCGGATTCCGGTAGTGGTGCTCGGCACAGCTGCCTTGACCATCACTTACTCGGCTTACGTTGCCGAGGTATTCCGAGCCGGCATCGAAGCTATTCATCCTTCACAGCGCCTGGCAGCGCGTTCACTTGGTTTGACCTACTGGCAATCGCTTCGCTTGGTGATTTTGCCGCAGGCTGTTCGCCGAGTGGTTCCGCCACTTTTGAATGACTTTGTCGCGCTTCAAAAAGATGTCGGTTTGATTTCGGTGCTTGGCGCAATCGATGCCGTTCGTGGAGCTCAAATTGAGGTAGCTAAGTTCGCTAACTTCACGCCATATGTTTTATCTGGTGTGCTGTTTGTTCTGCTGGCGTTACCTACCGTTCGCTTGACCGACAGATTCGCTGCCAAGTTGGCACAGAGAGAACAGTCGAGCACCGTGCTATGACCGACTACAGCAAGGCTCGTTTGCGAGCGATTAACATTCGCAAGAACTTCGACGACAAGCAGGTTCTCAAAGGTGTAAACCTTGAGGTCTACCCTGGGCAGATTGTTGCGCTATTGGGTTCATCTGGCTCTGGTAAGTCGACGCTGCTTCGCTGCCTGAACCTGACCGAGCAAATTGATGACGGTCAGATTTGGCTCGAAGATGCCGAGATCAGCAAGCCTGGTTTGAACGCCGACGAGATTCGCTCGCAGATTGGTTTCGTTTTTCAGTCTTACAACCTTTTTGCCCACCTGACCATTCTCGAGAACATCACACTGGCCTTACGCCACGTTCAAAAAATGGATGCCAAGGCTGCCGATGAACTCGCACTGCAGTGGTTGACAAGAATCGGGCTGGCTGAAAAAGCGGGGCAGTACCCAGACAAGCTCTCTGGTGGCCAACAGCAGCGAACTGCAATCGCACGCGCGGTTGCACTCAACCCCAAGGTTTTGTTGCTCGACGAAATCACTTCAGCTCTTGACCCTGAACTTGTGGGTGAGGTTCTCGAGATGGTTCGCGATCTGAAGAAGACCGGCACCACAATCATCATGGCGACCCACGAGTTGAACTTTGCTCGTCAAGCGGCTGACTGGGTGGTATTCCTAGACGGTGGCGTGATTATTGAAGAAAACGAGGCTGCCGAGTTCTTTGATAACCCTCAGCAGCCTCGCACTAAGGCTTTCCTAGCTCGTCTTAAGTAGTTTTACTTCAGTTCTTTTAGCCAAGAAGCTGAGCTCTTGCCAGCCTTGCGCATCTTTTCAAGTCGCATTGCTACCCAAACCATCACACCAGCCACGATCAAGAGCAAGACCCAGAGAATCCAACCGTCTTTCTGCGATTGCTTGAAACCGTATGGCAGTGCTGACAACAGAACAGCAATCAAACCCGGGTAGAACATGCCGCCGAGTTCTCGCAGCGAACCGACAATCAAGAGAGTCATACCGGTAACGAGAATGATCAGGAATCTCCACCAGTCGACCTGCCCAAGTTCTGGGTTGCCAAGAGCCGAAAGCGAAGCCAACAGCGCAGGCGCAAGCATGATCATGACCGGCACACCGATGTAAACCAAGCTGGTGCCCTTGACGAGGTTGCGCTTGTGAAGCACATTCATCAGGATGAACGCGAGCGCACCGACTACTACTGCGGTCGTCTCGATCTGAGCACCTGGCAGAACCTCGGTTGAGTGAACGGCAGTGCTCGGAATCAGAGTCAGAGCTAGACCTAGCAAACCAATAGAAGTGGTTGCCAGGTTTCCGCGACGGATTCCCAAGACCAGTAGCACTGCAGAGGCAGCCACGATTGTGATTACACGAGTCACTTCAATGCCATCGAGTTCTGCGAATGTCTTCTGCAGGCTGGCATAGGTGTAAATAGTTGATGGAATCAGCAGAATGCCAAGCGGTAGTCCCCAGTTGAACAGGCTTCCCTTGAATTCGAACTTGCCTTTGGTGAGCTTTTGAGTAAGAACGATTCCCGCGCTCAATACCACTGCATAAATTTCTGGCCCGGCGAAGGTGATGGCTAGCAACTGGTAGCTTGCAACGACCATAGCCGCCGCGCTTGCCTCGGTGCTGAGGTAAGCAGCC
>JBJTOA010000015.1:0-3001 GCA_046074285.1 Micrococcales bacterium
CAAGGCCTTCAAAGACCAGGTTGGTGAGCACCTGCTTCGCGAAGAACTTCGCCTGATGTACGTTGCAGTAACACGACCACGCACTGAGCTTTTGCTAACTGGTTCTTATTACAACTCGAGTGCCAAGAAACCTAAAGAAGCCAGTCAATTTTTTAAGAAAGCAATCGAACGCACCGACTTGGTCGACGTGCTTCACGAGGTTACCGGCGAACCAGCCACCGAAACCAACGCTCTGCTTGAAACTGGCAACATCGAACTCTGGCCGCTTGACCCACTCGGCGAAAACCACGGCGAGTTAGTTCGACGTGCAGCCAAGCAAACTGAAACCGCGATTGCTGATGCCGACCGCCGCAATAGAGTAACTGAAACCCTATTGCGAGACATCGACCTGCTGCTAGCTGAACAGACCGAACGTCTTCGCGAAATCGATGATGTGCCGCTGCCGGTGAGAGTTAGTGCTTCGAAGTTCAAAGAATTCGTTTCAAATACCGAAGAAGAAGTAAAGCGACAGCAACGACCGATGCCAAGCAAGCCTTACAAAGAAACTTTGGCCGGCACACTCTTTCACTCGAAGATGGAGCAAACTTACATTCGCAAGGCTGCCCTGGGAGATGTCGATTTCGACTTGGTTGATGTTTATGTTCCTGACCTAGCACTTCACCGAGAGCTAATCGAAAAACTAGACACCAACTTTGCTAAATCTCGCTGGTCAGGCGTTAGCCCACTTCAAGCCGAAATCGAGATTCAGGTGGCAATTGAGAACAACATTTTCGTCTGCAAACTAGATGCTGTTTTCGAATCGAAGGATGCCAAGTTCGATGTCGAGATCGTCGACTGGAAAACCGGTAAGCCACCCACCGATAAAGAAGACCTGGCTAACCGCTCACTCCAGCTAGCACTTTACCGAATGGCTTACTCGCGCCTCTTCGACATTTCTCCAGAACGCATCAACTGCACGCTTTATTTCGTTCAAGAGAACGACGAAATTTCTCCCGATGTTCTGTTAACCGAACAAGATTTGCTTTCACGTTGGAAAACGGTCACTTCCTAAGAGGTTCAAGGTTTAAGTGCCAATAGCCTTTTCAGGTATTTGAAAATTACCGACGGGCTAAAAATGAAAATCAAACAAATTCTTGCTTCTACCTCAGTTGCTGCCTCACTGGCTGCGCTATCAATGATGGGTGTTCCTGCAACTGCAGCAAGCCAAAGCATCGCGTACTACATTTCACCACCGAAAGTTGAAGGTTCATACCTTTCAGTCGGTGGAGACGTTACTACCGAGAACTTTGACGGAGTCTCATGCAGCACAACCTGGGCTATGGGTACCGTGACCCCAGGCTGCACCAACCACACTCCGGCCAACTATGGTGGCGCTGTTACCGAAACGGCTACTGCAGTTATCACTACCGGAGCAACCGCAACCAACTTCTTGACTGTGAGCAACGGAAGCCCAGTTACTCTGAACCTAACTAAGGCATCAAAGTACATCGGATTCTGGTGGTCTGCTGGTGATCCAAACAACACCATCGACTTCTACAAGGGGTCGACCAAGTTGCTAACTATCACCACAGCAGACATCTTGGCCGCGCTGTCACCTGCGACCATCACCTCAATCGGTGGAAGTAATTACAACACTTACGAGTACTACGGCAACCCAAATGTCGCTGTAGCTACCAGCCCATCTGACGCTGCAAATTACGAACCCTTTGCATACCTGCACCTAGTCATGACTGGTGGAGCAAGCTTTGACAAGATCGTCATGAGCCAAGCTGCAGCGGGCGGTGGCTTTGAGCTTGATAACTTCCTCTCGAAGGTATCAAGCCCAAGCATTGACAACTCACTAGTCAAGCTTGGACAAAAACCACTTGATAACCCAGTACAACTGGCTAACACGGGTAACGAAGTTAACGTCTTCGCACTTGGCCTAGCAGCTATTTCGATGCTAACTGGAGCAGGCGCACTTGCTCTGTCACGCAGAAAGAACTAAAGCCAAATAAAAAAATAGTGGCGGAAATCATTCCGCCACTATTTTTTTATGCCTTAGAAAAGCTCGTTGTCTTTCTTGTCTTTGTCGTCTTCACCGAACAAGAACGCCGGCAAGTCATTGATGTCTTGAGGCTCTGGCTCGCTGGCAACAGCTTCGCTAGCATCGCTCTCATCGTTTTGCATTGAGTATTCGATTGCAGGTTCGTCAACCACAGGCATTGGTAGCGGTTCGTCAGCCATGGCGATCACCGGCATTGGTGCGGTGAAGGTTGGCTCAGCACTTGCAACCGGAGTTGCAACAGGTGTGCTGGTTAGCTGTGGTAACGCACCTGCGTCTAGGTCGTTTACAAGTTCTTCAAGCAGTTCAACAGCATCGCGAACAATGTCTTGATCTTTGGTGTTGAAGCCGTAGAGCAACCAGCTGGCAACTTCAAGTTCTGAGTAGAGCTGAGCGCGCGGGCGAAGGAATGGGTCGGTCAGCTGACGGTAGTTCTGGTAATCGAGCAGAACGGCATAGGCGGCATCCGGGTTGTGAGCACCAACCACCCAGCTGAGGTCTTCGGCAGGGTCGCCAACCTTTAGGTTGCTGAAATCGAGCAGGCCAGAAACCTGACCCTCGGTTTCGAGAACGTGATCGCTGTTCAAATCACCGTGAACCACGCAAGGCTGGTATTTGAAAAGTGCAACATCTTCGAAGGCGGTTTCCCAGCGCTGAAGAAGCTTCGGTGGAATCTTGCCGGTCTGAGCGGCACGGTCAAGTTCGCTCACCTTTAGGCGAATTGATTCTTGCGGGCTGTACTGCGGCAGGCCGGCAGTCTCAACCATTTCGATCGGCAGCGCGTGAACCGCGGCGGTTGCTTTGGCAATGCTGTCTAGCACAGGGTCATCACCTGGCAGCGAAGTTAGGTCAATCGAGTTGCCGTAAACGAAGCTAAAAAGAATTGCGCGACGACCGCGGTCATCTCTGGTTTCACCAACCACGTTGGTGATGTTGAAAGGCAGACGCAGGCGAAGG
>JBJTOA010000016.1:0-2672 GCA_046074285.1 Micrococcales bacterium
CGGCTTGGCAGCCCAACTCAGCTGCGCAGTCGCAGTCGGTGAAAGGTCTAAGTTGCCCGGTGTTGAGTTTTGAAGTTTGGCTAGGTCTGAAACAGTTACAAGTTGCGCAGCTCGCGTGCTTATCCAGTCAAGAGTTTCAAGCGCAAAACTTGGTCGATCGCTAAAGATTGCATCGCTGACAATCGAAACCGAATAACCACGTTCATAGGCTTCAAGTGCAGTTTCTCGAATGCAGGCGTGGGTGTAACCACCAACCAAGATCAGCTGCTTGGCACCTTGGGCGCGCAACCAGGCTTCGAGTTGGCCACCCGAAAAACTCGAAAAAAAGGCCTTGCCGAATATCGGCTCAGTGCTAAGCGCCTGGATTGGCGATTCAGCCCCTGGTGTACCAATCACGCATCGCCGACTTGCAGCGCGGTGTGGCATGACTGCTTCACCCTCAGCGCTCACCAGCGTGCGGACGTGCGCCACCGCAAACCCAGCCTCGCGAGCAGCCGACACAGCCGACTCAATCGAAGCGACAGACTCTGATCGATTCGGTTGCAGGGTTTCCTGATTGAGGTAATCCTCTTGAACGTCAATGACCAGAAGCGCGATCGAACTAGCCATTTGCGATTGCCTCAACGACTCTTGAAGTCAGCTCGCTGGTAGAAACCACCTTTGAATTTGCGCTGGCAATATCGGCTGTTCGATAGCCGCCCCCAATAACCGAATCAATTGCTGCGAGAAGGCTGGCTTGCATGTCGGCTCTATGAAGACTCGTTTCTAGCAACCACCCGAGGGCATATAGCTGCGCCAGCGGATTGGCTATGTTCTTACCCGCTAAGTCTCTAGCTGCGCCGTGCGCAGTTTGATAAACCGCAAAACCCGATTCGCTAAAGTTCGCCGAATATGAAAGCCCGCGAGATCCCAGTGCAATCGACGCAGTGTCACCGAGCACGTCACCAAACATATTGGGTGAAACCATGACGTCAAACTGCGAGGGCGATGCACCCAATTGATAGCAAGCGTTATCCACCTCTAAAAATGACAGGTTGACGGATGCACTCACCACCGACTCGGCCGCCATTCGCCAGAGCTCACTGATTGCTGGCACCCCACCCGGCTTCAAAACCACACAGAGGTCACCCCTGCGACTCATTGCCTGTTCAGATGCGACTTTCATTAATCGTTCGACGTTAGCCAAGTCGTAAGCAGCATTCTGAAAAGCTACTTTTCCGTCAAACCCATAGTCGCCCTGGTACAGCCCGCCGATGTTATCGCGCACCAGCAGAATGTCTACGCCTGTTAAAAGTTCTGGTCGCAGCAGCGAGGCATCCTGAAGAAGCGCATTCGGCTTCACCGGAGTGAGCTTCACGAAAAGATCTGACCACTTTCGAAGTTCATAGACAAAGCGCCCGCCGGCAGGCCCGTGCAAGATTGGCATTGATTCGCTCGCGCAAGAATCATAGAAATCAGATACCGCCGAAAAATTCACGCCGGTTGCCAAAAGGTCGGGCCCGTAAACCAGTTCTACCTCGACATCGAAACGCGAACCAAGAGCCCCTAGAGTCTGAACAGCCGCATCAATTACTGATTCGCCAATTCCCTCACCCTTGATTACCCCCAGGCGCAGAACGCTGCTCATCGAAGTCGATTCTCAGTCATGATTCGCAGGGCATCCAAGCCTTCGATTGCAGCCGACATCGATTCGTCGACGTACTGCAAATAACACTTGAGCTTGGGTTCAGTGCCAGAGACTCTAAAAATCACTCGTGACTTTTCATCTGGCCTCCAGTAGACCATGTCACCATCGCGCTCGAGACCACTAACCGCACGTTCAAACGCCTGCTTGGCTTCTGCAACGTTTGCGAAGCGCACGCTCACCTGCGAGGTTTGGTAAAAACCGTATTTGGCGTAAAGCTCATCGAGAAGCTCACCAAGATTTTGTTTGGATGCCATTTCTGCAATCACCAAGGCAGCTGAGATGCCGTCTTTGTCTGGCACGTGCTTTGGGTCAACGCAGTAGCCGAGGGCTTCTTCGTATCCGTAAATCAAACCTGCAACTTTTGAGATCCATTTGAAACCGGTTTTAGTTTGCTCAAACTTCAGGCCGTGATGCTCGGCGACTTTTGAAAGCACCTCACATGACACCATCGAATTAGCAAGCGTGCCAAGGCCACCAGCTCGCGCAGCCGCCCACTCTCCCAGTAGCAAACCGGTTTCATCTCCGGTGAGTCTTCGAAGCTTGCCGTTCTGTCGAACCACAACGCACAAGCGATCGGCATCTGGGTCATTGGCCAAAATCAAATCGGCAGAGAGCTTTTCGGCAAGTTCGAGCGCCAAATCTAAAGCCCCTGGTTCTTCGGGGTTCGGGAAAGCCACCGTGGGAAACTTGCCGTCAGGTTCTTGCTGCTTGGAAACACTGTGAACATCGTTGAACCCAGCATCGGCAAGCAACCGACTTGCGGTCGCCCAACCCACACCGTGCATCGCGGTGTAAACAATCTTCGGTTGTGAAGCCGGTTGGTCTATCAGTTCTAGAACCGAAGCTCGATACTGCGATGCCAAAGAATCATCAAGCACCTCATAGTCGCTAGAGCGCGCAGCCGAGTTGATCTTTACAGTTTCTGCAACCTTAACTATCTGCGCGTGAATCTCGGCATCTACCGGCGAAATAATTTGCGAGCCGC
>JBJTOA010000017.1:0-12844 GCA_046074285.1 Micrococcales bacterium
ACAGCGTAATCGGGAGTCACTAGATCGAACAGCCTCGCAACCACGGTCAGCATTCCATCGAAGTGACCGGGTCTGGCTTTGCCCTCGAAGGTTTCACCGACTGGGCCAGCGTGATGGGTGATGTTTTGCCCTCTCGGGTAAACCGATTCAACAGTTGGTGCAAAAACAAGGTCTGCGAGTCCCTCGAGTTTTTCGAGGTCTGCATCAAGATTTCGCGGGTATTTGTTGAAGTCTTCGTTCTTGCCGAACTGGGTTGGGTTTACGAAGATGCTCACCACAACAAACTCAGCATGATTTTTGGCAACCTCGACGAGTTTCAGGTGCCCGTCGTGTAGAGCACCCATAGTTGGCACGAAGGCAATCTTCTTGCGTTCGGTTCTGGCGAGCGCGATTAGCTCTTGCAAGGCCTCAGCCGTGGTGATTAGTTCAGTCATCGAGCAGATCTTTTGGTTCGATTGGTTGGTGCCCCTCGGCGAGCGCTTGCTCTACCGAACTGCGAAGAATAGGTGCCAAAATGCCACGGGCATTTTCAACCCCGATTTCTTCTAGCAGACCAATTGCCTGGCTGACAATCATTGCGCTGAAGTTGCTGGCGACCTCAAAGGCTTCGTAGTAGGTCTTGCGTTTCTCCTCTGAAATGTGAAGTGGTTCGCCACCCATTTCGATTACTAGCGCCTGGGCAATTGGCAGCGCCACCTTTGGGGCGTCGTAAGCGAAAAACGCTTCGTTCAAACGACTCAGGTCGATGCTTGTTCCCGTGAAGCGCATTGCCGGATGAATGGCGATCGGGATTACTCCGCGACGGGTTGCGCTCGAAAGTACGTTGATTCCGTGCTCTCCTGAGGTGTGCAGCAGAATCTGGCCGGGTCTCCAGAGCCCCGCCTCGGCAAAGCCGTTCACGGTAGGTTCGAGCTCACTCGCCGGGATCGCAAGTAGCACGAGGTCGGCCTTTTCAACAATCGCCTGAACATCCTGAAGTTCTACCTCGGGAAGCATCGATTCGATGCGGTCGAGGTTTTCTCGGCTTACGGCACTGATTCCGATCAGGTGATGGCCTGCACCAGCTAGCGCTTTACCGAGCACGACACCCACCGGGCCACCGCCGATGATTCCAACGCTGAGTCGCCCCTGCATCTCAGTCATGAAGTTCCTTCGAGAGCGCTGGGTCAATCGGGTTGGCCTTCAACTTGGTTTGCTTCTCGAGATTCTCAGGAGAATCTGGAATGCGGCAAATCCATTCGACTACAAGTGCAATAGCTAGCGCGAGCACTGAACCTATTAGCGTCACAAGGTTTTTGAAAAAAGATGAGGTCAAATCTGGTTTATTGCTCTCGATAAAAACCAGACTCAGGTGCCATCCGATAAAAAGCGCACTTGCAACAGCGGTTGCTTTCGCCAGCATCAAAATGCGCACCGCATAGAAAGGGTCAACGCGTTTTACCGTGGGTGGCTGGTTGCTAACCGTTTGGGTTTTGAGCTTGGCCAGTTTTAGGGTCTGTCGACGGTAGCGCCAGATTGGCAAAGCTAATAACCCGAGGATGACTGCGATCGCCGGCAAAGTGAACATCAGGTTGTAACCAGAGCTTGGCATCGGGTAGCCGTGTGTGACTAAATAGGTTGCAGTGAGGTAGCCGGCCACCCCAGCAATGAGCGCAGCTATGAGCAAAGTGGTCGCCTTAGTTGCCTTCATACAACCAAACCTCTTTCTGCACTTTTTCGGCTAACTCTTTTACGCTGCCTTGCCCTGGCAAAACTGCCGTTTCATCAATCATTGCCCAGGGCACCAGAACAAATGCTCTTTGATAGGCCCGCGGGTGAGGAATTGTCAGAGTCTTAGTGTCTTTGATTTCATTTGCGTAGGTGATGATGTCGATGTCGAGAGTTCTCGAGCCCCAGCGTTCGAGTCGAACCCGCCCGTGCTGATTCTCTACCTCGCGAATAGCTTCGAGCAGGGCCTTCGGTTTCAATGTGGTTTTTATGCGGATTACCCCGTTGAGGTACCTCGGCTTAGTTTCGTCTGGGCCTGCTTCGGTGTGCGCGAGAGACTCGACTAGTGGTGAGACTTTTTTGACCTTGATGCCTTCGACTGCATCGAGGTCTTTGATTGCCTGGTCGAGGGTTGCTACCCGATCTCCCAGGTTTGATCCAAGTGCGAGAATCGCTTCAACTGCTTCAGACATGAATTCCCGTTGTGCCGTTGCGCGGGCTTTGCTTGACCTTTACAGTCACCGAGACATCGGTGAATTGCCCGTCAATTGGCGCATTTGGCTTGTGAACCGTGATCTCTACTTTGCGAGCAAGGTTGCCCGAAGTTTTTAGTGCCACCGATGCCAATCGCTGTGCGAGGGTTTCGATCAGGTTCACCGGGTTAGCTTGAGCATCTGCCTTGAGAGCGTCAGATAGCTTGGCATAGTTGACGGTCTTGGCAATTTCATCGTTCAGGTTTGAAGGCAGTTCAAGCCACAGGGTGGCATCGATGAAGAAATCTTGCCCGTAAGCACGCTCGCTCTCTAGAACGCCGTGATATCCCCAAACCTTCAAGCCGGTGAGCCGAATTACATGCCGCATAACTTAACTCTTGCGGTCTTTTGCCGTGCCTGCAAGTTCAAGGGCCTGCACCATCTTGATGGCGTCAGCCGTGGCTTGAACATTGTGCACGCGAACCGCCCAAAGCTTGCGTTGCATCAGTAACGCGGTTAGCACTGCGGTTGCGATGTCACGTCTCTCGTTGCTGACCTCGGTGACATCTTCTTCTAGTTGACCAGCGATGAAACGCTTGCGAGATGCACCAACCAGAATCGGCAGGCCGAGTTTCTCAAGTTCGTCAAGACGAGCAACCAGTTGCCAGTTTTGCGCCATATCTTTGGCAAAGCCTAGCCCGGGGTCGATGATGATTTGCTCTTGCTTGACCCCGCGCGCTTTCGCGATTGCAACTTGCTCAGCAAGCTCAGCTGCAACATCCTTGGCGACATCAACGTACTGATTCAGGGTGTCCATTTTGTTACTGAAACCACGCCAGTGGCTAATCACATATTGGGTGCCGGCGGCCGCGGCGACATTGAACATAGCGCTGTCTGCTAAGCCACCAGATACGTCGTTGATGATGTCAGCGCCGGCGGCTGCGGCTGCCTCGGCTGTGGCAGCGTTCATGGTGTCGATGCTGATTTTGGCTGTGAAGTTTGGGTTTGCTTTGAGCGCCTGGATTACCGGCAGAACTCGTTCTTGCTCTTCTACAGGAGAAACTCTTTCGGCACCCGGCCTAGTGCTTTCACCGCCGATGTCGATGATGTCTGCTCCCTGTCTATTGAGCAACAGCGCATGAGCGATAGCAGCTTCGGTTTCGTTGAAAAGCCCGCCGTCGCTAAAAGAATCTGGTGTGACGTTAATCACGCCCATGATTAGTGGTTTTGATTTCACTTTGAAATCAGCGCCATGACTTCGGCGCGCGCGAGTGGTTCGGCATAGCAGCCGCGGCTAGCGAGGGTTACGGTTGAGACTTCTGGTTGGCGGGCACCTCGCGAGGCCACGCAGTGATGGCGCGCCTCGATCACGACCACAACGCCTTTGGTGCCAAGCCCCTGCTCGAGTGCATCGGCAATCTGGGCAGTTAGGTTTTCTTGCAACTGAGGGCGAGAGGCTAAAACCTCTACTAGTTTCGGAAGCCTGCCAAGACCGATTACACGATCGCTTGGCAGGTAGGCAATGTGAACCACACCGGTGAATGGCAGCAGGTGATGTTCGCAAATCGAAACCAGGTCGATGTCTTTGAGAATCACAACATCGGTGTGCTCTGCCTCGAAAGTTTCAGCTAGAACCTCTAGCGGGTCTACCCCGACTCCCTTGAAGAAACCCTGGTATGCCTCGGCGAATTTCTCTGGGGTTGCCTGAAGTTCTTTGCGGTTCGGGTCTTCGCCGATTGCCGCTAAAAGTTCTTGAACCGCGAGTTTGATTCGAGCCGAGTCAATCACGTTAGGCCTTTGGTTTGGCGGTTTTCTTCGGTGCAGCTTTCTTCACAGCAGTGGTCTTGCTCTTTGCCTTTGCAGGAATAGCGATTGGCCCAACCTTTGAAACCGGACGGGTCTTGCTTGAGAGCCAAACGGCACGTTTCGGAAGCTTCTTTACCGCCTTGAAAATGCGGGCGATGTCTTCTTGCTGAAGTGTCTCGCGTTCCATAAGTTCTTTAGCTAGGGCATCGAGAACCTTGCGGTTGAGAGTCAGCGCTTTGTATGCCTCTTCGTGAGCATTCTCAACCAGAGCGCGAACCTCGGCGTCGATCTTCTGAGCGGTTGCTTCTGAGTAGTCGCGCTGCTGAGCCATGTCTCGACCGATGAAGACCTGCTCACCGTTGCCATAAGAAACCGCACCGATGTTCGCGCTGAAACCGTACTGGGTGATCATGGTGCGAGCGATATTGGTTGCCTTTTCGAAGTCATTCGAGGCACCAGTTGATGGGTCATGGAAAACAATTTCTTCGGCAACACGGCCACCCATTGCCCAAGCCATCTGGTCGAGCAGCTGGTTGCGGGTAACCGAGTAACGGTCTTCTAGAGGAAGCACCATGGTGTAGCCGAGAGCGCGACCGCGAGGCAAGATGGTGATCTTGGTAACCGGGTCGCTGTTGTTTAGCGATGCAGCAACGAGCGCGTGACCGGCTTCGTGGTAGGCAGTGTTCAAGCGCTCTTGATCTTGCATCAGGCGAGACTTCTTCTGTGGCCCACCGATTACGCGGTCAATCGCTTCATCAAGCACAGCCGCTTCAATCTGCTTCTTGTTCTCTCGAGCGGTTAGCAGGGCAGCTTCGTTCAACACGTTGGCGAGGTCGGCACCGGTGAAACCAGGGGTGCGACGAGCAACCACAGCAAGGTCGACATCGCTAGCAATCGGCTTGCCCTTAGCGTGCACCTGAAGAATCTGTTCGCGACCCTTGAGGTCTGGCGCGCTAACGCCAATCTGGCGGTCGAAACGACCAGGGCGAAGCAGCGCAGGGTCAAGAATGTCTGGGCGGTTGGTAGCAGCGATCAAGATCACGTTGGTCTTCGAATCGAAGCCATCCATTTCAACTAGCAGCTGGTTCAGAGTCTGCTCGCGTTCATCGTTACCGCCACCGATACCGGCACCACGGTGACGGCCAACGGCATCGATTTCGTCAACGAAGATGATTGCTGGCGCAGAAGCCTTAGCCTGCTCGAATAGGTCGCGAACGCGTGATGCACCGACACCGACAAACATTTCAACGAAGTCAGAACCCGAGATGGTGAAGAACGGAACACCGGCTTCGCCTGCAACGGCTTTGGCAACCAGAGTCTTACCGGTTCCCGGAGGGCCGTAAAGCAAAACACCGCGAGGAATCTTGGCGCCAACAGCTTGGAACTTCTGAGGCTCCTTGAGGAATTCTTTGATTTCTTGAAGTTCTTCAATGGCTTCATCTGCACCGGCAACATCGGCGAAGGTGACCTTTGAATTTTCTTTGTTCACAAGTTTGGCGCGGCTCTTGCCGAAGTTCATAGCGCGGTTGTTACCGCCCTGCATTCCGGCCATCATGAACCAGAAGATTCCACCGATGATCAAGAACGGCAGAATCGTGCCGAGCAGCGATAGGTACCAAGGGGTGTTCGGAATTTCATCGTCGTAGCCATCGCGCAGGTTGGCATCTTCGATGGCCTTCATGATGGTTGCACCGCGAGGGGTGGCGTAGTTGAACTGAACCTGCTGGCCTAGCTTGGCGTCTTTGTAGTTGAGGTCAACGTCGATGCGGTTTTCAGCCTCAACGACCTTTACCTTGGCGGCTTGACCGCTGGTGATAAACGTCAGACCTTCAGAAGTGGTGACCTTTTTGTATCCCCCGGTGTTGAGCATGCTCGAACCAATCATCAACACGGTGATGGCAAGCATGACCCATACGAATGGACCACTAAAGAATTTTTTAAAGTTCATAAAGCGCTGAACTGCTTTCTCTCGGCTTCAAGAAACACTAACCACTAGGTTACCCGCAGTATTTCAGGCTAAGGCTCTCTGTTCGCAGACAGAGGAAACTGTGGAAAACCTTATTTATAGACTTTTGGCGACAGCACGGCAACCGAAGTCAGGTTGCGGTAGCGCTCTGCGTAGTCAAGGCCATAGCCGACCACAAACTCGTTCGGAATATCAAAGCCAACCTGCCCGACTTCAACCTCAACCTTCATGGCTGCAGGCTTGCGCAGCAGGGTCACAACTTCAACAGATGCAGCGCCGCGAGCTTCAAGGTTTGATGCCAACCAAGAAAGAGTTAGACCGCTGTCGATGATGTCTTCGACGATAACGATGTGGCGACCGTGAACATCGGTGTCTAGGTCTTTCAAAATGCGAATCACACCAGAAGAAACTGTGCCCGAACCGTAAGAAGAAAGTGCCATCCAGTCCATGTTCACCGGAATATTCATAGCGCGAGATAGGTCAGCCATGAACATGACCGCACCCTTTAGAACGCCAACCAGCAGCGGGTTTTTGCCGTCGTACTTTTCGTCAAGTACCTTTGCCATTTCTGCTGTGCGCTGTTTGATCTGGGCTTCGGTAATCAAAACTTCAGTGATTTGATCCTGAATGTTTTCGCTTTGCACTTAGCAGGCTCCTGGTTTGAGTGTCTTGGTGAGTTTGAAAACTAGTTCACGCTCGATACGTTCCACTCTAACGCTTGGAAGGGTGAGTGGTTTCTGCCCGTGCCAATCATCGATTAAGTCATCGATTGCAAGAACATGGATGCGGCTTACCGGCGGTGCCTCCATTATTTCGAAAGCCTGCAAAATCATGCGATGGCGAAGTGCCATTGGCTGCCTGAGGTCGGCAATTTGAAAACTCACCGAGGTTGCCGATTTCTTGAGCAGCAGATCAGTTAGCCCTTTCGCTTGGTGCGTGAGCAGTGCTTCGTCCTCGGCTGCCTGGTCTGCGGTTCTGGCGAGTGCCTCGGCAATGCCAGGGCCGAGTTGAGTTTCTAAAATCGGCAGTATGTTCTTTCGCACCCGAACCCGAGTGTACGAATCATCCTGATTGTGCGGGTCATTCCAAAAGTCGATGCCCTGCGCTTCGCAAGCCTTCTCGGTCTGACTGCGTCGAATGGCTAGAAAAGGTCTTCGGTAAATGCCGTTGATTGTTCGCATTCCACTGATCGATCTCGCACCCGAACCGCGGGCTAAGCCAAGCAGCACTGTTTCGGCTTGGTCATCCAGGGTGTGTCCAAGTAGCACCGCCTTGGCATCCAATTCGGTGGCAACTTTTTGAATGGCTGCATAGCGAGCGGCTCGCGCATTTGCCTCGACGTTTGAACCTGAGGCTACTTTCACAGTTTCGATTACCACCGGCGACAACCCGAGGGCCTCGAGCTTTGCCTTAGTCTCAGCCGCAATCTGCTTGGTTGCTTCTTGCAAACCGTGTTCTACGATTACCCCGCCAACTCGAATGCCCGCCGAACCTTTGCGGGACTGCTCGAAACCGGCGGCGGCGGCAAGTGCCATCGAGTCTGCGCCACCAGAGCAGGCAACCAAAACGAGTTCGCCGTGCAATAGATCAGCGACCGAATCGCGAACCACTCGACGAGTGTCTGCGACCTCGGGGGTAAGTCTCGGCCTTTCAGGCAAGTGCTCTCCTATTGGTAACCTTTACCTAGCCTATTTTGAGGAGTACAAATGGCAAACGCCTACGACGCAGTTATCGAAATCCCTAAGGGAAGCCGCAACAAGTATGAAGTTGACCACGAGACCGGTCGCGTATTTCTAGACCGCGTGCTGTTCACACCATTTGTTTACCCGGTTGACTACGGCTTCTTTGACAACAGCCTCGGTGGCGACGGCGACCCGCTAGACGCCCTCGTGCTTCTCGAATTCCCAGTTTTCCCTGGTGTTGGAGTAAAAGTTCGCGCTGTTGGTGTTCTTCCGATGGAAGATGACGGAGGCATCGACGAGAAGATTCTTTGTGTTCCTGCTAAAGACCCTCGCTGGGCTCACATCCAAGACATCGAAGATGTTCCTGCTCAGATCAAGAACGAACTAGAGCACTTCTTCTCGCACTACAAAGACCTAGAGCCAGGCAAGTGGGTAAAGGTCGGCTCATGGGCTGGCAAAGACGTTGCCGAAAAGCTCATCGCCGAGGCTTACGAGCGTTACGAAAAAGAAGCCCACTAGCCTTTTTCTTACGCGCTGGGTCGACCAGCGTAAGGGAACAGTTCACCGTATCTAACCGGCACGATTCGAACCGGTCTCGCTGGGAACGGTGCTTCAAGCATCATTCCGCCACCGAGATACATCACGACGTGATATTTATCGCCGTCGAAGTATGACTCCTGCGAGTACCACATCAGGTCGCCGCGCTGGGCTTGCTTCACGGGTACTAACTTGCGCTTGTAACCCATGGTTCTGAACTGGTTAGTTGCAGAGTGAGTACCGATATAAATTCCAGCGGATGCATAAGCAGCCTTGGTGATTCCTGAACAGTCCCAAACGTTTGGTCCCATTCCGCCGAGAACATAGCGCTCACCGAGCTGCTCTCTTGCGAAGGCGATAGCTTTTTCAACCTTGGCTGAGTTTGGATCTTTCACGCTGTACAGAGCAGGTGAATCTGGCATTTTACGTCCGCGATTTTGACGAGCTTCGGCTGCCAATCCTTCAGCACGCTGACGCTCAAGCGTGGCGCTCGTGTCGCGAAGTACGGCGAGCTGAGCATAGAAGGTTTTGTTCAGTCGATTACTTTCGTCGACCTTGTCTTGCACGTTGGCAGCAGCATTGCTCGCGGTGTCAAAGGCTGACTTTGCTGCATCTGCCTTGACCTTTAGCTCTTTCTTAGCAACCTCAAGTTGGTCGGCGAGCGACTGCGCTAAGCGCTGCTTGGCAACCGCGCGCTGGTAGATAGTGTCACTCTGTTGAGCAAGTTTGTTTTGCTGCCCAAGCTGGTAAAGCAGGTCGTCAGCTTTGTCTGCGTTCAAGAAGAAATTGACCGAGGTTCCGGCTGCACCATCACGATACATTTGGGCTGCTAGTTGCCCGAGTTGCCGGGTTGCTTGATCTGCTTGGGCTGTAGCTTGGTCAACCTGACTCTGCAGATTGTCGACCTTGACTTTGATTTCTTGGTAGGCCTCTTCAGCCTGGTTAAAAACCTCAGCCTGCTGAAGAGCAATCTTGCTTAGTCGATCGACTTCATCCTGAAGATCTTCGATGTACTTTTCGAGTTTCGCAATCAGGGCCTTCTTGGCAGACACTTTTTTCTTGGCAGCTTGAACCTCAGCCCAGCTTGGGTAGCTTGGCACGGCGTAAGCCGGCGACAACTGCACCGAACTGAAGACAATGGCGAGCATGCTGAATGCTGCCAACCATTTTGTGATTCTTTTCATGCTCACCTCCTTGACCAAGACTCGTCCGAAACTAGCCAAACACAGGGGCAAGCAATTTCTCGGTAACTCAGCGCGAGTTCTCAGGTTGCTAAAGGCTTGGGTTTTAGACTAAAGTTTTCTCTTGGTGCTATGAAGCTCCACGCTTTGCTTGGCCCCATCGTTTAGTGGCCTAGGACGCTGCCCTTTCACGGCAGTAGCACGGGTTCGAATCCCGTTGGGGTCACCACAAAGCATGGTTGCCAAGAGTACTTCTGGTCCTGTAGCGCAGTTGGTTAGCGCGCCGCCCTGTCACGGCGGAGGTCGCGGGTTCAAGTCCCGTCAGGATCGCCAGTCAACCCCGGAAACGGGGTTTTTCTGAAATGGCTCTGTAGCTCAGTTGGTAGAGCGAACGACTGAAAATCGTTAGGTCACCGGATCGACGCCGGTCGGAGCCACGAAAACCCCAGTACTCACGACTGGGGTTTTTGCTTTAACTAGGCTTGAGCCATGCTCACAATCGTGCTCGGCCTGTCAACCGCCCTGGTTTACGGCTTCGCCGATTTCTTCGGTGCTCTCGGCTCTCGCCGACTTCGACCGATTTTGGTTACCGCACTTGCAGCCTTCGGCGGCATGAGCTTTCTCGGTTTCGCAGTTATCTTTCTCGGCTACACGGCAACCTTTGACTCAAACACGTGGCTCTGGGGAATCATCGGTGGCATTTTCAGCGCGATCGGTTTGAGCTCACTTTATCGCGCGCTAGCTGAGGGGCCAATCGCGATTCTGTCTCCGCTTTCAGCAGTTATTTCGGCCATTGTTCCCGCTGTGATCGGCATCTTGCAGGGTGAATCTTTTGCCTGGTACGGATGGCTAGCCATCGCGCTAATTCTCTTTGCTGTTGTGCTGGTGGGGTTTGTGCCTGGTGCCGATGTGCGCATGCCGAGCGCAAGCGGGCTGTTCTTCGGAGTCATGGCTGGTTTGGGCATCGGCGTTGTGCTGATCGCTTTTCACGAGGTAAAACCAGAAGCTGGCTTAGGCGCTGTGATTATTCTGCGAGCAATCAACGGTTTGGTTTTGGTCGGTACCGCGCTCGTTCTCATCCTTTCTAAAAAAGCCAGTCTGAACGAGTTTCGCATTCGCGATGCCAAGTTTTGGATCATCGTGCTGGCTGCCGGAGTTTGCGATGCTGTTGCCAACGTGCTTTTTACGACCGCTGTTCACCTGGGCTCGTTCACAGTTATCAGTGTGCTGACTGCGCTCTACCCGACCGGAACAATATTGCTGGCGCTGCTAGTTCTGAAGGAGAAGGTCGCTGTTTCTCAACTGGTTGGGATAGGTTTGGCTTTGGGGGCTTGCGTTTTACTAGCTATTTAGTTTTATCGAAGAAAAGAAAGTATTCATGGCAAAACTTTTATTCAACCGTTGGATCGGACTAGTTTTCATCTCGATGGCGATCTCGCTCGTAATCATCGACGGCACCATCGTCAACAACATTTTCCCAAAGGTCATCCAGGCTCTTTCACTCTCTTCTACCGAAGTGCAGTGGGTGCAAGAAAGCTATGTGCTGGTCTTTGCTTCTCTCCTGCTGGTTTGGGGTTCGATCGCCGACCGCTTCGGCCGACGACTGCTGCTGCTCATCGGTGTGCTGATTTTCATTGGAGCTTCGGTTTGGTGCGGTCTCTCAGAGGATGCCAGCACTCTGATTTTGGCCCGAGTTATCCAGGGCATCGGTGGATCTATGGTGTTGCCGACCACCCTGTCACTCGTGAACGCAAACTTTCAGGGCAAAGAGCGTGGCATCGCATTTGCCGTTTGGGGCTCGACAATTGGTGGAATGGTTGCCCTTGGCCCGGTCATCGGTGGTTGGCTTGCCAGTATTGACGAAAACAGCTGGCGTCTAGCATTCAACGTAAACCTGCCAATTGGTTTGGTAATAGTTGTCGGTCTGTTGCTTTTCGTGCACGAATCAAAGGTTGAGATCAAAGATAAAAGCCTCGATTTCGTTGGCGCTGCCATTTCAGTAATCATGTTCTTGACTTTGGTTTTCGGTTTGATCGAGGGCCGTGCCTACGGGTGGCTGATGGCGAAGAGCAATAACCCGTTTGAGCTGGGTGATTTCAAGTGGCCTACCGATGGCATCTCAGTTATTCCCATCTCACTTGCCATTTCGGCAATATTCTTTGCTCTGTTTTATTTCTGGGAACGTAGGCAATCTAAGCGTCATAAAAACGTATTGCTAGATCTAGACCTATTTCACATTTCAAGTTTTAGAAATGGATCTATTGCGGCTCTAATCATTTCGATGGGTGAATTCGGCTTGCTATTTGCTTTGCCACTGTGGTTGCAAAATGTTCAGGGTTTGAGCCCAATCGACAGCGGTTTGGTCTTGCTGTGGCTTGCCGGAGGAGCCTTCTTAGCTTCTGGCGCGGGCGGTGCGATGAGCGGAAAAGTGGCTCCAGTGACTGCGGTTCGTGCTGGCGTCATGCTTGAGCTACTCGGCGTTATTGCAACTGGACTTGCGATTTACCTCGGCCAAGGTTGGGGTTGGGTTGCACCTGGCCTGTTGCTTTACGGTATCGGAGTTGGTCTTGCTACAGCCCAGCTAACTGGCGTGATTATGGTGGATGTTCCTGCGCAGAAAATTGGTCAGGCATCTGGCTCACAAAGCACGGTTCGACAGATTGGTTCAGCATTGGGAATCGCAGTCTTGGGTACTGCCCTCTTCTCGGCAACTGAGTCAAGCATGACTTCACGCCTTAGCGATGTTGCTGGATTACCTGAAGAAGCTAAGAGCGGACTCGTTTCTGGCGTTGTAGACAGCGCTGGCGGTATCATCCCAAGCTTGAAAGACATTTTGACTGCTCAGCAGATTCCTGCTGAAACCGCTCAACAGGTAAGCGATATTGCTGGTCAATCGTTTAGCGACGGAGCTTGGATGTCAGCAGTAGCGGCTGGAGTGTTCTTGCTACTGGGCTTCCTTGCGACTTTCAGATTAGAAAAACGTCACCACGGACACTAGTCTCCCAAACCACTAACCTCGATGGCTTCGCATACAAAGTGTGCGAGGCCATCGGCGTATTTGTTGTAGTTCGTAGCAAAGCGCTCATCTGCAACATACATCTTGCCTAGGTTGATATAGGCCTCACGGGATGGCGTCCAGAAGTTACAAATCCACTGGTAGTGCTTGGCAATCTGCGCCTGCACCGCGGCATCGGTTGGTTTTGCATCGGCTTTGAAAAGCTCGGCGAGCGCTAGGGCGGCATCACTGTGCTGCTGCATGATCTCAGCCATTTCAGCTTTGCTAAGTTTGGCAACCCTGCGCTGCGATTCGGCATATTGCTCAGGCCAGCGAACTTCTGCCTCCTCGGCAAATGGGTTAGTCAAGGTTTCCATAAGTAAAAGGTAAACCTGAAGACGAGCCTGTTGCTGAAATATGCCTGAAATTTCAGGAGTAAAGTTTTACTTTGTGCCAGATTCCCTGAAACCTAAACGGCTGCTACTAGGCAAAAAGAT
>JBJTOA010000018.1:0-8502 GCA_046074285.1 Micrococcales bacterium
TGCCATCCTCGAGAGTTGCAACATAAGCGAGCAGACTGGCTTTAACTCCCCAGTTCAGTTGCGTCGGCTGCATGCGTTCTCCGTTCAAGCTTCATTGCTCAGTATTCAAACTATGCACTACTTTGAGTCAGAATTCAATACTTTCTTATAATAATGTTTTATTATGTTGAAACTACCTAAAAGTAGTGCTACTTTTTTCTTCAACACCACACAAAGGAGTGAACGATGAAGATCATCCTCGACCGCCCACGCTGCGAAGGTCACGGACTCTGCGAGGAGGTTGCGCCAAAACTTATGCACTTGGATGACGCCGGTGAGTTGATTCTCGATGTAGAGGAAGTCACCAGTGAGACAGATATTGAGAAGGCTAAGGCAGCCGTTCGCGTTTGCCCCGTGGCTGCCCTAAAGCTTCAGTAATGCAACACATTGTCATTGTCGGCAACGGCATTGCTGGTTTGACCGCGGCGGATTCGCTCAAAGAGATTGGCTTCACTGGCAAACTCACAATTGTTGGCGATGAAATGCACCGCCCGTATTCGCGTCCTGCTCTTTCTAAATCAGCCATGCACGAAGAAGGTGCCATAACCGCACACATTTTGCCCGAGCCAGAGCACGGTGCAACCGAACTTCTCGGCGTGAAAGCTATCGGTTTAGACATTGATAAACAAGAAGTGCAGTTATCGAACGGTGAGCTACTCCACTATGACGGGCTAGTCATCGCCACGGGAATCCACCCGCGCAAGGTTAGAGAAGATCTCGATCTTGAGTTCACCTTTAGAACTTTTGAAGATGCCGCCTGGCTGCGAGACCATTTGAAATCAAAACCAAAGGTCGTGGTGATTGGTGCTGGAGTATTGGGCATGGAACTGGCTTCTACCTGCAACCACTTTGGCTGCGATGTGACCGTTATTCCGCGGCGAAAGCCTCTGCTTGCGAGCTTAGGCGATTACCTTGGCAACATCTTTATTGCCGCTGCCGAAGCAAAAGGGGTCAAGTTCGTGTCTTTCTTTGCAAGTGATGTTAGCGAACGAAACGGTAAGAAATATGTGACTCTTGCAGATGGCAGTGAGCTTGAAGCTGACATCGTAATCACTGCGATTGGCGATTCACCTAATACTGCGTGGCTGACAAACTCAGGTTTACTAGTCGACGGAGAACTGATCGTTGACTCTCGCGGCAGAGTTGCACCAAATATTGTGGCGGCCGGTGACGTGGCTGCTATTCCAACTTTGAGTGGTCACCAACGAATTCCACTCTGGACTAGCGCAATCGAGCAGGCCAAGGTTGCTGCTCGAGCTCTGAGTCTGGGAGACAATACTCCTGAGCTCGATTTCCAGCCATACTTCTGGACTGAACAATTCGGTTTTGCTCTCAAAGCTTGTGGCAACCTGCCTCTGAATGGCTCGCCTGATTACATCGAAGGCAACCCAGCTAGAGAGCCAAGTTTGATGCGCTGGTCCAATCCTGACGGCACCGGAACCGCAGTTTCAATCAACTATCGAATTCCGATCCCGAAATTGCGAGCACTAAGTCGGCAAGCACCCTAACCAGAAACTCTCTGGGTTTACGGCAAACTTATAGGAGTAAGCAAACAGAAAATGGCAAGCATGGAATTGGATTCAAGGTCGGGCGTTCCGCTGTATCGCCAGATTATGAACATCCTGCGGTCTGAAATCAAAGCTGGCCAGTTTGATGCTCAAGAGCCAATTACCGAAGCCAAGCTAATCGCTCGCTTCGACGTGAGCCTCGCACCAATTCGACAAGCGCTCAAAGAACTTACCAACGAAGGTCTGGTTTACCGCAAGCAAGGTAAAGGCACCTTCCCGATGGCAGAAGTCAAGGTTGACCGACCAGCTGACCTAAAGCCTGGTGATCTTTACCGTTACCTTGCAGACAAAGGCTTGCACCCGACTTCAAAGGTTTCAGGGTTGGAACGAACCGCACCACCCGAGAATGTTCGAGCCAAACTTGGTTTGCCCGAAGGGGAAAAGGTTCTGCACTTCTCGCGTCAGATTGCTGTCGACGAGCAACCTTTCGCAATCAACGACATTTACATAGTGTCGCCAAAATCATTCCTACCTACCGTTAGAGAACTAAACGGTGGTGGCTCGGCACTCGCGCTGCTAGAAGAGCGACACGGTATAGTTCTTGATCACGCTGAACATGAAGCTTGGGCAAGCGCTGCAACCAAAGAACAGGCAAAATTGCTCGGGGTTGAGCCTGGCAGCCCAGTACTAGTGATTGACACACTCTTCTTCGCGAAGGATGGCTCAGCAGCGGGATGGCGCAGTGCGCTGCATCACCCGAACGAGTTCAAATACCACTTCATTACCGGCGCCTAGTAGCGTCAAAATACCTTTACTGATTCGTTATCTTTTATTCGCGCCTTATTGAAAAATACTCTTTGTATTTTCACTAGACACTCTGTAAAGTGAGTTTATCCAGCATCGCATTAAGTGCTGCTGGGCTAGAAAGGTCAAAGTTCAATGACGAACTCTGTGAACACAGTTCTCGGTGCTATTGCAGCCGACAAGCTTGGTGTCACCCTGCTTCACGAGAGACTGCTATCAGTCGTGCCTGGAGCACAATATGCCTACGACATTGAATTCGATCGCGCTGAAATCTATGAAACCATCGCCGAAAAGCTAAAGGCATTCAAACTCGCTGGTGGCTCAACCGTGGTCGACAGCTCAGGAATGTTTCACGGGCGTGACCTTGTAATGTATGAAGCTCTCGCTCGCGAAACCGAAGTCAACATTATTGCTTCAACCGGTCTTGGGCCAGAGGAAAACCTGGGTGGTTACTTTCTAACCCCGCAAACTAACCCCCCTACACCTTGGCCAGCCGAGAAGTTCGAAGACTTGCTCTACAAGGAATTCTCTGAGGGAATGGTTCGACCTCGCCTAGAGCGTCGCGCGCCGGCCGGTCTTGCCGCAGTTAAAGCAGACAAAGCTGGAATTAGCGCAACCGAAGTGAGCCTCTTCAAGGGTGCTGCGCGTGCGGCTAACAAATCTGGTGCAGCCTTAAGCTTCGCTTTCGGTGCAGACCCAATGGCCGACCTAGAGCAAATCTTGGCTGAAGGTATCTCGCCAGAACGCGTTGTGGTTGGCGATCTCGATCGTCGGATTGTCGTCGCTTCAACAATTCAAGAATTGGCATCCAAAGGTGTCTATGTAGCAATCGACAATGTCGGAAACAATTCGAGTGAATATTTGACTGACAGCCAGCGAGTTGAGATTGTCGCTGACCTAGTGGCGGCTGGTTTTGCTAACCGAGTAATCATCTCAAGCCAGTCAACGGCAGTTGCGAAGGGTCACGCTGATTCACCGGTCAACTTCGCTTATGTGCTCACGAAGTTTGTTCCTGCACTCGAAGCAAAAGGCCTTAGCCAAGCTCAAATTGATCAAATTTTGGTGAAAAACCCCGCAGCTCTGCTAACCCTAGGAGACAACTAATGCCTAAGGTCAATACCGTTCTAGGAACCATCTCAACTGCAGAGCTTGGGCTCGTGGCGATTCACGAGCACATCGGCTACGGAATGCCTGGTAGCGAACTCGATTCGAAGTGGTGGAAGTCACCTGAGCAGGCCTACGAAGAAACTGTGCCGAAACTTCGTAAGTTTCACGAACTCGGTGGAGGCACTTTCGTGGATGCCACCGGCATCTGCAACGGTCGCGACCTTGACTACTACAAGAGCCTTTCAGCCAAGACTGGTGTTCACATTGTGGCATCAACCGGGTTTGTTGGTGGCGACACTGCCCTTGCCCACTTCGCGAATGCCAGCATTGAATACCTGGCTGCTCAATTTATTCACGAGATTACAGTTGGCATCGGAAAGTCGGGGGCCAAGGCTGGAATTATCAAAGTTGGTGTCAGCCGTGGTGGAAAAATGACTGACCTTGACAAGCGCATTTACGCTGCGGCTGCAAGAGCTTCACTCGAAACCGGTGTTGGAATTTTGACTCACCTGGCCATTGATGCTGAGACTTCAATTGCCATTTTCAACGAAGAAGGTCTGCCTCTAGATCGAGTGCTTTTCGGTCACGTAGACGATGGAGTAAATGCTGACAAGACTCGCGACACCTGGATTGCAGAGCAGGGTGGCCGAATCGGATTCGACACCTTTGGCTATGAGACTGAACTGCCAGATCCGCCATTCTGGGCTCGCCCTCGCAAAGACCGTCTCGACCACTTCTTGCGTTTTATAGGCGCTGGCTTCTTGGACCGAGTTCTCGCTTCAGCGGATGCTAACTGCAGCCCGCTCGGCTGGCCGGGTGTAAAGGGCCACACAGTGAACTACATTTTTGAAACCCTGATCCCAGACCTGCGCAATGCCGGGGTTTCAGAAAACACGATTCACAAAATCTTCTACGAAAATCCAGCCGATTTTCTAGCAATCAAGAACTGATGGCGCAACGAAGCGTCTTTCTGAAAGGAAGCAGCAATGAATAAGGAACAACTAAGTAAGGTAAAGGTTGCCATCGTCGGTGGTGGTTACGGTGGTGCTGCTGCAGCGCTAGCTCTGGGCAACCTGGGCATGGATGTAAAACTTTACGAACAGGCTGAAGGAATCACAGAGGTTGGTGCTGGCATCGGTCTTCGCCCGTCAACCATGCAGTTCTTCAGAGAAAACAATGGCTTCGAAGCCATCGCTGCGGTTAGCTCACCGAGCGACAAATTCAGAATCTGCACTGAAACTGGTCACGAGATTCACTCAGAGGCATGGCCTGAAATGAATGATTTCGATGTTTTCACCAACACTCGCATGATTCACCGCGCAGACTTTATCGAGGCTCTGCGCAACATACTGCCCGAAGGCGTTTTGGTGCTTGGTCACAAGCTAGACGACATCGTTGACAATGGCAACAGCGCCACTTTGCACTTTGCTAACGGTGAGACTGTTACCGCCGACCTGGTAATCGGCGCAGACGGCATTCGTTCAGTGGTTCGCAACAAGTTGTTCTCACAGGCTCAGCCGGTATTTGCTAAAACTCACGCTTACCGAATCGTGATTGATGCAAAAGATGCTGAAGGCATGCTAGTAGATGGCGACCTACGTCTATTTATGGACCAAAAAGGCACCATGATTTACTTCTTGCCTTTGCTCCACCGCAATCAAGTGTCATTCGACATCACAGTGCTTTCTGATGACCCAACCTGGTCTCCTGAAATCACAAAGGACTACTTGCTTCGCCGTCTAGAGGGTTTCGACCCACGCTTGGTTGAGATCACTAAGAACCTCGACATGAGCAAGTTGAACTGCCGCTCAGGTTACGACCTAGATAGCATTCCTAACTGGCACAGCGACAGCGTTGCTCTACTTGGTGACGCGGCTCATGCAATGCTCTGGCATCAGGGGCAGGGGGCAAACACCGCCGTTATGGATGCTGGAGGTTTGGCCGAGGCTCTGAAGCAGGCAGACTCAATCAAAGAAGCACTCAAGCTCTACCAAGACATTCGCAAGCCTGTAACCGATGAGCTGCAAGCGATCTCACGTCAGTCGTGGGACCCAGACGCGATCGAAACCGCGTTCCCTGGTCAGCAGTCCCAACGATAGAAGGTCAAGGCAAATGCCAGTTCACCCTCAGATAGCAGCGTTCCTATCCACGCTGCCATCATCTGATGATCAAGCTCCAGACGTTGCAGGCTGGCGAGCTCAAGGTGAATCGCATTTGCCAGCGCTCGAAGAGCGCATGCCCGTGCACATTGTCGAGGATCTAGTCGCTGCGACTGACCTCGGCGATGTGCCGGTGCGCATTTACACTCCAAATGATGCGACTGAATACAGCATCCTGGTTTATTTCCACGGTGGCGCATTCTTTTCGGGCAGCCTTGAAACCCACGACGGAATTGCTCGCTCACTCGCTAATGCCACCGGCTTCAAAGTTGTATCTGTTGGCTACCGTCTTGCACCTGAGAACGCCTACCCTGCGGGTCTAAGCGACTGCTTTGCGGTAACCAACTGGGTTACCCGAAATCGTGAGCTTCTACACTGGGATGGCTCCCGACTCGCATTAGCTGGAGACAGTTCTGGAGGCACCTTCGTTGCCGCGGCGACAGCGATGGCAAAAGACCAGGGTGGTCCGAAGATTACCGATCAGATTTTGTTCTACCCTTCGGTTGATTTGGATTTCGATGTTGAGCGCTACGCTTCACTTCGCGAGAATGCGGTTGGCAAAGGGCTTGAGACGGTTGCGCTCAAGCCACATAACTCTTTTTATGTCGCAAGCGGGGCGAACCCTGCCGACGCACTGGTTTCGCCAATCAAGCGTGCCGATTTGAGTGGTCTTCCTCGCGCGCTAGTAATCACCGCGGAATTTGACCCGTTACGTGATGAGGGCGAAGCATACGCAGCGAAACTTTCTGCCGCTGGTGTCGAAGTCAAGCTCAAACGCTATGAAGGTGCTACACACGGCTTCGTTCAGTTTTTCTCATGGCTGCCCGAATACTCAGGGGTATTCGAAGAAGTAGCTGAATTCCTAAACTGACTTTCGAAAGCTCAGTTGTAATAGCCGTGCACCGTTGTGAAGAACGGTGAAGGTTCAAGGGTCGGGTCACCCGTGTATCCCACAGCATTAGCAATCGCTTCGTATGGGCTATATGGCGAGTTAGTTTCTTTGGGTTCAAACTCTCTGGTAGCTTTGCGAATCTTGGCTTCGATCTCGATGCTCTCGGCAAGCGCGGTTGCAGCTGTGTGAGCATCCAGTTCAACTGGGTACGGCTCACCTTTTGAGTTGCGGTAGGGGTGACCGAGAAAAAGTCGGTTCGGTCTGATTTTCTCGGCTAGGTATTCCAAACTGTCTCGATAGTCATCGGCAACTTCATAGCCAGGGAACCCGTTTGCCGCACCGTGCACCTGCACCGCATCGCCAACGAACACGTCATTCTGCCCTTCAATAACGTAGGCCACTGAGCCTGCAGTGTGACCTGGAATCGAATGAACCGAAACGGTGATTCCTCCGCCGAGTGAAATTTTCTCACCACCGTGAACAACCATGGTTGGCGACATCTCTCCCGAGATGGCAAAGTTAGCGACTTTAGTTTGCTCATCGATTGCATTCGGGTTTTTCAAGTACTTGGCGCGCACTTCGCGATAGATGTCAACGTGCGCCTCGCGTGATTCGAGAAGTTTGGCATCGGCTCGGTGAAGCACCACCTGGGCTCTTCTGCCGGTGAGTTCCCACAGTGCGAATGCGCCTCCGAGGTGATCTATGTGTCCGTGAGTAAGCAGTATCCATTTGACGTCTTCAATTCGACGTCCGATTTTTTCAAGCGCAGGAGCCATACCTTCGAGAGGAGAAGTTGAGATGCCAGTGTCAACAATCGCAGGTTCTTCACTGTCGATGAAATAGCTGTTCAAACCAAAGCGACCCCATGGTGAAACCAACGGGTGAACTTTTACAGGTTGCGTCATTGCCAGCCTCTCAGTACTATTTTATTAGTTTATTATAATAAAATAAGAATCTGCAGTGTTGCGAAAGGTTATTCGATTATGACTGAGTCTAGAACTTGGGATGCGGGCGGTGCCCAAATCAAGATCGTGAAGAACATGCGCATTCCCATGCGCGACGGAATCGAACTGGCTGCAGATGTTTACTCAGGAACTGAAGACCTACCACGCCCCGCACTTGTTGCCCTGAGCCCATATGGCAAGGAGCTCCAAGCCCTAGCCCTCACCATGCCACCGCAGAAACGCCCAAGCCCCATGTGGGATGGCTGTATTGAAGCGGGTGATATTGCTCGCGTAGTTGGGGAAGGTTACGCACACGTTATCGGGGACATCCGTGGCACAGGCGATTCTGAGGGCGAACACATCGGCAACTATAACGCCGGTGGAGTTTCTCTCGGCCAAGATGCATACGACTTCATCGAGTGGGTTGCTGCCCAGCCTTGGTGCGATGGCAATGTTGGCATGATCGGCATTTCATACTTCGGCTCAATGCAGGTTCTCTCTGCGGCCGAACGCCCGCCTCACTTGAAAGCCATCTTCGTGAGTGGCGGTCACTACGACTTTTACGAAACCACCTACCACGGCGGGGTGATGTGGTTCATGCCGAGGGCTGCCCGCGAGGGTCGCGGCGGCGACAGCGGTTGGGCATTCACCGACCGGGTGAAGTCACGCATGATTGAAAAATATTCAAAGACTGAACTAGATGCGCTGGTCGCTAAACGCCTAGCAGATCCAGACATTCAAGCCTGGCCTAATCTAGTTCACCTGTTGCACTACCCAAAGCAGCACGAAGCGTGGTTTGACATCGTCATGAATAACTTCGATGGTGATTGGTACGAGGAGCGAAACCCTATTACCCTCGCGCCAAATATCGACATTCCGGTTTACATTCAGCTAGACCAGGGTCGCGGCTGGACACTTGACGGAACTATTGAACTATTCCACTCCCTAAAAGGTCCGAAGAAACTTGACATCGGCCCTTATCCTCCGATGCAGTCTCGCCCATTCATCGAAGAACACGACAAAATGTTCCGCTGGTATGACTACTGGAT
>JBJTOA010000019.1:0-4106 GCA_046074285.1 Micrococcales bacterium
GGCAATCTTCGACACGCTTTCAGCTCTGGTTTCAAAAGAGGTTATCGAGCACGTGCAAGACCGAGGCATTCTCGAGGTGCTGCCGCTAACTCACATTCGCGGGCGTTCACTGCACGATGCCTTCGTGATCGTTGACGAAGCTCAATCGCTAGAGCGAAATGTTCTGTTGACCGTGCTCTCGCGAATCGGTCAGAACTCGAAGGTGGTTTTGACCCACGACGTTGCTCAGCGCGACAACCTGCACGTTGGTCGTCACGACGGCATCGCAGCTGTTATCGAAGCGCTAAAGGGTCAGGCACTCTTCGGTCACATCACCCTGACTCGAAGTGAGCGTTCGGCAATCGCAGCAATGGTCACCGACCTGCTCGATGGCTAACTGTTGAAAACTTTCTAGCGAGTTTTACCGGCAGCGCTAGCGTTGCCACATGTTTTCACCTGCGCTTCTCTCAATCTGCTACCTGCTCGCTGTGGCCTGGCCACTCGCCAAGATCGACATTCGCGAACATCGCCTGCCAAACAAATTAGTGCTGCCTTCTTTTGCAGTTACCCTGGCTGGTCAGCTTGCAGCAGTGTTAGTCGGTGAAAGTTGGATGAAAATAGTGCACGCACTTGCGGTCGCCTTGTTGGTCTTCGCCTGCGGGTTGGTGATGAACCGCTGGGCCGGGCTGGGCATGGGAGATGTGAAGCTATTGGCAGCAATGGCATTCAGTCTTGGCTGGTTCAGCTCGAGCGCAGTCTTCTACTGCGTATTTATCGCACTGGTTTTGGCAGGGCTATTCGTTTTGGTTCGACGCAAATTCAGAAACCAATCGATTGCGCTCGGCCCGTTTTTGATAGCGGGGTTTCTGCTAAGCAGTATTTCAATTTGGCAGTGAAAGTTGCGCAACCATCTGCTCATAGTCGAGCCAGGTTTCGGTGATCACCGCGTCGTAGATTGAGATTTCGATTTTCAATCCCTGCGACTTGGTGTCAAGGTTTCGAAGCACCGCCCAAGCCACCGAAAGACCGAGCGAGAAAGGCGCAAGCAGAATGGCACCGAGCATTCCGTTGTGTTTAGCCTTGGCTCTGCCAAGGTAAGCCACAGTCTCGCCGGTTGCCACAACTTGCCAACCCTCTTTCAATCGCCTGGCAATGGCGTTTGAAAGACAGTCACGAATCACATCTGCGGGTAATGGTTGCATGTCTAAAACCTAAACCGCATCGCCGACATAGGCTAGAACAATGTTTGAAACCTCAAGCTTGATAGCTTTCTTCGCCACCTCGCTGGTGCTGATTGCTATCCCTGGGCCGAGCGTGATGTTCATCATTGGTCGAACCTTAGCCGAGGGGCGCAGGGCGGGAATCCTCACGGTTTTGTTCAACAGTCTGGGGCACACCACCTGGATGTTCGCGGTTGCGTTCGGTCTCGGCGAGGTGCTGGCGCTTTACCCGATGGCACTGCAGGCTATTCAAATCATTGGCGCGATTTACCTGGGTTACCTCGGTGTTCAAACCATCAGGCACCGAGAGACCCAGAGTTCAATCTCCAGCAAGTCAAATCACCTCTCGCTAGGCCGCATTGCCAAAGAGGGTTACATCGTGGGTTTCAGCAACCCCAAGGTTGCAGTGTTCTTTATGGCGGTTCTGCCGCAGTTCGTCACAGCGGGCGATAACTTCACACTGCAGTTCATCGTGCTCGGTTTGATTTTTGAAGTCATGGGCATCGCCGGCGACACTTTTTATTCGCTGATGTCTGGTGCTGCACGGGAATGGATTTTCTCGAAGTCGAGTCGCATGTCGGCAATCGCGGCAGTCGGCGGATCTCTGATTGTCGGGCTTGGTCTGATCTTGCTGGTGAGTTCGCTAATTAGTCTTTAGTTTTAGTTCGGTTTGCACCCAAAACCATAAAACACCTGTTGTTGCGCGTTCGGTGCTGGCATAACCTGAAACTGAACTTCGGATACGAAGCTTTAGCGTCGAGAGAGACTAGCGATAGTGGCGCAAAGAAAAGGGCAGCCAAACGGCTGCCCTTCATCTTTTAAGTCTTACTGCGGTGGGCGAGTCATGCTCAGAACATCTAGCGCTTTGTCTAGCTGTTCTTCGGTGAGCTTCACACCGTCAACGTAACCAAGGTCAATGGTTGCCTGACGAACCGTGATGCCCTCGTGCACTGCGTGCTTGGCAATCTTGGCAGCAGCTTCGTAACCGATGAACTTGTTCAACGGAGTCACGATTGAAGGGCTCGACTCGGCAAGAGCGCGAGAGCGAGCTTCGTTGACTTCGAGGCCATCCACGGTCTTGTCGGCGAGCAGTCTTAGAGAGTTGCTCAGCAGGCGAATCGACTCGAGCAGAGCGTTACCCATTACTGGAATCGCAACGTTGAGTTCGAAGTTTCCGGTGGCGCCAGCCCAAGCAACCGTGGCGTCGTTACCGATTACGCGCGCGGCAACCATCATCACGGCTTCTGGGATAACCGGGTTGACCTTGCCAGGCATGATTGATGAGCCAGGCTGAAGGTCAGGGATGTGAATTTCGCCAAGACCTGCGTTTGGCCCTGAACTCATCCAGCGAAGGTCGTTGTTGATCTTCATCAGGCTGACTGCCAGGGTGCGAAGTGCACCAGAAGCTTCAACCAAACCGTCACGAGCACCCTGCGCTTCGAAGTGGTCGCGGGCTTCGGTGACTGGCATCTTGGTTTCAGCTGCGAGCAGACGAATAACTTCTTGCGGGAAACCCTTAGGGGTGTTGATTCCGGTGCCAACTGCAGTGCCGCCGAGTGGCACTTCTGCAACGCGAACCAAAGTTGAGTTGACACGCTCAGCTGCGTAGCGAATCTGTGCAGCATAGCCACCGAACTCTTGACCTAAGGTCACCGGGGTGGCATCCATTAGGTGAGTGCGGCCAGCCTTAACGGTGTTCTGCCAGAGCTTGGCCTTGACCTCGAGGCTCTTAGCCAGGTGGTCGAGCGAAGGCAGCAGGTCGTGAATCAGAGCCGAGGTCACTGCAACGTGAACCGAGGTGGGGAATACGTCGTTTGAAGACTGCGAGGCGTTGACGTGGTCGTTCGGGTGAACGGTTGAACCGAGAATCTCGGTTGCCAGCGATGCCAGCACCTCGTTCATGTTCATGTTCGAAGAAGTACCCGAACCGGTTTGAAAGATGTCGACCGGGAATTCGCCGTCGTGCTTGCCAGCGATAACCGCATCGGCAGCCTTGGCGATAGCCTCTGCCATCTCTGGCTTAAGCACGCCTAACTTGGCGTTGGCCTGAGCCGCAGACTTTTTGATCTGCGCTAGAGCTGCGATGTGCGCACGCTCAAGAGTGGTGCCTGAGATTGGGAAGTTCTCAACTGCACGCTGAGTTTGCGCAGCGTAGAGAGCATTCTTTGGAACTTTAACTTCACCCATGGTGTCGTGTTCAATGCGGTATTCCACTTGAAACCTTTCGGTGGCGCGCCAATGCGCCTTAAATTACTTGATGTTGCCGTACAAGAAGAGCGGCTCAATCTTGCCGTCTTCGAGCGAATAGTTCGCTCCGACAACTCCTAATTTACCCGCCTTTACGGCCTCGGCGACCACGCGCGAGTCACGCAGCATGTCATCAACGGTGTCTTTGATGTGCATCTGGGTGATGGTGTTGATATCTTCGATGCCCTGAGATTGCGCCAGTCGAACAGTCGGCATGATTAGCGATGCTAGCTGGTGGATGTGCTCACCAGTGGCAGGAACCTTACCCTCTGAAACTTCAATGGTTGCCTTGATAGCACCGCAGTTGTCGTGGCCAAGAACAAGGATCAGCGGCACCTTGAGAACCTCTACGGCATACTCGAGAGAACCTAGCACGGTACCGCCAATTACCTGACCAGCGTTGCGAACTACGAAGAGGTCTCCAAGCCCAAGGTCAAAAATGATTTCTGCTGAGAGACGGCTGTCTGCGCAACCGAACAGCGCTGCGAAAGGAGCCTGGCCATCGGCAAGGTCTTCAACGCGGTCGATGTCTTGGCGAGGATGGGCAGGGTCACCATTCAGAAAACGAGCATTACCGGCTAGCAGGGCATCCCAAGATTCTTGCGGAGTAGTTGGTCTTGCCATATTCAATTCCTTACTTCTTGTATTTCGCGTGAATAG
>JBJTOA010000020.1:0-9391 GCA_046074285.1 Micrococcales bacterium
GAGTGCGCCGAGGGCAGATTGGGTAGATGTATAGGCGCCGAAGGCTTGACCGATTGGGCGCATCATTAGAAATAGCAAGAGGATGAAGGTAACCAGGTTGGCCACAGTTGTGGTGCCGCTTGCAACTCTGAAACCACCAACGCCGAGAACCACGATGAATGCTGCATTCATGGCCATTCCACCGAGCGGGGTGACGGCTGCGTTTATTTTCGCGATGTTCACGCCCTGTTGGAATGCGTGCACGGCATCCTCGATGATTGAATGCGCTTCACGTTTTTCTGCTCTTGAAGCACGGATGGTTCTGATGGCACCGAGTGAGCGTTCGACGCTGGCTGACATTGCACCGACTCGTTCTTGAGCTTTAGTCGTTGCCTGGCGAATTCTTCTTGCCGAGACCACGATTGCGGCTACCGCAGAGAAAATCACGATCAGGGTTGTGACCAGCAGAAAAGGGTCGATGATGGCCATGGCGATTACTGCGCCAACGAACACCAGTGCGCCACCGGCTGCATCAACCAAACCCTGGGTGAGAACTGCTCTGAGCAGTGTGCTGTCGCTTGAAACTCGAGAGACAAGGTCACCGGTTCGGCGAGTGTCATATTCTTTGATCGGCAGTTTCAGCAGTCGTGAGACGATGTGTTTTCTGGCGCTGAGAACAACGCCTTCACCGGTGCGAGCCAGTACGTAGTACATCACTGCGCTTGAAGCTGCGCTCAGCAGAATAAGAGCAACCAGCGCAGAGATGATGATGGTGAGATCTTTGCCATGTTGAACCGCATCAATCACTTGACCTGTGATGAGCGGTTGGGCGAGCGAGAAGCCAGCGCTAACCACGCTCAGACCGCCAGCTGCCCAGAGGGCACCTTTGTGTTCGGCGAGATACGGCACCAATTGGCTGAACTTAGCTTTCGGCCCGCTGTCCTTTGGTCGGCTCGGGCCGCCACGGCGTCCGCCGCCCATCATCATCATGCTCATATTTTGAGAATCTCTTCGTTAGTCGTGTTAGCCTAAAGGGCTGTTTAGATTAAAACATTTTTCCAAGGAACCACAGTGGCCAAATCTGCTAAGAGCGAAACATTAATTACTGCCAAAGACCTGAAAAAGGTTTACGGCGAGTTTGTCGCAGTCGACGCAATCAATTTTGAAGTGCGCAAGGGTGAGTCATTTGGATTGCTCGGACCCAACGGAGCCGGCAAGTCGACGACTATGAGAATGATCTCTTCGACCCTGCAGCGCTCATCAGGAACCCTATCGATTTTGGGCAAAGACCCAAACACTAATGGCCCAGAGATTCGCGCTCACCTGGGTGTGGTTCCGCAGCAAGACAACCTTGACGTTGAACTCAAGGTCTGGGAAAACCTGCACATTTACGGTCGCTACTTTGGTCTATCTCGTAAGTTTTTGAAGAGCAAAATCGAAGACCTACTAGCTTTCGCTCAACTTGAAGACAAGCGCAACAGCAAGGTTGATGATCTTTCTGGCGGAATGAAGCGTCGATTGACCATCGCTCGCGGTTTGGTCAATGAGCCAGAGATTTTGCTCTTGGATGAGCCAACCACCGGTCTCGACCCGCAAGCCAGACACATTCTTTGGGACAGACTTTTCCGCTTGAAAGAGCAGGGCGTAACCATCGTTTTGACCACTCACTACATGGATGAAGCAGAGCAACTGTGCGACCGACTCATCGTCATGGACAAGGGTCGCATCATGGCCGAGGGTTCGCCTGCCGAACTCATCAAGCAGTACTCATCTAAAGAGGTGCTCGAGGTTCGCTTCGGTTCATCAAAGAACGCGACAGTTGCAAAGAAGATTGCTGACATCGGTGATCGTCAAGAGCATCTGCCAGACCGCATTTTGATTTACGCTCAGTCAGGCGACAAGTGCCTCGCTGAAATTGAAAAGCGTGGATTCAACCCGATCACTTCGCTGGTTCGCCGTTCTTCGCTCGAAGACGTTTTCTTGCGCCTAACCGGTAGAACGCTGGTCGACTAATGGCACAGCTGGCTTGGGTCGGGGCCACGAAGTTGGTGAACTACCGAAAGGCTTCGCTGCTTGGTGCTTGGTATGTTGCCGAGTATCGCATTCGCGCAATGCTGCACTGGATTCAATCGATTGTCGCATTCGGTTTGGGAAACCCGGTTTTGTATCTGACTTCGGTCGGTATCGGTGTTGGCTCTCTGGTTGACAAAAACCTCGGGCCGGGCGGAATCGAAGGGGTTGGCTATCTGACATTTTTGGCGCCAGCGCTGTTGGCTTCGGCGTCAATCCAAGGTGCCATGGATGAAGCGATGTTCCCAATCATGCAAGGTTTCGTTTGGGATAAATCATTCTGGGCTATGAATTCAACCCAGCTGACTGGGCGAACCATTTACTACGGCGTGCTAATTGCAGCCTGGGTTCGCTGCCTGCTGACGGTTGTTCTATACGAAGCAATCCTGATTCTGTTTGGCGCAATTAGTTGGGGCTCAGTTTTGCCGCTAGCGTTTTCAGCAATGTTCGCGGGAATGGCGTTTTCAGCGCTCATGGGTGCAGCTTCGGCGTTTATCAAGCAGGATGACGGATTCTTCGCGATTATCGGTCGCTTTGTGATTACCCCGATGTTCATGTTCTCGGGAACTTTTTACCCACTCGAGTCGCTGCCTGGATACCTGCAATGGATCGGTTGGATCTCACCACTTTGGCACGCAACTAATGCTGGTCGCGCACTTAGCTATGGTCTTGCGGTGCCAGCTTGGTTGATGCTGGTTCACTTCGCGATCATGGCTGTGATGCTAGTGGTCGGGCTCGAAGTCGGAGCTCGCCAGTTCAACCGGAGGTTGGCAAAATGAGCATGCTAAATCTCGGTGTTGATAGCGCCATCGCTATCGCGGAACGACGTGCAGGTAAACCGCTGGCAGGGCAGTGGTCTGGTCGCCCGCAGGTGATGCTTGAGCGTGCACTATTCGCGCTCAAGTCTTCTACCTGGTTTGTTGTTCTCTCTGGGTTCTTTGAACCGGTGTTCTACCTGCTTTCATTTGGCCTTGGTCTTGGTGCACTAATCGGTGGGGTTACCGATGGCAACGGTAACGCGGTGTCATACGCGGCATACATTGCACCAGCGCTGCTGGCCACCTCTGCCATGAATGGCGCGATTTATGACAGCACCTGGAACGTCTTTTTCAAGATGCACTTCGCAAAGCTTTACCAGTCGATTTTGTCTACCTCGACCGGGTCACTCGATGTTGCTCTGGGTGAGATTGCCTGGGCTCTGCTTCGAGGATTGGCTTACGCGATTGGTTTTATGCTCGTGGTTGCGCCAATGGGATTGATTCCTTCTTGGTGGGGATTGCTCGCGATTCCTGGAGCAGTGTTGGTGGCATTCGGTTTTGCATCGGTTGGCATGGGCATCACCTCTTATCTAAAGAGCTTTCAGCAAATGAACTGGATTAACTTCTTTATGCTGCCGATGTTTTTGTTCTCGGGAACCTTCTACCCGCTGAGCGTTTACCCAGACTGGATTCGCATCATTGTTGAGTGCCTGCCACTTTACCAAGGCATCGAGATGATTCGAATGCTAACCCTGGGAACAATCGGTTGGCAACTGCTCGGTCACGTCTGCTACTTCTTGGTCATGATCACCTTGGGATTAGTTTTTACCACCAGAAGGCTCACCGCGCTGTTCCTTAGATAATTCTGTGAAGTTTCAAAATTTTGCAGTTTTGAGGATTACATTAAATAGGTACACCTATAGAGAGAAAGACTAAAACATGTCTTCAGGTAACAAACTAACTCGCGGCCTTAAGCTCGCTGCCGTTTTCGCAGTAGCCGCACTGGTAACTGGTTCGATGAACGCGGCAAACGCTGCGGTCGCAAAGAGCGAATACCTAGTAATGACCTCGGCCTCATCGCAGGCATCGGTCGATGCAAAAATCGCGGCCCTCGGTGGCAAGACTGTTCACCGTTTCGACGGGGCCATCCGTGGTTTCACTGCTTCACTAACCGCGAATGCTGCTGCAGCACTGAAATCGGCACCTGGTGTAAATATCGTTGAGCCAAACGGCACGGTCACCATCGCAGATACCCAGAACTCACCGACTTGGGGCCTAGACCGCATTGACGAGGCTGATCTGCCAATGGATGGCGCCTACACTTACCCAACCAACCCTGGTCAGGGTGTTCGCATTTACATTGCCGACACCGGAACCCAGACCTCGCTGAGCGACTTCACTGGTCGCTGGTTGACTGGTGTGAACTTCACCGGTGACGGAACCGACCCGAACGTTGACTGCCACGGTCACGGAACTCACGTTGCTGGCACCGCTGCCGGAACCGTTTACGGTGTTGCTAAGGCAGCGACCATCATGCCTCTGAAAGTTCTACAGTGCACCGGCTCTGGTAGCTACCAGGGAATCATCGACTCGCTCAACTGGGTAGTTGCCAACAACCCAGCAGGCACCCGCGGTGTCGTGAGCATGAGCCTGGGTGGCGGTTTTAGCTCAGCGCTTAACAGCGCAATCGCTACCGCAACCAACAACGGAATCGTGGTTGTGGTTGCTGCTGGTAACAACGGCTTGGATGCTTGCAACTATTCACCTGCCAGCGCAGCAAGCGCAATCACCGTTGGTGCAACCGACAGCACTGACACTCGTGCTTCATTCTCGAACTACGGTAACTGCCTAGACATCTTTGCCCCTGGTGTGAACGTAACTTCAGATCAGCCAAACGGTGGCACTGCAACCTGGAACGGTACCTCGATGGCAACCCCACACGTTTCTGGTGTTGCTGCTCTTTACCTTCAGCAGTACCCGAGCGCTACGCCTGCTCAGGTTTCATCAGCTCTGCAGGCAAATGGTCTTGCTGGCAAGGTCAACTCGGCAAGCAGCACCGCGAACTACCTAGTCAATATGCAGTTTGCTAACGGCCCTGTAGTTGCACCTACCAACCCATCGGTTCCGACCGGACTAAAGGTTGTTGCCGGAAGCAATGGTAGTTACGTAACTAGCTGGAACGCAGTTGCACCGATCACCAATGGTGTTTCAATCACTTACAACGTTCGCCTCACTCGCGGATCAGTGGTGACCTACTACAACGGACTAACCACAACCTCTCAGGTTCTGAGTAGCTTGTCTCGTCGCACAACCTACTCGGTTGCTGTGCAGGCAGTCAGCGGTAGCGCAACCTCGGCTTACTCGAGTTCGGTAACTTTCAAGACCAAGTAGTTAAACAGAAAACCCCCGAGCCGCTGGCTCGGGGGTTTTCTCCTTTAAGGTTTAGGCCTTGTCAATCATGATTGGGCCGAGAACAGCAAGCGAAATGTTAACGATGGTTAGCAAACCGATTACCGGGATAACCCACTTAGGAGTTTGAGTCTTCTTGTTGTAGGTGTAAGCAATGAAGAAGATTACGGTGATGACAATCGCCTTGGCAGCTAATACCCATGAGTTTGGTTCTTCAGTGCTGTCTGGTGCATAAGCCAGACCAACCAGAACGAATCCGGTGACGAGCAGGGTCCATGAACCATGGAACACAGCAGCGGTGACCTTGGCGCCGTTCTTGAGTTCTTTCATCTGGCCAAGGAAGCCGGTCATGAGTGAAGCCATGCCGAGCAGGTGCAGAATAACAAAAATGTCAGTGACTAGTTTCATGCCTTCAGTCTAGCCATCAGGATGGCAGCCTCGACGGCCTCGGCACCCTTGTCTTCTTTCGAGTCTTTCAAACCAGCACGATCAAGTGCTTGCTTTTCGGTGTCAACGGTTAGCAAACCGAACCCAATTGGCACGCCGGTCTCGAGTTGAACCTGAGTAAGGCCTTGAGTTGCTGAGTCGCAGACGTATTCAAAGTGAGGGGTTCCACCGCGAATCACAACGCCCAGAGCGATGATCGCATCAGCACCCTCTTCGGCAGCCCACTTCGCTGCGAGCGGTAACTCAAAAGCACCTGGCACGCGAATCACGGTGTAGATGTCATTTCCAGCAGCTTGCAGTGAACGCTCGGCTCCGGCAAGCAGCGCTTCGGTGATCTCGGTGTGCCAAGAGGTAACAATCACGGTTACGGCTAGGCCGCTTGCGTCAATGCTGAGTTTTGGTGCGCCTTGGCCGCTCATTATTTGACATCCTCAGGAAGCATGTGCCCCATCTTGTCGCGCTTCACGGTTAGGTACTTTTCGTTTTCTGCTGCAACGCCAACCAGAATCGGAACATAAGAGTTCACCCGGATTCCTGCCTCAACCAAGAAGTCGCGCTTGGCTGGGTTGTTTGTCATGAGACGAACGCTCTTGACTCCCAGATCACGAAGCATCGCAACTGCAGCACCATACTCACGGTTTTCGCTCGGCAGACCAAGCGCGAGGTTTGCCTCAACGGTGTCGAGACCTTGCTCTTGAAGCGAGTATGCCTTGAGCTTGTTCAAGAGACCGATTCCACGGCCTTCCTGACCGCGCAGGTACAGCACGATTCCGCCGTTCGGGTCTGCGTCGATTGCATTCATGGCGAACTGCAACTGAGGGCCGCACTCGCACTTCTTTGAACCAAATGCCTCACCAGTGATGCACTCACTGTGCACGCGCACTAGAACATCCTCGGCGCCAGGGTGACCAGACACGATCGCAACGTGATCAGCTGTGGTCTTGTGGTCGTAGTAGCCACGCATGCGCATCATGCCGTGCTCGGTTGGAACATTCGCCTCAGCTGAAAAACTTACGCGGTTCTCAACTTCGCAAGTGGTCTTGAAGTTGTGCTCGAGAATGTAGTCTTTGAGCTGCTCAATAGTGACTACTGGCAAGCCCTCTTTCTTGCCAAGTTCAAGAAGTTCTGGCAACCGAGTCATGGTTCCGTCTTCATTCGTGATTTCGGCAATCACTCCAACAGGGGTCAGCCCGGCGATGCTAAGCAGGTCAACAGTTGCTTCAGTGTGACCAGCTCTTGCGAGAACGCCACCGACATTTGCTCTCAGCGGCAAAACGTGCCCTGGACGAATGAGGTCGGCAGGGCTCGTGCGCTTATCTGCCAGCATCTGGATTGTTTTAGCGCGGTCAGCTGCACTGATGCCAGTTGAGATGTCTCGAGCCGCGTCTACTGAAACCGTGTATTGCGTGCGGTAACGGTCTTGGTTCTTACCGGTCATGAGAGGCAGGTCTAGCTGGTTGGCTCGCTCTTCGGTCATCGGCGCACACAGGTATCCGCTGCTGTTACGGATAATCCAATTGATCCAGTGAGCATTTGCGAACTCGGCAGCCATGATTGCATCGCCTTCGTTTTCGCGATCAGCGGCGTCAGCTACCAACACTGGCTTGCCTGCCCGCAGCGCGTCAATTGCCTGCTCGATGGTTGACAGTTGTTCTTTCATTATTTAGCCACTTTCTCTAGATGGGCTTCGATAAGTTTTTCGATGTGCTTGGCCATAACGTCAGCTTCAACATTCACGGGTTGGCCAGGGGTTTTACGCCCCAGAGTGGTAACTCTCAGCGTCTCAGGAATCAGGCTTAGTCCGACATAGTCTTCACCAACTTCATTAACTGTTAGTGAAATGCCGTCGAGCGTGATGCTGCCTTTCAGCACCACATACTTCATAAGCTCTTTTGGAACACGGATGCGGACCCAGTCCCAGTTCTCGCTCTGTTCACGACTGATGAATTCGCCAACTCCGTCGACGTGCCCGAGAACTGTGTGACCACCGAGTCTGGTGCCTGAATTCATGGCTCGTTCAAGATTCACGCGGTCGCCGACCTTGAAACTTCCCAGGCTAGTTAAGTTCAATGTCTCTTGCATGACATCTGCCGTGAAAGATGTAGGTGTCTGCTCGACCACGGTCACGCAGCAACCGTTGACCGCAATGCTGTCACCGCGCTTGGCATCTGAAACTACGAGCGGGCCTTCGATAGTGAGTCGAAGGGCGTCTGCCTGCTTTTCAATCGCGGCAACAGTTCCGAGTTCTTCAATGATTCCGGTGAACATCAGTTGGTCTCCTTCGGTTGGGCATAAATCTTCAGGTCGTTGCCAATGCGCTCGATGCGATCGAACTTGAGCTGCTTTGCATCAGCGATGTTGTCGACACCGATGTTGTCTAGGGCAACGCGCTCGCCGCCTAGCAACATAGGCGCGATGTAGATTTGGTATTCGTTGACAAGCCCGAGGCGAATGAACTGACTCACAATGGTTGGACCACCCTCAATAAGAAGGTGCTTGACTTTTCGAGCTTGAAGTTCAGCAAGCACACCGTGCGGTGATCTGGTCTTGAGTTGCATAGTTTCAGCCTGGTCGTTGAAGACGTTCATAAATGGCTGAATCTCTGTCTCGCCCACCACCACGCGAAGCGGTTGGTGCTCATAGAGACTGCCGTCAGTTTTACGTGCGGTAAGTGCTGGGTTATCAGCAAGAACGGTTCCGGTTCCGACCAGAATGGCATCAATTTCAGAGCGAACTTTGTGCACGTCAGCTCTTGCTTCAGGCCCGCTAATCCATTGCGAAGTGCCATCGTTTGCCGCAGCGCGACCGTCGAGGGTGCTTGCCCACTTAAGGGTTACGAATGGGCGACCCTGCTTAGTTGAGGTTAACCAAACTCGGTTCTGGTAGTCGGCATCAGCTTCAAGTACACCACCGATTACTTCGATGCCAGCGGCACGCAAAGTATCTGCGCCTTTACTTGATGCATCACCCGGGTCAGTCGATGCGTAAACCACTCGGCTAATTCCGGCGTCAATGAGCGCTAGAGCACATGGTCCCGTGCGCCCGGTGTGATTGCAAGGTTCGAGAGTCACAACCGCAGTTGCACCCTCAGGAACACTTTCAAGTTTCTTGAGTGCCATCACTTCGGCATGGTCAGTGCCAGCACCTTCATGCCAGCCTGTGCTGATTACGTTGAAATTCTTATCGAGGATGACCGCGCCGACCTGCGGATTTACTCCCCAGGCTGGGCCGTTAAGCGCCAACTCCAAGGCGTGCTCCATGGCCGCCTCGAAGAGTTGAATGCTATTCATCTAACCCGATCTTTCGTTCTCGAAAGTTTCTCGGGGTAGGAAAGGTAGGCGCGAAACGACGGCAAATGCCGACGACTAAGCGCCTGTTCTTCTCCCATCCGGACTTTAACCGTCGGTGCTGGAATTTCACCAGCTCAACCGCCGACCCCTTTCGGGCCCGTCGGGTCGCGGACTTTAACCGCCGGCTCAGATTTTCACTGACCCCGAAGAACTTTGTTACTAGTAACAGACTACTTAAAGAGTTCTCAGGGCAAAACTATTCCCAGATGATTGCCAGTATTACCGAGCGGCAATAAACCCGACTTTTTCGAACACGTCAGCGAGAGTCTTTTCAGCTAGTTCGTTAGCGCGAGCTGCGCCAAGCGATATCAGTCGGTCGAGTTCACCTGGGTCGCTGAGCAGTTCAAGCGTGCGCTGGCGAATCGGCGCAATCTTGGC
>JBJTOA010000021.1:0-4719 GCA_046074285.1 Micrococcales bacterium
ATCTAGCCAAACTCGAACCGATGCCAGCTCTGCGGTCTGACGACTGAGCGAACCGCAACCCTCAACAATCAACGGTGTGCCGCCACCGAATTCGCGCCAGCGATCGCGAGCCTCGAGTTGCCAGTCGTATTCCTGCCAGTTCGCCGTCACACCGCGAGAGACTGGCCCCAAAATATTTCGCAGTAGATAATCGCTGCCCGCCTGCAGACCATTCCAACCGTCGTACAGGTCATCCATGTGAATAACACGCGGTGCAACTTCGAGCTCTTTGAACAGACCGTTCTGAACCAAACCAGCCAAAGTTGACTTACCCGAAGCCGCCCTGCCGTCAATCAAAATAATCGGCGAACTCACGCCTGAGTCGGCTAGCCCAACAACCCGCGAGATAATTGTCTCTGCGAGTTCATTCTGAGCAAGTGGCACAACACAAGCCTAAATCTAGAAACTGAAGCCCTTGAGAAAAGACATTCAGGCCCTGCGCGCGATTGCCGTGCTGTCGGTGCTTTTGTATCACCTCTGGCCTGGTCGTTTGGCCGGCGGTTTCGTGGGCGTTGACATCTTCTTCGTAATCAGCGGTTACCTGATCACCGGTCACCTGGTGAAAGAACTTTTCGCAAGCGGCACCATCAAAATCAGCCGCTTCTATAGCCGCCGCGCGGTGCGCCTTTTGCCATCAGCGCTGCTGGTGCTGGTAACCACCGGCATTGTCACCTGGTTTTTCGCCGACCAAAGCGTTCTTGAAACATGGATGCCCCAGCTGGCCTCTTCTGCCTTCTATGTTGAGAACTGGCATTTAGCAAACCTCGCGGTTGACTACCTCGGTTCAGACACCGCGCCTTCACCGGTGCAACACTTCTGGACCCTCTCGGTTGAAGAACAGTTCTACATTCTGATGCCGGTGATTTTGATTCTGGTTGCCAAGCTCGCAAAGAAATTCAAGGTAAGCGCTAAGACCGCAGTCATTTCAGCTGTTGCACTGATCACTGTTGCCAGCCTGATCTATGGCATTTACCTCACCATCGAAAACCAGCCGCTGGCTTATTTCAACACCTTCACCAGAGCCTGGGAGTTCGCACTAGGTGCGCTAGTCGCCATCGTTCCGCTCAAGCAAAACCTCAAGCCCAGACTGCTGCAACCGCTAGCACTCGTGCTCTTCGCTCTCTCATTCGTCTATATCAGAGGCGATCAGAACTTCCCTGGTTATATCGCGCTGCTGCCAGTTATCGGTGCCGTGCTCTGGCTGATTGCGTCGCCTGCTAAAACCAGTTGGTTTGACAAAGCCCTTGCCCCAATCGGTGACATTTCATATTCGATTTACCTCTGGCATTGGCCAGCCATCGTGCTGCTGCCGTTCATCACCTATCGCGAACTCACCACCATCGACAAACTCGGCATCATCGCTTTCAGCTTGGCAGCCGCTTGGGTCAGCACCCACCTCTATGAAAACCGCATTCGCTTCAGCGAAAAACTAGCTGTGCTTCGCAAACCAAAAGTCACTGCCATCTGGGCAACCGCCCTGATGACCATCATCGCCGTAATCTCACTGCAGTTCTTGCCTCAAGAATCAAGTGACCAAACCTCGCACGAGACAAACACCATGATTACGCCTACCAGCTGGAAGCGCTGCTTAGGCGCCGGTTCGCTAGACCCAGCAAATCAACCTTGCGACTTTTCTGAGTTAAAAGGCCTGCTCACCCCGAGCCCGGGAAAACTCAAAGAGGATGACTCAAACCGCAGAGAATGCTGGACAAAGTCTGGCCCGGGTTTGAAAGTTTGCGTGCTGGGAGTTGAGACTGGCTATACCAAGCACTTCTATGCCATCGGCGACTCTCATAACAACGTGTTCATCGATGCCTTCGAACAGATTGCCAAAAAGAATCACTGGCGCATCGACCTAACCGGTCGAGGCTCTTGCTACTGGACAACCGCGCCTCTCAAGCTCAAGAGCAAAACGCTTGACGAAGATTGCATTGCCTGGCGAAAAGATGCCGTAACAACTATCGCTAGCTTCACCGACCTCGACGGAATTCTCGTAACCCACGATGCCAGATCAAAGGTGTGGGCTGACAATCAACAAGAAACCATCATCAACGGTTTGGTTGAAGCCTGGAACGCCCGCCCTGATCTGAATGTTCCGGTCATTGCTCTGCTCGATAACCCCACCATGAATCAAGATGTCATCTACTGCGTAGCTCGCTATCGACTAGAAGCCAACGACCACTGCAACAACGACATCAAACTCGTTAGCGATGGCCAAGCCGAAGCCGCCGCAATCGCCACCAACGTCAAGGTGATTGACCTCAGAGACTACTATTGCCCGAACGGCAAGTGCATGTCAGTGATCGGTCACGTAGTCGTTTATCGAGACGCTAGAGCCCACCTCACAAACACCTTCGCCAAGAGCCTAGCCCCATACATCGAAGCCGGCATCAAAACCGCAATAGGCAAAACTAAAAACTAAAAGTCCTAAGCCTCCACCAAAACATCCGGGTGCTTGTCAAAACGGTAGCCACCGCCGCGAATCGTGCGAATCACATCTTCATAGCCAGCAATCTTGGCGCGCAAGCGACGAACGTGAACGTCAACTGTGCGCTCGTTGATTACCTCACCTGAAATGTCATCGCCCCAAACAGCAACAACCAAGTCAGCGCGTGAAACGGTAACACCTTCAAGATCGATCAGGTAGGTCAGCAGGTCGAATTCGCGGTTGGTGAATTCGGCATTGCGACCGTCAACATAAACACGGTGACGGTTGAAGTCAACAACCAGACCCTTGGCTGGGCCAGACTCTGAAGTGGTAACCAGCTTGTCAAGAGCACGTGGGTCTCGAAGCGCAGTGCGAACCAGGTCGAGGTTGTTGCCAGTTGCCGAAGCCGGTGCCAGCGCAACCGCAGCATAGCTAGCAGCTGAAGGAACAAGTGAAGTGAGAGTGTTGCGAAGTGCTGCAACCACGTCTGAAAGTGAAACCCCAGCAGCCAGGGCTTGCTCTTCGGTCAAACCAACATAGAGACCGAAACCTTTAGCAACGGCAGCGGTGTCGACTGAGGTGAGTGCTGGGGCGGGGGTTGAAACTGAAGAACGGTAGTCGTTCAAGATAGCTAGTGACATTTGAAAATCCTTTGATGTGTATGGGTAGCGAAAAAATAGATATTTTTGAGCTGGGGTGCTGGTGCCTGTTGCTAACCGAAACCAAGAAAGGTTTTAGAAAAGGGTTAGCGGCACTAGCGCATACACATCATCATGGCGCGCATCATTGAAGGGGTAGCCGAAACTACCACCAATGCTGAGCCCTGAGATGTCATGTGAAAAGTATGACTTATAAAGTCGCACCAAGTCAAACCAAGTAGAACTATTACGAATCATTACAAAACCGAACAAGGTAACCTAGACCTATGAAGGGCATCATTCTTGCGGGCGGGTCGGGCACCCGACTTCATCCCATCACGCAGGGCATTTCAAAACAGCTCATGCCAATCTATGACAAACCGATGGTTTATTACCCGCTCAGCACCCTCATGCTGGCCGGCATCAAAGACATTCTGATAATCACCACCCCGCATGACAGACCCCAATTCGAACGACTGCTCAAAAACGGCGAACAGTGGGGCATCAACCTCACCTATAAAACCCAAGACACCCCGAACGGTCTTGCCCAAGCGTTTGTAATCGGCGAAGACTTTATTGAAAACCAAAAAGTTGCACTCATCTTGGGCGACAACATTTTCTATGGAGCCGGCCTCGGCACCCAACTCAAGCAAAACCAAAACATCGAAGGCGCCAAAGTCTTCGCCTATTGGGTCAACAACCCAAGCGATTACGGAGTTGTCAGCTTCAAAGACAACATAGCCACCAAAATCGAAGAGAAGCCAACCAACCCCGAAAGCAACTACGCGATTCCGGGTCTCTACTTCTATGACAACCAAGTGGTTGAAATCGCCAAACAACTCAAACCAAGCCCAAGAGGCGAATATGAGATCACTGATCTCAACATGGCTTACCTAAACAAAAACCAACTGCAAGTAGACATTCTGCCGCGCGGCACGGCCTGGCTAGACACCGGCAGCTTCGAAACCCTGCTAGAAGCACAAAACTACGTGCGCACCATCGAACACCGCCAAGGCCTAAAGATCGGCTCACCCGAAGAAGTCGCCTGGCGCATGGGTTACATCAACGACGAGCAACTCATTGAACTAGCAAAAGCCCTGACTAAATCCGGCTACGGCCAATACCTCGAGAACCTGCTAAAGCACCACTAATGAAACTCCTCATAACCGGCGGAGCCGGATTCATCGGCTCAAACTTCGTTCACTACCTCGACAAAAACACCGATTATGAAATCACCGTGCTCGATGCCCTCACCTACGCCGGTAACGCAGAAAACATTGCTAAAACCAGAGCAAAGCTGATCCACGGCAATATTCAAGACGAAAAACTCGTCAACCAGCTAACTAAAGAAGCCGACGCAGTTGTTCACTACGCAGCCGAGAGTCACAACGACAACTCGCTCAATAACCCAAGACCATTTCTCGACACCAACATCATCGGCACATATACCCTCATCGAGGCCGCCCGAAAGGAAAATAAAAGGTTCCATCACATCTCAACCGATGAAGTTTATGGCGACCTCGAACTCGACGACCCAAACAAGTTCAGCGAGCACACCGCCTATAACCCAAGCTCGCCTTACTCAAGCACCAAAGCCGGCAGCGACCTTCTGGT
>JBJTOA010000022.1:0-20910 GCA_046074285.1 Micrococcales bacterium
TCAACAGTGGTCTTCACTATTTCTTCTTTCACTAGTAAAAAGGCTCGCATTTCTGCGAGCCTCGACTATTTGTCGGGATGACAGGATTTGAACCTGCAACCCCCTGTACCCAAAACAGGTGCGCTACCAAATTGCGCTACATCCCGCAGCAGAATCATCGAAGTTTTTTGGGAACGATGAAACAACCTTTGCAAGTGTATCCCATAGAATAGAGGACGTTGTGCAAATCTGAGATTTCGCCAGCATTTCGCGAGTGTAGCTCAATGGTAGAGCCTCAGTCTTCCAAACTGATTACGCGGGTTCGATTCCCGTCACTCGCTCCAATCCGTAACAAAGAGACTTTGTTCTTTGATTACGGCCTTTCTTTTTTAGGCTTAGAGCACGCGTTTGGAGAATCATGACAGAGCTAAACTTTGGCCCAGCAGTTGGCCTAGTTTGTCGTGAGTGTGGCAACCAGGTTGCACTTGGCGCTCGCCACGTTTGCGAAGAGTGTTTTGGCCCGCTTGAGGTTAAGTATGACTTTGGCACTGTGACTCGCGAACAGATCGAGGCTGGCCCAAAAAACATGTGGCGCTATGCACCACTGCTACCGGTACCTGCATCAGAAAATGATCGCCCTGCCGACCTGAGTGCTGGTTTCACCAAACTGCAGAAGTCTGTAAACCTAGCTGCTCGCCTTGGCATGAAGAATCTTTACATCAAGGATGACCGAGATAATCCGACTCACTCATTCAAAGACCGCGTTGTTGCAGTTGCAATGACCGCTGGTAAAACTCTTGATTTCAAGACCATCTCTTGTGCATCTACCGGAAACCTAGCTAACGCTGTTGCAGCTGCAGCTGCACGTGCTGGTATTCGCTCAGTCGTTCTGATTCCAGACAACCTAGAGCAGGGCAAGGTGCTGACCAGCGCTGTTTACGGCACCACACTGGTTGGCATCCACGGAAATTACGACGACGTCAACAAGCTTTGCTCTGAGATTGCAGACGACCGTGGTTACGGGTTTGTAAACGTGAATCTGCGCCCTTATTACGCAGAGGGTTCAAAGACCCTTGGCTATGAGATTGCAGAACAACTCGGTTGGCGCCTGCCTGACCAGGTAGTGATTCCGATCGCTTCTGGTTCGCTAATGACCAAGGTAGACAAGGCTTTCAAAGAAATGATCGCCCTCGGTTTGGTTGAGGCTAAGCCTTACAAAATCTTTGGCGCTCAGGCCACCGGTTGCAATCCGGTTGCCGAGGCGTTCGAAAAAGGCTGGGATGTTGTGAAGCCTCAGAAGCCGCACACCATTGCTAAGTCTTTGGCAATCGGTAACCCTGCTGATGGCCCATACGCTATCGATGTTGCTAACCGAACCGGTGGTGCAATCGGTCACATCAACGATGAAGAAATCGTTGAGGCAATCAAACTTTTGGCAGAAACCGAAGGTATCTTCGCAGAGACCGCAGGTGGCGTAACCGTTGGGAACTTGCAGAAGTTCATTGACAACGGTCAACTCGACCCAGAACTTGAAACCGTAGTATTGAACACCGGTGACGGTTTGAAGACTCTAGAAGCTATCAGCCACGCTGTTGGTTTCACAGTCACCATCCCACCAACCCTCGAGGCATTCCGCGCTGCGGTGCCCGAGTAGCAGTAAGGAAACACCATGGCAGTTATCGTTCGCGTACCAACCATTCTTCGCACCTACACCGGTGGCGAGGCTGAAGTTTCAGTAGAAGGTGCGAACCTTCGCGAGGTGCTCAGCAACCTCGAGGCTAAGTTCACCGGAATCGGACCTCGCATCCTTGATGACAATGGCAAGATTCGTCGCTTCGTAAACGTTTATGTCAATGAAGAAGACGTTCGCTTTGAAAATGGTCTAGACACCTCAACCGCAGACGGCTCTATAGTTTCGGTTTTGGCTGCAGTAGCCGGTGGCTAAGCAACTTTAACTTTAAGTTCGTTGAAGCGGTCAATTACCTTGACCGCTTCTTCATTTTCACCGTCAGTTACCCACTCGATAGCTGGCTCACCGTCGAACTCCCAGTTGGGCCAGTTTTTCAATAGCGCTCGTAAAAATGCTTTTGCTTCAGTGTCTGTGATGCGCATTCCGAGACAAGCATGTCTTCCGAAACCGAAACCCAAGTGGGCTCTTCTCGGTCTTCGAAGGTCGATAGTTTCTGGATCTTGCCAAACTGTTTTGTCATAGTTTGCTGAAACAAAACTGAGCAAAACGTAGGAATCCGGGTCACGTTGATCATCTGGAAGATGCTTCTGGTTTGCGAGCACTCGCTCCATTTTCGCAAGTGGCGAAAGAAAGCGAATCAGCTCGGCGATTGAGTCTGTGAAGACCGCTTCGTCTTGCTTCAAGTAGTCACGATCTTCTGGCGAGTTGATCAGGTGCCAACAGATACCAGTCACGAGTTTGATGACGGTATCGCGACCGCCCGCCAACAGTACGTTGGCGATGCCTTGCATTTCTTGGCGATTAACTTTCTGCCCACCGACTTCGAGCCGACAGATTTCATCCCAAATATCGACAGGTTCAACCTGTAAATTCAGATTCTTTTCGGCTTGGTCAAACACCCTATCTAGGTATGCCTGCAGCATCCTGCCATCTCGCTGGTTGCCACCAGAAAAGTTTCTCTCACGATGCGCCCGATGAGCCTCTGCAGTGAGTTCACCTTTCGAATATGCTTCGGCAGTCCACACATCCGGGCCCCAGGAGAGCCACTCTTCGTAATCCTGTGGGCGATTGTAAATAATCGTCAAGCAACCTATGACGTAAGGCAGTGCGAGCTCAGTGCAGATATCTCCGCCACCCCTGCTACTTAGTGCGGTGATCAGTTCACTTGCGAGCGCTTCAAACTTTTCAGCCTTGGGGCTAATTGCTTCAGCGGAAAAGATGGGAACAAGTGCCTCGCGAAACATAGTGTGCCGTGGCGGGTCTGCCTCGAGCGGAAGTTGGCGATAGTCTCGCACATCTCGGTCACCCTGAAGGTCACTCGAATAAGTTTCAAAGTCTTTCGCGGCATTTCGAACCGCTTCAAATCCGCGAATCTCCGTGGCCATGTTTACTTCCCTACTTAGCTGTCAACAATGTAAATCACTTTTGGCATTTTGAACACCAGTAAAGTTTGCGCCCAGCTTCAATCGCTAGAGAAACCTTGGTGCTGCAAACTCGACAGGGTTGACCCTGGCGCTTGTAAACAAAGTTGCGATCTTCTTTGGTTGGGTTCTCTTCAAATAGTTCGTCTCGCGTAATCATGAAGCCGGTTTTCACTCCGACTTTGAGCAGCGCGACAGAGTCATCCCAGAGCTCGTGAAGTTGTTCTTCGCTCAGCAGATTTCCGGCAAGATACGGGTTGATGCCCGCCCTGAATAGCATTTCGGCTCGGTAAACATTGCCGATGCCTGAAACTATTTTTTGGTCCATGAGCAACAGTCCAATAGCGGTCTTCGATTTCTTGATGTTGTCGATAAATCGTTGGCGCTCAGAACCGTTGTCAGGGTTGAGTGGGTCAGGGCCGAGTCGCTTAAGCACTTGATCCATTTGCTGTTGGTCAATCACCTCACATACCGTTGGACCTCTCAGCTCCGTGAGTGTTTTTGAGGTGTAAAACCGAACCCGCACCTCTCCTTTGACTGGTTGCTTGAGAAATGCCTTGATGTCTCCTTGTTCCCAGTGGTACTTGCCATAGATTCCTAGGTGGATGCGCACGATGCGGTTACCTTCAAAGTGCAGAAACATCTGCTTGCCCACTGCGGTGGCTTTCAGCAGTTTCTTGCCACTAATCAGCTTGGCGCTGGCAGCGAAGCGCCCCTGCGGTGAATCAACTGAAACGGCTTGATTTAGAAACTCGAGTTCGAAAGCACTCGCGATTCGATGAACTGTGTGGCCCTCAGGCATTTACTTTACGATTTCGCCAGTCTGCTCATAGATGCCAATTTTGCCGATCCGGCGAACGTGACGTTCATCCTGGCTAAATGGCTCTGAAATGAAGAGTCGAATTAGGTGCAGCACCTCTTCTTGAGTGTGCTGGCGGGCACCGAGGGCAATCACGTTGGCATCGTTGTGGTCGCGAGCGAGCTTCGCGGTGCTCTCGTTCCAAGCCAAAGCGGCGCGAATCCCCTTCACCTTGTTTGCTGCAATCTGTTCACCGTTGCCAGAGCCACCTAGAACAATTCCGAGTGCTTCTACCCCAGCCTGCTGGTCTGCAACCACGGCGAGCGCAGCGTGAATGCAGAATGATGGGTAGTCATCTAGCGGGTCGTATTCTGTCGGTCCGTGGTCAAAGACCTGGTGGCCATCCTTGGTTAGTTCAACGATTAGAAAGTGGCTTAGGTCTAGACCCGCGTGGTCGGTAGCAATGTGAATGCGCATGACTAAAGTCTAGTTTTGTCGGGTTAGGCTAAAAGGAACAAAACGCACACATTGGAGTTTGCATGCCAGGAGAAAACCTGACCAGACTCGAGGCGCAAGAACGCGCTTCGATTATCGAAGTTGAGAGCTACCAGATCGGCCTTGATCTCACCACTTCTGAAGAAACTTTTGCATCGAACACGGTGGTTCGATTCAAAGCTAAAGCTGGTTCAAGCACTTTCATCGACTTCATCTCGCACTCAGTCACCAACGTGGTTTTGAATGGGCAGTCGCTCGATATCGCCGCAGTAAATGATGGCGTGCGCATCCAACTAGACCATTTGAAATCTGAAAACGAACTTGTGGTTGAGGGTTTTGCCAACTACATGCACACCGGTGAGGGTTTGCACCGCTTTGTTGACCCGGTAGACAACGAGGTTTACCTTTACTCTCAGTTCGAAGTGCCAGACAGCCGCCGTGTTTTCGCTGTGTTTGAGCAGCCCGATCTCAAAGCAACCTTTGAATTCACGGTAACCGCACCTTCATACTGGAAGGTAGTTTCAAACTCACCTACCCCAGAGCCAGAAGCGCTTGAAGATGGCAAGTCAATTTGGCAGTTTGCTCCAACTAAGCGTCTTTCAAGCTATGTAACCGCGATTGTTGCTGGCCCATATGCCGAGTGGCGCGACGAGTTGACCTCCACTTCAGGTGATGTCATTCCGCTAGGTGTTTTCTGCCGTGCGTCACTTGCCGAATTCATGGACCCTGAATACATTTTTGAGAAGACCAAGCAGGGCTTTGACTTCTATGAAAATGCCTTTGATGTTCCATATCCTTTCGAAAAGTACGACCAGCTGTGGGTACCTGAGTTCAACGCTGGCGCCATGGAAAACGCGGGTGTGGTTACTTTCACCGAAACCTATGTCTTCAGAAGCAATGTGACGGATGCCATTCGCGAACGTCGCGTTGTGACGATTCTTCACGAACTTGCTCACATGTGGTTCGGTGACCTAGTGACCATGAAGTGGTGGAACGATCTTTGGCTAAACGAATCTTTCGCTGAATATGCATCAACCTTGGCAACCGCGGTTGCAACCGAGTGGCACGGAGCCTGGACAACCTTTGCCGCTCTTGAAAAAGAGTGGGCCTACCGTCAAGACCAGTTGGTAACCACCCACCCTGTGGTTGCTGAAATCAACGACCTTGAAGATGTGCAGGTCAACTTTGATGGCATTACCTATGCCAAGGGTGCCTCAGTTCTGAAAGCTTTGGCTTCTTGGGTTGGCCAGGATGCCTTCATGGCCGGTGTCGGTGAATATTTCAAGAAGCATGCATTCGGAAACACCGAACTGAAAGACTTGCTAGTCGAGCTTGAGGCAAAGAGCGGGCGTGACCTTCACAACTGGTCTAAAGACTGGCTAGAGACCTCTGGCGTAAACACCCTTCGCCCAGAAATCGAAGTTGAAGCAGATGGCACAATCACCAAGTTTGCTATCACGCAAACTGCGATTGCCGAACATCCGATGCTTCGAAGCGGGCGCCTAGGTATTGGTTTCTACAACCTGCACAACGGTAAGGTCACCCGCAGTCGTCGTTATGAGTTTGACGTTGCCGGCGAGCACACCGTGCTCGACGAATTGGTAGGCGAAAAGCGCCCAGACCTGATTCTGCTCAATGATGATGACCTGGCCTACGTGAAGTTTCGCCTTGATCACGACTCTTGGAAGTTCGCTCTGGCAAACTTGAGCAACATTTCTGATTCACTGGCGAGGGCTTTGGTATACGGAGCAGCCTGGGATGCCACTCGCGATGCTGAGGTTTCAGCCCGCGACTACATTCGCTTGGTGCTCGCCCACATTGGTAATGAAGATGAGTCGACCACAATTCAGACCGCGATGCGCAACCTGATGACTGCAGGCAATAACTATGTTGCAGAGTCTCGTCGCCAAAGTGTGTTGGCAGAGATAGCAGATGGGCTTTACCGTTTGGCACGCGAAGCAAAGCCGGGCAGTGACCTACAGTTGCAGCTGGTTAAGTTCTTCTTGCAAGTACCTCGCACCGAAGAGCAGTTCAACAACCTGCAGGGAATGCTCGATGGCAGCAACCCCATGCCAGGTCTCTTGGTTGATGCCGACATGCAGTGGGAGCTTCTAGCGGGTCTGGTTGTTGCCGGTCGGGCTGGCGAGGCAGAGATTGCCGAACAACTCGCGAAAGACAACACCTCTAATGGTCAAAAGTCGGCTGCTAAAGCTCGCGCTGCTATTCAAAGCACCGAGGCTAAAATGGCCACTTGGGAAACCATGGTGCGCACCGATGAATATTCAAACGCGCTCATCAGCTTTGCTGCCATGGGCTTTGGTTATGCGATCGACACCAGCATCCTGAAGCCGTTCTTGAGCAAGTACTTCGATGATGTGCTCTACATCTGGGAAAACAAGACCTTCAAGATGGCTGAGTACATTCTGAAGGGTCTCTACCCGTTCAACGCCGCAACTCAAGAGTTTGTTGACGTCGCTAAGTCGTGGCTAAAGAACAATGACCTTAGTGAAAAAGAAGCTCTCAAGCGTTTTATTCTTGAGAATCTCGACATCACCGAGCGCATTTTGCGTTGTCAGGCGAAGGATGCCGCCAGTGCCTAGTTGGTTGCTTGACTTCTATAACAACTGGCATGTGCTGATCAAAGTCGTGCTAATCATTGTCGGCGCGCTTGTGGGCCGATGGATTTTGCTCTTCTTCGTGAAGCGGGTTGTTCGAGGAATCACAGCTTCAGTAAAGAACTCTCCGCTGGCTCAGGAGCGAGTTGTGCAGCGAGCACACACCATGGGTAGCGTGCTTAGAAACCTGATCACCTGGTCAATCACTATTGTCGCGATCATCATGTTGCTTAGCGCTATTGGCATTGATGTCACTGCATTTGTTGCTGCTGCTGGTTTGATCGGTGCCGGTCTCGGTTTTGGTTCTCAAGCGCTCATCCGTGACCTCATCTCAGGGCTTTTCATCGTGTTTGAAGATCAGTTCGGCGTTGGCGACACTGTAAACCTCGGTGAAATCACCGGTGTGGTTGAAGGTGTTGGATTGCGTGCAACCCAGGTTCGTGACGACAACGGCGTTCTCTGGTACGTGCGAAACGGTGAAATCGTTCGCGTCGGTAATCTGTCGCAGGGCTGGTCAACCGCAACCGTTGACGTTGCTCTAGCAGGCAAAACCGATTGGTTGAAAGCCAAGACCGTGATTGAAAAAGCCGCAGCCAAGGTCAACAAGTCAAATCAAGACAAAGTTCTCGGTGAAGCTAAAGTTTGGGCCATTCATGCCCTCAGTGGCGACCAAACCGTGCTTCGAGTGAACCAGCAGACCAAGGCCACTCTGGCAGATGATATTGCTCGTGCACTTCGAGTTGAAATCAAAACTTCACTAGACACCGCCAAGCTCGCACTTGCTGCCAGTAGCACCGTGATTATCGAAAACCGCAAGTAAATGTCACACGAAGGCGACGACCAAAAAACCGAACCTATCCAGTTGCGCAAGCAACAGGGCGGCGAGGCTGCCGGCGGAAACTTCTATGATCTTGTCGGAGGTTATGCCACCTTCAAAAAGCTGGTCGACAAGTTTTACGAAGGCGTTGCAAGCGACGAAGTGCTTAGGCCGATGTACCCAGAAGAAGACCTCGGGCCGGCCGCTGAAAGACTGACCCTATTCTTGATTCAATACTGGGGTGGCCCAAGCACCTATCAAGAGCAGCGCGGTCACCCGCGACTTCGAATGCGCCACATGCCATTTGCCATTGACTCTGACGCACGCGCTCGCTGGCTAAAGCACATGCGTGCAGCGGTTGAAGACTTGGGGCTTCCGCCGCTGCTCGAAGCAGAACTCTGGGGCTACCTAGATCGCGCCGCTACCGCGATGCTCAATACGCCTGGCTAGAAACGGGTTGCAACCTTAGCAAGCACATGGCCGTGATGACTGCTCAAGCGCACCCAACCCTCAACTTTATAAAGCTCGACTTCTTCGTTCTCAGTGAGAAAACCCAGGCCGGCAGCTGCGAAGGCTGCACCGGTTGGGACCGCTGAAGTCAGGTCGATTGCTCGACCCCAGATTTCCCCTCGGATGCGTGCCGCAATTGGGCCACCGACCGACTCAGGAATGGTTTGTGCAACTTCAGCGATACCGTCTTTTGCAATTTGAGTCAGCTGCTGTTCATTGATTGTTCCCGCGGCTTGCCATCCTGATCTAGGTGGCGAAATGCCAGCCCAAGCTGCTTTAACTGAATCAGGAAGCGGAAGTGAAAGTGACCCATCTAGATTTGCTAGGCGATCTAGCACTGCGGCAATCGGCACCACGACATCGATTTCGGTCTCTTCGCCAAGTTCGTGGGTGCGCAGACCGAGTACAGTCGGGCCGGAATCCATCAGCGAACCCGCGTAGAGCACTGCTACGTAAGCGGTGAGAATGCGGCCGAAAGCGCGAAGGCGAACTAGACCGTCTGGGTCAATGCGCTTGGCACGCTGCAAGTAACTTTGCAGATCGGCAGCGGTCTCTGAATCGGCAAGCAATATCTCGTTTTTCATACCTGTCTAAACTAACCTGTGAGAGCGCTTTTCGAGTTAGGCAAATCATGGATGTTCAGTTCCCTCAAGACCCGTTCAACGAAATGCTCACCACGCTTGATCTCAAAGATGCCGGCGGGGCAAGAACCACCGAAGACATATTCATTGGACCGAGCCAGTGGATGCCTCACGGTCGGGTTTTCGGCGGCCAGGTTTTGGCCCAGTGCCTAGTTGCAGCCGAGCGCACGGTGCAAAATAATCGAGCACCTCACTCGCTACACGGCTACTTCTTGCGACCGGGGGATATCAACGAGCCGATTACCTTCAGCGTCGACCGCTTGCGAGATGGTCGCTCGTTTTCAACCCGAAGAGTTCAGGCATTTCAAAAAGGTGACCCGATTTTTTCGATGATTGTTTCTTTTCAGGATCTCGACCCTGGCCTTGAGCATCAGGACGCCTTCCCCTCCGAAATTCCCGACCCAGAAACTCTGCCGAGTGCCGCCGAGTTGATTGGCGACAACCCGCATCCGGTTGCTCAATACTGGGCAAAGGCAAGACCTTTCGACATGCGCCACGTCGGTAGCCCAATCTATTTCAACGTTGCTAACGACCAGCAGGTTGCTCACCAAGCGGTCTGGATTAAGGCGCTCGGGGAAATGCCAAATGACGATGCAATTCATCGCGCTGCACTGGCTTATGTGAGTGACTACAGCATTCTCGAAAGCATTTATCGTGCGCACGGAATCGCATGGTCACACCCCGGCCTCAAGAGCGCGAGCCTCGATCACGCTATGTGGTTTCACCGTCAGCCAAAGGTTGACGAGTGGATGCTGTACGTTCAGGAATCCCCCAGTGCGCAGGGAGGTCGCGGTTTAGCACTTGGTCGAATTTTCAGCCGAGACGGAAAACTTCTGGCCACAATCGCTCAAGAAGGCATGGTTCGCATTCCAGAACTGCGCTGATTGCTAGGCTGGCAACATGATTGACAGAGCCCGTCTAGCCAGCCTCTACGCTCGCGAACAAGAAGTATTCGCCCAGAAGCATCCAAAATCAAAAGCAGCATTCGAAGCAGCTGACCACCTTTTCGGTCGCGTTCCGATGACCTGGATGAACAAGAAAGCTGGCGGGTTCCCGATTTACTTCGACCGCGCCAAGGGCAACACCATCTGGGACATTGACGGCAATGAGTACATCGACTTTGCTCTCGGCGATACCGGCTCGATGGCCGGCCACTCAGCCCCAGCAGTAGTAGAAGCAATCGTTGAGCAGGTGCAGACCAAGGGCGGTTTGACCACCATGCTGCCAACTGAGAATGCCGAGTGGGTTGGCAAAAACCTGAGCGAACGTTTTGGAATGGCTAAGTGGAGCTTTTCGCTCACTGCCACCGACGCTAACCGCTGGGCTATCAGATTGGTTCGCGCCATCACTGGCAAACCAAAGATTCTCTTCAACGCTTACTGCTACCACGGCTCGGTTGACGAAGCCCTCATAGTGGTTGGCCCAGACGGTGAAGGCATGATGCGCCCAGGCAATGTTGGTGCTCCCGTAGACGTAACCGAAACCTCGCGCGTTGCTGAGTTCAACGACCTTGAAGCTCTAGAGCGCCAACTAAAGAATGGCGATGTCGCAGCGGTTCTCATGGAACCAGCGCTCACCAACATCGGTATCGTGTTGCCAGAGCCTGGCTATCTCAAAGGGGTTCGCGAGCTCACCCGCAAATACGACACTCTTTTGATCATCGATGAAACTCACACTTTCAGCGCGGGCTGGGGTGGCATGACCATGCGTGACAACTTAGAACCAGATGTGTTCATCATCGGTAAAGCCATCGCCGGTGGTATTCCAACCGGAACTTACGGCCTAAGCGCTGAGTTTGCCGAAAAAGTTTTGGCTAGAACCGACCTCGACCTGGTTGATATGGGTGGAGTCGGCGGAACTCTAGCCGGAAACCCGCTGCAGGTTGCCGCCATGCGCGCAACCCTTGAGCAAGTGCTCACCAAAGACAACTTCGATCGAATGATTGAACTGAGCACGTATTTCACCGACGAAGTGCAGCGTCTGTTCGATAAGTACGACCTCGACTGGTCAATCAATCAGCTTGGCGCCCGCGCCGAATACCGCTTTGCAAAGCCATACCCAAAAACCGGAACCGATGCCTTCCACTCAGCCGACGCAGAGTTAGAAGACTTCTTGCACGTTTACCTGGCAAATCGCGGAATCATGCTAACGCCATTCCACAACATGGCTCTCATGTGCCCGACCACTAAGCGCGAAGAAATCGACTTTCACACCGAAATCTTCGAAGCGGCTATCAAGGAGCTTCTAGCTTCTTAGGCCTCGGCCTCGATTGACCATGAATTCAACTTCGGGGTTCATGTTTATGCAATTAATCACGACTTCTGGATGCTGCAGTTGCCAAACTCTGAAGAGTTCGTCAACGAAACCTTGCCCAACTGCATCTACTTTCCTGAAGTCGAGGTTTACTTCAGAGAAGTTTGCTAATCCTGCTGACAATCTTTTTGCTTCGCTTCGTGAAACAAACTCAGTACCAATCTCAAATAGTTTGACCACAGGTGCAGTTTTGCTGAATTGCTGGGTTTCATCATCGGTGAAGAAATCGAAGACAAACTTTGCTTCTAACTTGGTTTCTAGCGAAATCACCACCGACACGGTTGTGCCTTTCGAACCTGGGTGACTCCTAACCGAGAAATCGTCAATGTCTCTCTTTACTATCCACTGCAATCCATTTGCGCTAAGCCTGAACTCATCTGCCATTTTTGAGGTGAAAAAGATTCCTTCACCAGAATGCCTGACTGGGTCGGCAGTTCGCTTGCCTTTTGAAAGTTCCCCGATTGCTTCAACGGAACGTGACAAACCGAAGGCAGAAGCGACAGACTGAAAGGCGCCAATTCCATCGTCAGTAATTTCGAATGCAACACTGGCTTCGTCAAGATAAAGACGAACGACGGCTGCCGAGCCGTGAGAGTGATCATTAGCGTTGTTGAGCATTTCAGTGAAGGCATAACTGAATATCTTTCTACACTTCACCGGCAAAGCAAGGCTTATTGCATCGTCAAGCTGTCGCAGGATGAGATCTTCTTGCAGACCTGGAATGTCGAATGAACTTTCAAATTTGAGGTTCTGCGGATGAAAAACGTCTTGACTAAATTTGGCAAAGGCATCCTTGCCACCGATTGACATGGCTTCTTTGACATCTTCAAGCGAAAATAAACGATGCCCCGACTCTGATGTCTCACAGGGAATCTTGCCGGCGTCGGCCAATCTTCGGATGGTGTGAATCGGAAGGCCAAGGGATTCCGCTACATCGCCAATTCTCACTAATGCTGCCATATTCACTCCAATATCTAACACTTTAGTTAGATATTATCGATAAATCTGACAAATTGTTAGATTTATTTAATCGCGAGTTAGTCGACGGTAAGTCGAGCGGTGAGGCTTAGCTGCCTCGGCTCCTAGTCGTGCAACCTTGTTCTCTTCGTAAGCCTCGAAGTTACCCTCGAACCAGTACCACTGGTCTGGGTTGTCATCGGTGCCTTCATAAGCAAGGATGTGCGTTGCTACTCTGTCGAGGAACCAACGGTCGTGAGTGATTACAACTGCGCAACCTGGGAACTCAAGCAGCGCGTTTTCGAGCGAAGACAGAGTTTCAACATCAAGGTCGTTGGTTGGTTCATCGAGCAGCAAGAGGTTTCCGCCCTGCTTCAGGGTTAGCGCAAGATTAAGTCGGTTGCGCTCACCACCAGAAAGAACACCCGCTGGCTTCTGCTGGTCTGGTCCCTTGAATCCGAAAGCTGCAACATATGCGCGGCTTGGCATTTCTTGGTTACCAACCTGCATGAAGTCGAGACCGTCAGAGACGACTTCCCACAGGGTCTTGTTTGGGTCAATGCCGCCACGAGACTGGTCAACGTATGAAATCTTTACGGTTTCACCGATCTTCAAATCTCCGCCGTCAAGTTTTTCGAGCCCGACAATGGTCTTGAACAGGGTTGATTTACCAACACCGTTCGGGCCGATGACTCCAACGATTCCGTTTCTCGGAAGCGTGAATGAAAGGCCGTTGATAAGTGAGCGACCTTCGAATCCCTTTTGCAGATTCTTGGCCTCGATCACAATGTTTCCGAGTCGCGGACCGGCAGGAATCTGGATTTCTTCGAAATCTAGCTTTCTAGTGCGGTCTGCCTCGGCAGCCATTTCTTCATACTTGGCAAGACGAGCCTTCGACTTAGTCTGACGAGCTTTTGGTGAAGAGCGAACCCATTCCAATTCGTCTTGCAGACGCTTGGCGAGTTTGGCATCTTTCTTACCCTGAACCTCAAGGCGCTCGCGCTTCTTCTCAAGGTAGGTCGAGTAGTTGCCTTCGTATGGGTAAGCGCGACCACGGTCGAGCTCGAGAATCCACTCGGCAACGTTGTCTAGAAAGTAACGGTCGTGGGTAACTGCAAGAACTGCACCTGGGTATTTCGCTAGGTGCTGCTCAAGCCAAAGCACACTCTCAGCGTCAAGGTGGTTGGTAGGTTCATCGAGCAAAAGCAGATCTGGCTTCTCAAGCAGCAACTTGCACAGTGCAACTCGGCGACGCTCACCACCAGAGAGGTGGGTTACTTTCTCATCCCCCGGCGGGCAGCGAAGTGCATCCATCGCCATTTCAAGTTGTGAGTCAAGATCCCAGGCATCTAGGTGGTCAATCTCTTCTTGAAGTTTGCCCATCTCTTCGAGCAAGATGTCGAAGTCGGCATCAGGGTTTGCCATCTCTTCTGAAATCTGGTTGAAGCGGTCTACCTTCGCTTTGGTGTCTTTGACAGCGAGCTCAACGTTTTCTTTGACGGTTAGATTCTCGTCAAGTGGTGGCTCCTGCATGAGCATGCCCACTGAATAGCCTGGGCTAAGTCTTGCTTCTCCGTTTGATGGGGTGTCTAGGCCAGCCATGATCTTCATAACGGTTGACTTACCGGCACCGTTCGGGCCGACCACGCCAATTTTTGCGCCAGGATAAAAAGCCAGTGTTACATCATCGAGGATTACCTTGTCGCCGTGCGCTTTACGCGCCTTAATCATCTGGTAAATGAACTCAGCCATGGTTCGCTTTCTGCTTATTCGCCCGAGATGAAAAACCACCCTCAGAGCACTACATGCCAAGTTTACTTGACCGATTGCGCGCCCTGAGGGTGGAGCTTGTTAAGCGTCGACGAGGTCTTCGGCTACACCAGATTCGGTGGTTTCTTCTTCGACCGGCTCGCGCACCAATACCGTGCGGGTAAACACTGCGGTTCCCCAGCTCAAATCGTGGCCGAGCACGTCAGCCTCGATTTCGACCGAGGTGCCAGCGCGCTCGCCGTTATCCCAATCGCGAACGCGCAGTTTGCCGTGAACCACAATGCGCTCACCCTTGGTTACCGACTGCGAAGAGTTGACTGCGAGCTGGCGAAAAGCAGTTACGGTGTACCAGTTGGTCTCACCGTCAACCCACTTGTTTTGCGAGCGATCAAAGCGACGCTGACTTGCTGCCAATCGAAATGAAGTAATTGGTAGCCCATCCTGGGTTACCAAGTGTCTCGGTGTGGTTGCCACCAAACCGCTTACTGTGATCAGTTCTGACATTGAACTGCCTTTCTTGAAGCCCCTCTGTTGAACGCTTCAAGATTGCTTGCTGGTTAGCGAAGTTTGACTAAGTTAGTGCCAAAGCTGTGCAAAACCGGCACGTATTTTCGCTACCTTCGCAGAGACTACGACCTGGCAGTAACCGTTACCTGGGTTGTTGTCGAAATAATCCTGATGGTAATCCTCTGCCGCCCAGAACTCGGTTAGTGGCTCGAGGGTCGTGACGATTTGACCTTCCCAGTGCTCTTGCGCTCTAACGATTGCGGCTTCAAAAAGCTGCTTCTCAGTTTCGTCACGGTAGAACATCGCTGAACGGTACTGGGTGCCAATATCATTGCCCTGACGGTTGAGCTGGCGAGGGTCGTGCAGGGTGAAGAAAATATCGAGGATGGTCTCAGCCGAGATCTGAGACTCATCAAAAACCACCTTGGTGACCTCGGCGTGACCAGTATTACCGTCGCAAACCCTCTCGTAACTCGGGTTAGCCAGGCTTCCGCCAGCGTAACCTACGGTAGATTCGCTAACTCCCTTGATGTGCGCATAACAGGCGTCGAGGCACCAGAAGCAGCCTCCGGCAAGAACAAACTCAGTCATGTATCCAGCCTAGACTTTTGCTATGGATTACGTCGCAGCAGAAAACCGTTACGAACAACTTTCTTACCGAAGAAGCGGCAAAAGCGGTTTGAAACTGCCTGAACTTTCACTTGGCTTGTGGCACAACTTTGGCGATGTTGACGACTTTGAGGTTCAGGGTGCCATTTTGCGCCGGGCTTTCGACCTTGGCATCACGCATTTTGACCTAGCAAATAACTACGGCCCAACAAACGGCTCAGCCGAGATGAACTTTGGCAAGCACCTAGCTCGTGACTTCGGCTCTTATCGCGATGAGCTGATCATTTCGTCGAAGGCTGGCTACTACATGTGGCCTGGGCCTTACGGCGAGTGGGGATCTCGCAAGAACCTGCTGTCTTCACTCGACCAGAGTTTGAAACGCATGCAGCTTGACTATGTAGACATTTTCTATTCGCACCGCTTTGACCCGAACACACCTCTTGAAGAGACCATGGGTGCGCTAATCAGTGCAGTTCATCAGGGCAAGGCGCTTTACGTTGGCGTCTCGAACTACAACCCAGAGCAAACCAAACGTGCGCAAGAACTGCTGGCGGCAGCCAATGTGCCGCTGCTAATCAACCAACCTAAGTACTCAATGTTTGATCGCACCATTGAAACCAGCGGGTTGCTAGACGATCTTGGTGCAAATGGCATCGGTTGCATTGTTTACTCTCCACTTGCTCAAGGTTTGCTTACCGACCGCTATCTAAAAGGCATTCCGGCTGATTCTCGGGCTGCTCGCGAGCATTTTTTGAAGAGTTCGAACATCAATGAGGTTTATCTCTCACGTGCGACTGCACTAAATGAAATAGCAGCAGCTCGAGGGCAGAGTCTGGCTCAAATGGCACTGGCCTGGATTCTACGTCACTCGCAAATGACTTCGGCTCTGATCGGCGCTTCTTCGGTCGGACAGCTTGAGCAAAACTTTGCAGCACTTTCAAACAAAGAATTCTCGCGAGAAGAGCTATCGGCTATCGACGAGTTTGCGATTCACGGCACCGGAGAGAAATAAAAGAGTTTTGTTCTTGGTTTAGTTACCGCAACTAATTTGGAGACTTGAATGGCAACACTGGAACTTACCGAAGATAACTTCAGCGAGACGATTCTCGCGCCGGGCATCACTTTTGTTGATTTCTGGGCTGAGTGGTGTGGCCCCTGTCGAATGTTTGGCCCTATTTTTGAAGAGGCTAGCGAGAAGCACCCTGATATTAAATTTGGCAAACTCGACACCGAGGCACAGCGAAACATCGCTGCCCAGGCAAACATCACTTCGATTCCAACCCTGATGCTTTTTCGCGACGGAATCTTGCTGTTCAACCAAGCCGGCGCATTGCCAGGTGCAGCTCTTGAAGAACTAATCGGCAAAGTGCGCGAACTAGATATGGATCACGTTCGTGCCGAAATCGCCAAGGCTGAGGCTGAGAAGGTTGAAGAATAACGGCTTAGCCATGATTTCCACCATCGCTGCGGTGGTGGCATTCGGTTCGCTTTTTGGCTACATCGACCCGGCAACCTGCGTTAATGAGCAGGTCGAAGGCTGGACAAGCTGTGAAGCCGCCGCTCGGCAAAGCCTCTGGACCTTCTGGATTGCTCTCGCTATCGCAATCGCGAGTTATGGTTCTTACCGAGTTCGCAAATACCTTTACGCCAAGACTTCAGACAACTGAGCTAGCTTCATGCCGAAAGCTTCGGCAACACCAGCATTCGTCACCTGGCCAGCGTAGGTATTCAAGCCTTTTGCAAGTGCCTCGTCATCCTTTAGCGCAGTCAACACACCTTTGCTAGCCAATGCAATTACGTAAGGAAGTGTTGCGTTGGTGAGAGCCCGAGTGCTAGTTGCAGGAACCGCACCCGGCATATTTGCCACGCAGTAGTAGGTGCTGTTGTGAACCTTGAAAGTTGGGTCATCGTGAGTCGTTGCGTGCGAACCTTCAAAGCAACCACCCTGGTCAATCGCGATATCGACTAGCACAGATCCGCGCTTCATGCCCTTGACCATTTCGTCGGTAACCAATTTCGGTGCCTTCGCACCCGGAATCAAAACCGAGCCAATCACAAGGTCGGCATCCTTTAGAAGTTCACGGATGTCGTAGGCAGTTGATGGACGAGTCTTCACAGTGCCGTGGAACTTGGCATCTAGTTCGCGAAGTCTCGGTAGTGAAACATCAACCACGGTGACATCGGCCTGCATGCCTATTGCCATAGTTGCAGCGTGCTCACCGGCAACACCGCCTCCGATTACCACGACCTTGGCTTTTGGCGTGCCCGGAACACCACCGAGCAGCATTCCAACACCGCCGTTATTTGCCATGAGGTGATAGCCACCAACCTGAATCGCCAGACGACCAGCAACCTCAGACATCGGCTGCAAAAGCGGTAACGAACGATTGGCAAGCTGAACTGTTTCATATGCGATGCCAGTGCACTTCGACTCAACCAAAGCATCGGTGAGCTCTCTATCGGCAGCCAGGTGAAGGTAAGTAAAAACGGTGAGATCTGCTCGCAAATATTTATATTCAACTTCGAGCGGCTCTTTGACCTTGAGCATGAGTTCGGCTTTTGCCCAGGCCTCTTCGACAGTTACTAAGTGAGCACCTTCAGCCTTATAGGCTTCATCGCTAAAGCCGGAGTGCGCGCCAGCCCCTCTTTCTACGTAAACTTCGTGGCCCTTAGTCACCAATTCGTGCACCCCAGCTGGGGTCAGTGCCACTCTATCTTCGTGGTTCTTGATTTCAGCAACAACTGAAACGCGCATTTGAAGCTCCTTTGCTTGCAGTTAGTTTGGCAAATTTGCTCGCTTTTTGCTCGAAAGAATGAAGATTATTCGGTAGTTTTTGAATTGACACATAAATAATTCAGAAAAGAGTCTGAGGATGCCAAATAAGACGAAGAATCTACTCGCCAAATCTGGTCTGGACGATATCGATCTCTTGCTGCTCGAACTACTGTCGAAAAATGCCCGCATGACCAATGCCGAATTAGCCCAAAAGGCTGGTATCGCGCAGTCAACCTGTATCGCAAGAGTGCGCTCACTCACCAAGCGTGGGGTCATCAGTTCATTCACCACCAACATCGAACCGGGTGCCGTCGGCTTGGGGCTTCAGGTGCTGATTTGGGTGACGCTGCGCGCCTCAGCCCGCCAGCAACTGAGCAACTTCATGGCTGAGATGCGCGACTTCCCTGAGGTGCTTCAGGTGTTTTTTCTCGGCGGTTCTGAAGACTTTATCGTGCACCTGGCTGCCCGCGACAGCGACCACGTTCGAGAGTTCGTGCTTGAAAATCTCTCTGCTAACGCTGCGGTTGCAAACACCAGAACTTCACTGGTTTTCGAGCATTTTCACAAAGGAGTCATCGGCTAGTAAGGGAAACCTAAATTGTGAGATTGCTGAAGGCTAGGTAGACATGAGTTGAAAGGAATACTCCCCTTTCAGAAAGAAGCCCCATGTTGCACCTAGATGTGTTAGACCCGCTGGCTTTATCACGCTGGCAGTTCGGTCTAACCACCGTTTACCATTTCCTGTTTGTTCCACTCACAATCGGAATGGTGCTGTTAGTAGCAATTTTCCAAACCATTTGGACGCGCACCGGCAACGAAAAGTTTTTAAAGTTGACCAAACTTTTTGGAAAAATATTTCTTATCAACTTTGCAATGGGTGTCGTAACTGGCATCGTGCAAGAGTTCCAGTTCGGCATGAACTGGTCGGACTACTCGAGATTTGTCGGAGATATTTTTGGTGCGCCTTTGGCTATGGAAGGTCTGCTAGCGTTTTTCTTTGAAGCAACCTTCATCGGTCTTTGGATTTTCGGATGGGGAAGGCTGTCAAAAGGTTTGCACCTGATGACAATCTGGGTCACTACTTTTGGTGTCTGGCTATCTGCATATTTCATCCTGGCTGCGAACTCATTCATGCAAAACCCAGTTGGTTTTGAAATCAATGAAGCTAAGAACCGTGCTGAACTGACTGACATTGGCGCAGTGCTTACAAACATCGTTGCTCTCAACCAATTCCCTCACACAATCATGGCATCGATCATGTTTTCGGGCGCGGTGATTGTTTCGGTCGCTGCTTACCACCTAAAGCGCAACCAGCAGGTTAAGGAATTTTTCACTGCACTTCGATTTGGTCTTTGGACAACGCTTATAGCTGGGGCTGGCACTGTGCTGACCGGTGATGGACTTGGGCTTGCTATGGTGCAGACTCAGCCGATGAAAATGGCTGCTGCGGAGGCACTTTACAACACCACCAAGAATGCGTCTTTCTCGATTTTCACTTGGGGTACGCCCGACGGTAAGAGTGAGCTTTTCTCTATTCGCATTCCTAATCTGCTTTCATTCCTTTCGACCCACACTTTCGATGGCCAAGTTGAGGGCTTGAATGATCTTCAGGCGCAATACGTAGCACTCTATGGCCCTGGCGATTACATGCCAGTGCTATGGATTACCTACTGGGCATTCCGTTGGATGATCGGTCTGGGCGCATTAGCTGTACTAATCGCTGTAGTAGGACTCTGGATTACTCGCAAAAACAAGTTGTCAGGTGTGAAGCCATGGGCATGGAATGTTGCAATCTGGTCAGCACCACTCTCGGTTATAGCAATCGCTGTCGGATGGACTTTCACGGAAATGGGTCGTCAACCTTGGCTTGTATTCAAGCTTATGAAGACTTCAGATGGCGTTAGTCCAGGTATTACTGGACTAGACGTGCTGATTTCCCTGATGGTTTTCACATTGATATACGGCAGTCTCGCTGTGGTCGAGTTCCGCATCCTCAAGAAAGCTGCGCAAGCAGGCATCGTTGAAGAGCACGTGGAAACAGACGCAGACAAACTAACAGTTGCCTACTAGGAACAGAGGAGATTTCAAATGCAACTAAATGACCTATGGTTCCTAATCGTTGGATTCATGTTTATCGGTTACTTCGTACTCGATGGGTTTACTTTTGGAGTTGGAATGGCACTGCCTTTCCTCGGAAAAGACGACACTGACAGACGAGTGCTCATTAACACTCTCGGGCCTACCTGGTCACTAAATGAGACTTGGGTATTGGTCGCTGGTGCTTCGCTCTTTGCATCATTCCCTGAGTGGTATGCCTCGCTCTTCAGTGGCTTCTACTTGGCACTGTTGCTGATTTTGGCTGCCATGATTTCGAGAGGAATTGCTATCGAATATCGTGGTCGTGGCGAGAGTGCAAAGTGGAAACGTAATTTTGACCTCATGTTCATTCTTGGTAATGCGGTTCCAGCACTCCTATGGGGTGTTGCGTTTGCAAACATAGTTCAAGGCGTTCCGCTGAACGAACAGCACATTTACACGGGAAACCTCTTCACACTGCTTAACCCATACGGATTACTTGGTGGCCTGGTTACACTGACCTTGTTCTTCACCCACGGACTTATCTTCATTACCCTAAAGACCGAAGGTGAGATCCGCGATAATGCAAGAAAACTCGCAATCAAGGTTGGCCTAGTCGCTACGGTTCTAGCTGCCAGTTTCTTGGTTTGGACACTCATTTCTCACTGGTCAGTACTTGGATTCATTCTGGCTGCACTTGCGGCAGTGAGCTTGATTCTTGCCCAGCTAGCTAATCTGGCCAAACGCGACGGCATTGCTTTCACTTTGCTCGTGCTGACGATTGTCACAGCAGTAGGAGCATTATTCGCATCGCTTTACCCAAACGTGCTGCCATCAACCACTGATCCGGCTTTCAGCCTCACGGTTGATAATGCTAGATCGAGTGATTACACCCTAGGCGTGATGACTTGGGTAGCTGGCATAATGTTGCCTTT
>JBJTOA010000023.1:0-11050 GCA_046074285.1 Micrococcales bacterium
TCTACACCCGACCACCGACATTTCTTATTCGCAACACGCGCACAGGCGAAGGAATTACATTCGTGGTGGTTTTAGGTGGATTGAGAAGAACCTAGGCAGCTTGAGCTTTATTCCCAGAGGCTTCAAAACCGATGACATCAACCGGATAACTCAGGTAATCGGCGTAAGCGTTGAGCTTTGCGTCGCGCCAGGCGTAGTCTCTGGCCACTTCGGCGAGCGCTGCCCAGAAGAACACGTTGAGCAAGTCAATGCTTAGGTGACTGATGCTCTGGTCGGGGAATGCGCGGCCGAGAGTTCGTCTGAGCAGGGTTGGAACATCGCTCAATCCGTGGCGGTGCATGAAGCCGCGCAGCTCAAACTCGATCTCCCGCGCACGTCTCGGGTTCCAGACTGGGTTTGGGAAATCTTCGTGGCGATGCAGCATTCGGTGAACGGCGAGCGCCTGTGAGTATCTAGCGTCATCGAGCTTGTCGAAAAGCGGAATAAAGCGATCGAGCGTGTATCCAGCCTTCTTGAGATCTAGCACGTCTGGGTAGTGCAAGAAACGGTAGAACGGAATGTGAGGGCGAACGCCGGTGTACGGCTTGGTGTTGAGGCTGGCAATGAGCGGGTCAGCGCCTTCGGCAGCAGCACCCCACTGGGCGATTGCCTCGTCATCATCTAGCTCTGGTAGTTCGATAGCCACCAGATAATTGTCGCCCATTGCCTCTAAGTTCAAAGCGAAAGTGAGGATTCTCATGGAATTCATAGGTGCTGTTTTAGCGACGCTGATTTTCGGTGTGCTGCTCTTTGCGCTCTGCTTTATCTTTTGGCTAATGTTTCGCCCGATAGAGCCAGATGTGGTTAGTCGCCCCTACCGACCAATCACCGATGCCGAAGAAGACGAAAATGACCCGAATTGGGAAGACCACATTCGGCATGACCCGTATCATCCTGGTGGCAGTGGAGGGCACTTCTAAAGCGGTAGTTTTAACCCATGGGGTTCCAACGAGATGGTGAGACGGCTCAAGAGAGAGTTCTGCGCCGAGAGCTAATAATCAATCGCTGGGAGAAATACACCGCTATTCCGCTTGCACTGCTGGCGATTTTCTTTTTGGGGATATGGGCAGTTCAGGTGTTGGTGCCGATCAGTGCCGTCGAATGGGACATCCTCGAGGGTTTGAATGTTTTTATTTGGATTCTCTTCGTGCTCGACTTTATTTACCGTTTCAGCTATCACTACGACAAAGCCCACTTTTTGCGCACCAACATGGTTGAGCTGGTTGCGCTGATTCTGCCGTTCTTCAGATTCTTTAGAATGTTCAGGGTCATAACTGCCCTCGGTTTTCTGACCCGAGTCATGCAGTCGCAGCAGGGGCGCATCGGCTTCTATATTGCGGTGATCTTGCCGACCCTGATGTTCGGTGGTTCGCTAGGAGTTCTAGAAGCTGAACAATTCGTGCCAGGGGCAACCATCACGAATTTCGGTGACGCTTTCTGGTGGGCAGGGGTGACCCTTTTCACCGTGGGATACGGTGATTTCTACCCGATCACCTTCGAAGGTCGAATCATCGGCTTTGTTTTGATGCTGTCAGGATGGGCTCTGCTTGCCGTGCTTGCTGCTACCGTGGCAGCGCACTTTGCCCGTCAGGCTGCACTAACCGCGACCAAAAAACGCAGATAACTAACAGCCCTCCCCAAGTTGTTGGCTGCCTAAAGTAAATTTGCTCTAGAGGTGTCGCATGCGCAAAGGTTTAGCACGTTTTTTAGGCGTGCTCTTTGTCATCGGCGCAATCGGAGCGATTCTTAGACAACCGCCTTGGCTTCTGCTGCTTTTGGGAATTGGCTTCGGTTTAGTAGCTTTTGCCTTTGGCTGGTTCAAGCAGCAGACCATGATGTTCACTGCCAAGCAGTTATCGAGCAAACCTTTTGAAGGGCAGTTGCCACTAGAACTAGGCAAGGCAACTGAAACCGCGATTGCTCTCGGTGGCGATGACTCTTACTCGCAAAAGGTGGTTGGCGAGAAGGCTTACGCGGCTAACTTTGAAGATCTGCGCAAATACGCTGAATACGAAGATGGCTCGATGCTTGAGGTTCAATGCTGCCTAGTGTGCGAGCCGGCAAACCCTTATTCTTCTCACGCGGTAGCAGTCACCTGCGGTGGAGTTGTGCTTGGTTATATAGCTGAGTTCGAATCAGAACCGCTCTACAACTTCTTGATGCTGCATCGCGGAATGGGTCGAGTGAACTCGAATGTTTATTTCTCAATCGCTGATGAAATGAGTCACGTTGAACTCGACCTCGAGCGGCCGTATCGAATCGTTGCTGGCGTTTAGCTTTAGAGCTGGTGCAGCATGTCGTGACGCACGATGGTGGCGTTACGATCTGGGCCAACACCGATTGCGCTGATGCGAGTGCCGGTTAGGCTCTCGAGTGCAAGCACGTAATCCTGAGCATTCTTAGGCAGGTCTTCGAAGGTCTTGGCGGTGCTGATGTCTTCGTCCCAGCCAGGGTAGATTTCGTAGATCGGCTTGGCGTGGTGAAAGTCACTCTGGCTTACCGGAATCTCTTCGGTGCGCTTGCCATCAACTTCGTAGGCGACACAAACCGGAATCTCTTTGATGCCGGTCAAAACGTCGAGCTTGGTCAAGAACACGTCGGTTAGTCCGTTGATGCGGGTTGCGTACTTTGCAACCGGTGCGTCGAACCATCCGCAGCGTCGCTCACGGCCGGTAGTGGTGCCGAACTCGTGACCTACTGCGCGCAGGCGCTCGCCCCACTCGTCGAAGAGTTCGGTTGGGAATGGGCCAGCACCAACACGCGTGGTGTAGGCCTTGAGAATGCCGATGACCGAGTTGATTTTGGTAGGGCCGATGCCAGAGCCGATGGTTGCGCCACCGGCGATTGGGCTTGAAGAAGTCACGAACGGGTAGGTGCCGTGGTCGACGTCGAGCAGGGTGCCCTGACCACCTTCTAGCAGCACGGTCTCGCCCTTTTCAATTGCCTGGTGCAGCAAGAGTGCGGTATCGCAAACCATAGGCTTCAGGCGCTCTGCATAGCCGAGCAGTTCTTCAACAACCTCGTCAACGCGAATCGCTGCGCGGTTGTAAACCTTGAGCAACAGCTGGTTCTTCTGAGCAAGTGCGCCCTCAACCTTCTGGCGAAGAATACTCGGGTCGAAGAGGTCTTGAACGCGGATGCCGAGGCGCCCGACTTTGTCGCCGTAGGTTGGGCCGATGCCGCGACCGGTGGTGCCGATGGCACGCTTGCCCAAGAAGCGCTCAGAAACTTTGTCGATGGTGACGTGGTAAGGGGTGATGATGTGAGCGTTCGCGCTGATCTTTAGGCGGCTAACGTCAACGCCCTTTTCGATTAGACCGTCAAGCTCACGGAACAGCACCGCGATGTCGATTACTACACCGTTACCGATTACCGGGGTCACGCCCGGGGTGAGAATTCCCGAGGGAAGCAGGTGAAGAGCAAACTTCTTGTCGCCAATAACCACGGTGTGACCGGCGTTGTTTCCGCCCTGGTAACGAACCACATAGTCAACGCGCTCACCGAGAAGGTCGGTAGCTTTACCCTTACCTTCGTCGCCCCACTGAGCACCAACAAGCACGATTGCAGGCATGCCAAACTCACTTCTTTTTTACGGGATGGATGCGGGAATCCGCTTCCAATTAAGTTTAGTTGCTAGCGAGGTATCAGCGGTTAAAAACGTGCTGTTCAATCCAGCAGTGCATCGTAATCGCTGCAGCCGCGCTGGCATTTATAGACCTCGTACTGCCGAACTGAGAAATCTCAAGCACGACCTCAGCATTCTCGATTGCGGGTTCGCTCAAACCGGGGCCTTCTTGCCCGAAGAGAAAAACGCAAGCTTCAGGCAGGTCGTACTCTTCGATTTTCTGGCAGCCAGGCACGTTGTCAATCGCGATGATTGGCAAGCTCTCGCCTTTGGCCCAGGCCACGAATTCTTCGACCGTTGGGTGATGACGCACGTGCTGGTAACGGTCGGTGACCATAGCCCCGCGGCGGTTCCAGCGGCGATGGCCGATGATGTGCACCTCGGCGGCAAGAAATGCATTTGCGGTTCTGACTATTGAGCCGATATTCAAATCGTGCTGCCAGTTTTCGATCGCAACGTGAAACTTGTGTCGGCGGCTATCGAGCTCGGCGATGATGGCTTCCATCTTCCAGTAGCGATACTGATCGAGCACGTTTCTGGTGTCGCCGTTTTGCAGTAGTTCAGGGTCGAAGTGCGGTTCGGATGGCCACTTCCCCACCCATGGGCCGACACCCCAGGTGGTCTGTTCCACACTCGGTTCAGGCGTCTCGTTAGCATCCATTCAACTAAGCGTAATGTGCCTTGGGTAGGCTTGTGGCTATGAGTGAACGCAAGAAGATTGAGTGCTGGCTAACCGACATGGATGGCGTGCTAGTGCACGAGGGAAAACCGATTGCCGGTGCCGCCGACCTGATTAATCAGTGGAAGGCAAACGGGCAGCGCTTTCTGGTTCTGACCAATAACTCGATTTATACGCCTCACGATCTGTCTGAGCGCTTGCGCAATGAAGGTTTAGATGTCGGGCCAGAGTCGATCTGGACCTCTGCGCTTGCCACCGCGGCGTTTCTGAAATCGCAGCTGCCTAATGGCACCGCGTTTGCAATCGGCGAATCAGGTCTGCACCAGGCATTGCATGATGTTGGGTACCGCTCATCTGAAATCAACCCTGACTACGTAGTGCTCGGTGAGACTCGCAACTTTAGCTTTGATAACCTCACCAAAGCGATTCGCCTGATTATCGCCGGTGCGCGATTCATTGTTACTAATCCTGATGCCACCGGACCATCAGCTGACGGTGTGCTGCCAGCAGCCGGTTCGGTAGCCGCCCTAATCACGAAGGCAACCGGTCGCGAACCTTACGTGGTTGGCAAACCAAACCCGATGATGTTTAGAAGCGCGATGGACAAAATCGATGCGCACTCGGTTTCGACCGGCATGATTGGTGACCGCATGGACACCGACGTGGTGGCTGGTATTGAAGCCGGCCTTCACACCGTTTTGGTTTTGACTGGCATTTCTGATCAGGCAGAAATCGAGAAGTATCCGTTCAGACCGAACGAAATTCTCGATTCAGTCGCCGATCTAATCGATTAGGTTTTACTAGACTCGCGCTGGCGCGATGGCGTCTAGCCAAGCGAAGTCGAGCTTCAACTTCTCACCGAGGCTGGTTGAGCCTTCAACCAACTTGACCTTGGCTGGGTCAAGCACAAGTCCCTTGGTTGCCATGTATGCCACTACAGCCTGAACACGCAGATCAACGATTCTCTGACCATAAGCTGCGCTTCTAGCGTCGGTAACGCGAGTGGTTGATAGCTTGCGGTTGAACGAAATCGTCAGTGCGTACTCGCCCTTGGTCTTCAGTGCATTGACTACCTTGTTGAGGGTCAGCTTCTGACCGGTGCTCAGAACCCACTTCTTTGAAGCAAAGGCTGCAGGAGTTTGAGACTGAGCAGTCTTGCGCTTAGCTGCCTGAACGGTGATACCGATGTTCAGCGAGCGCTTCTGGTTTGCCTTGGTGGTTCCGTTGACCTGAAGGGTGTGCTTTCCGACAGCTGCGTTGGTAGGCAGGTTCACGCGGCAGTTGGTCACGTTTCCGTTAGCGTCTGAGGTGCAAGTACCAACCTTGACCGGGGTTGAGAACATGTAAATCTCAACGGTTGAGTTTGGCTTGTAACCGGTCAAGCTAACGGTGATGGTGCTGTTTGATGCGAATCCGCTTGGGTCTTCGCCGTAGCCGAGCGGGCTAGTAGAAGTTAGACCTGCAGTGAAGTCGGTGCCGCTAACGGTATAGGTACCGGTGCTGGTGTTGGTAGAGGTTGTGGTCGAAACAGTTTCGCCGTTTACAACAGTGGTGCTTCCATCAACCGGAGCAGCAGGCTCTTCAGCGCCGGTGGTTGAAGACTGAACAGCAAGGGTGATGCTCTGGCTGAAGATTTCAACATCGCCAAGCATCAGCTTGACTAGCAAAGTGTTGTTGCCAGTTACAAGCCCAGTGCGACCGGTGACCACCAGCGATGAACCGGTTACTTCGGTGCTGAAGTTAACTGTTACATCGGTGGTGCCCGCGTAGAGGGTAAGAGTGGTTGCACCTGGCTGGCTGTAGGTGAAAGTCTTGCCGTTGTATACCACGTTGAACGCGCTGACGATCTTCTGAACGGTTAGGGTTCCGGTCTGATAGACGATGTCGTAGTTAGTTGCAGCAGCACCTGAACAGTTGATGGTGAAGACTCCGGTGCCGGTGAATGTCGCTGAGCAGCTTGGGTTGCTCGTGTAACGGTCGCCGTTTACCAAGCCAGTGCTGGTGTAGGTGTAGTTCGGAACTCTGTTCTCAAGAGCAACTACATCGTTAGCCTTCACAGTTAGGGTGCGCTTGTTCACAGTCAAGGTGCCAGCAGTGAAGGTCAAGTCGTAGTTTGCAGTTTCGCTTGCGGTACAGGTGACGGTGTAAACACCAGGTGCTGAGAACTGGCTGTAGTCGGTTCCGCTGCCATTTTTAGCGGTACAGGTTAGACCAGTGATGTAAGAGAAGGCGCTTGGCTCAACTGCGGTCACTGCGTCACCGTAGGTGCGAGTCTGGGTGCCGGCGATCACGTTGACACTTGCCTTGATAATGGTAAGCACGCCTGAGATTACCGTCACGTTGTAGTTGATATCGGTGACAGAGTCACAGCTGATGGTTGAGGTCCCGATTCCGGTGGTTCCTGCAACGTAGTCAGAAGTACAAACTACGGTTGGGGTGCCGAAGAATCCGGTTGCGGTGTACCAAGTGTTGTCTACCGAAGGCAAAGCTGAACCGAATGCGATAGTGCGATCGTGTGCAGTAATGCTCACGGTGCGCTTGGTGATGTTTGCCGAACTGGTGTGGAAGGTCACCGTGTAGTTCGAGTAGCTGCTGGCGCTGTAGCCGTTGGCGAAACCACAGCTATTGGTGAAGCTGGTAAGAGCTGAGGTGGTGTTGGTGTAGCTAGTGGTGCAAGCCAGTGCGAGAGTGTCGGCACCTTGCAACCCTGAAACGATTGCGGTGATGGTAGGAGCTGTGTCACCGTAGGTGATGTTGCCCGGGTTGCTTGCGGTAACTGAGACAGCTGCCTTGTTCACGGTGATGCTGCCGTTGATCACAGTCAAGACATAGTTAGTGTCAGTTTCACCATCGATGCAGGTGATTGCGTAAGTGCCTACGTTGCTGCCCTTGGTGTAGGTGGTGCTGCAGCTTGGGCCAATCAGAAGTTCATCTTCGCCATAGAGACCAGTTACGGTGTAGCCCAGAGTCGGAACATCTGCACCGTAGGTGATGGTTTTGTTATCAACGGTGATAGTTGCAGCGCGCGGGTCAACGTAGAGGGTTCCGATTGAGAACGCAATGTCGTAGTCAGTGTTGCTTAGACCGTCGCAGAGAATCTGGTAAGTGGTTGCCGGAGCACCAACATAGAAGTCTTCAACCCAGCATGAACCGGTACCGAGGTTGTCTCCAGTAACTAGACCGATTGGGCTCTGGTCATAGTTAGAACTCATGGCGGTGATTGTTAGAGCAGGTAGTGCTTCACCGTAGATAACGTGCTTGCTGTCAGGAACAGCGAACGCTACACGCTGGTGGACCGCAACCGCACCGGTTACAAACGTGATCGCATAGTTCGGGTTACTGCCACCAGTACAGGTGACATCTGAAGACCATTGGTACTTGCCCGAGAAGTTAGTGCCGCCAACCTTGATCTGGTTTGCTTCAGAAACGAGGGTCAGCTGGTGATCTGCCGAGTGGTACCAGCCATCAACTGGCGCACAAGTAACGCCGGTAAGTGCGGTGGTCTTCATGACCTGGGCCGAACCCTGGTTGGTCCAGGTAGGTGCCCAGGTAGGGGCACTCTGACCGTAGATCAGCTTGTACGATCCTGCGTAAACTACTGCAACCTTTGGAGCCACAGTTAGTACACCAGTGGTGGTGGTGATTGCGTAGTAGTCAGAAACTGCTTCGGTACAGGTGATGGTGTAGCTGCCGACCTCGGTTGCAACTGAAGAGGTGCGGTCGTATGGGGCATCGCAAACCGGAAGGGTTGAGATGCGAGCCATAGAGTCTGGAAGCAGACCTAGATACTCTGGCAAGAAGCCGCCGGCACCTGGATCAGCATCGCCGTATGAAAGAGTTCGGTCTGCAGCGTGGATGGTGAGTGGTCGCTTTGCAACGGTGATGTTGCTGGTTGCAACCACGGTTCCGGTAACGCCCGCGATGGTTGTGGTGTTGTCGATGATGTAGTTCGAGGTTGCAACCGGGCTGTAATAGTAAATGAAGTATGAGCCAACAGCGTCGCGTTCAGCGTAGGTGCTGAAGCATCCGGCTTCGCTGACCAGGGCGTCAGAGTATTCGAGGCCGGTCACGGTGTAGTTGCTTGCCGAGCAGGTAGGAATCGCGTCGCCCCAGTGCAGGCTGAAGTTGATCGCACTGAAGGTGATGTGCTTCTCAGTGATGGTCAAGGTGCCTGGCACTACGGTGATGCTGTAGTTACTCTCAAGACCAGCGCTGAATCCAACGGTGGTACCGGTGATGCTATAGGTGCCAACGTTGCGGTTGGTGTTCAGACGTGCGCTGTCACAAACTTCGGTGATTACATCGCCGGTGGCTAGTGAGCCAACGGTTAGCTTGCAGCCGGTGAGGTTAGGGTCAGCCTGACCGTAAACCTTGGTTGCATTGTCTACAGTTACCGAGATCGAACGTTTAGTTACAGTCATCACTGCTGGCACGAACACCAGGTTGTAGTCAGCGCTGAGTGCCAAGGTGCCAACGGTGATCGCACCGGTTCCGACGTTGTAACGAAGGCTTTCAAGCGCACCGGTGAAGCTGTCTCCGGCGATGAGGTCAGAGCTGAGGTACCCGTATCCGAGACTTGGGTTTGCGTCGCCAAAGGTCTTGGTCTGGTTGTCTGCGGTAACGGTCAGAGTGCGCTTCGTGATGCTGAAGGTGCCGTCGATTACGGTCACGGTGTAGTCGCTTGCTGAGCCAGCACTAAATGCAGCCGCGGTACCCGAAATGTTGTGGTCTGCAACGTGAACTGCGGTTACCTGGTTCAAGGTACAGGTACCAGCAAGGATGTCACCGGTCACCAATTCACCAGTCGTCAAAGTGCAACCGGTTAGGTCAGGGTTTGAATCACCGTAAACTTTGGTACCACCGGTTAGGGTAACTGAGATTGCACGAGGGGTAACTGTCATGGTTCCGTCGGTGACAACCAAGATGTAGTCGCTGCTCAGGGCAAGGGTTCCCTGAGCGATCGAGCCGGTTCCGACATGAACTCGAAGACTTTCAAGAACACCAGAGAAGGTGTCCCCCGAAACCAAACTGTCATCAACGTGAATGGCGTAGGTGAGCTCTGGGTTACCCGAGCCGTAAATCTTGGTCTGGTTGTTTGCGGTCACGCGAACAGTACGCTTCGTGATGACGAAGTCACCTGCGAGAACTGTAATGGTGTAGTTGCTAGCCGAACCTGCTGAGAATCCAGCGGTGGTTCCGGTGATTGTGTGAGTACCAACGTGAACGGCAGTTACTTCATTTATTGAACAGTGGCCAGAAAGCTGGTCTGAGCTAACGATTGATTCCTCAAGTTCAGTGATTGAACACAGAGTCAAATCAGGGTTGTCATCACCGTAAGTCTTAGATGCACCGGTTAGCTGAACAGTGATTGAACGCTTGGTGATAACGAAGTCAGCACTTACGAAGTTGATCTGGTAGTCGGCACCCAAGGTCAGATAGCCAAGAGTCAAAGCGTAGGTTGAAACATCTTCGCCGGCAACTCGTGAAAGTGCACCGGTGAACCCGTCGCCAGCTTCAAGTGCAGAACCGCTAGCTAACTGGTAGCCGTAACCAGGGTTGATGTGTCCGTAAACCTTGGTGCCTGCGATTGCTTCAACCGTTACGTGCTTTGGAGTGATTACGAACTTGCCCGCGGTTACTGTGATCTGGTAATCGCTTGACGAGCCAATGGTCCAGGTTGCGTCGGTTGCTGTGATTGCGTACTCGCCAACGTGGTTGCTGGTGTTTAGTCGCTGACCGTTGCAGAAGCCATCCAACTGGTCACTGTAAGCGAGAGTGCCGGTGGTTAGTGAACACTCAGTAAGGTCAGGGTCAGCTTGGCCGTAAACCTTGGTGTCATCTGCCATTGTCACGGTTATCGCGCGCTTGGTTACCGTCATTGTGCCGGCGGTGAACTCGAGAGTGTAGTCGCTGCTCAGAGCCAGGGTGTTCTGAACAATAGAGCCAGTGCCAACGTGAACGCGTGCGCTTGAGAGAACACCAGAGAAACTGTCGCCAGCTACGAGTGAATCATCAGAGTGCAAGGTGTAAGTCAGTTCAGGGTTGGCTTCACCGTAGGTCTTGCTCAGGTTGTCAGCGGTTACCCGAACAGTGCGCTTGGTAATCGTGTAAGTGCCATCGAGAATCACGATGCTGTAGTTGTCTGCAGAGCCCTTGTTAAAGCCAGCGGCTGAACCAGTGACGGTGTAAGTGTCAACGTGAACTGCGTTGAGGGTGCCGATGGTGCAGTGCAGGCTTAGCTCATCATCGTAACCGAGGGTTCCAAGTGCAAGAGTGCAACCAGTCAAATCAGGAGTGCTCTCACCGTAAACCTTGGTGCCACCGGTTAGTTGCAGCTTGATTGAGCGCTGAGTGATGGTCATGGTTGCACCAGTGAACTGCAAGTCGTAGTCGCTGGTCAGTGCCAAAGTTCCAATAGTGATGCTGCCATCGCCCACGTTTCGACGAGCACTGTCAAGGGCTCCGGTGAATGCATCACTAAATGCCAAGCTGTCGTCTGCGTGCAGAGCATAGGTGAGTTCTGGGTTGCCATCACCGTAGGTCTTGGTCTGGTTGTTGGCGATAACTCGCACGGTGCGCTTGGTGATTACCAAGGTTCCATCGAGAACGGTGACCGTATAGTCGAGAGCTGAACCTGACTTGAATCCGGCTGCGGTACCTGAGATGGTGTGGTCACCAACGTGAACCGCGGTGATTGGGCTTAGGGT
>JBJTOA010000024.1:0-9934 GCA_046074285.1 Micrococcales bacterium
CAAGTGCAGTTTCAACCGAGTTGTTCTTCAGATCCGGAATCGTATTGATTCCGCCATTGACTAGAAAACCAGCCAGGCCTGCCAAAATCGCAAATACTGGGATAGTCAACGTCAGAAACTTTGCACTGGTTCGACGCCTCCTGGCAAAGTTGCTCAGTGCCGAATTATCGTTTGAGACCGCCGACACTTCGAGTCGTTGGGTCGGATTCTCAAGCAAACCTAGATCGTTGAGGTCTTGAGTCGCAGCTGCATCTGGCTCGAAAGAACTAAGTTCTTCAGCGCTGTAAATTCGGGTCTTGGCTGTCTCTAAGACCTCGAGTTTCACTGTGTCTGCGCGACCATTCTTAAGTTCAGACAAAACCCGTTGAGTTACCTCAAGAAGCTCACTGGCATCTTTCGGTCGATAGCGCGGTTCGCGCGCAGTTGCCCAAAGCACCAACTCATCAACCAGGGCTGGAACCTTAGAGTTTTTGCTGGATGGCAGTGGCATCTGAGCCGCGGTGTGCTGGTGCGCAATATGAGCCACCTCGCTGCCCTGGTAAGGCTGCTCACCGGTGAGCATTTCGAAGAGCATAATTCCCGCAGCATAGACATCGCTTCTAGCGTCGGCTTTACCGCGGGTAATCAATTCAGGGGATAGGTATGCAATGGTTCCAACTAGAGTGCCCGTGCTGGTGTGAGAGTCAGCTTCTCGAGCTAGCCCAAAGTCGCCGAGTTTGATTCTTCCGTCGTCTGCCAAGAAAACATTTTCGGGCTTGATATCGCGGTGCAGAATATTCTTCTGATGGGCCGCGGCAAGACCTTGCAGAATCAGTTCAAAGAGTTCAAGAGCGCGTCTGGGGGGGATAGCGCCAAAGCGCTTAAGGGCATCACGCAATGTGATGCTGGGAACATACTCCATAGCCAGATAGATGAGCTCAGCTTCTTCACCCTGGTCAAAAATATTCACGATGTTGGGGTGAGAGAGTTTGGCAGCAATCTTGGCTTCGCGAAGGAACTTGGCTTTGAAGTTATCATCTTCGGCTAGGTGTTCATAAATTACTTTGATGGCTACTTCACGCTCTAGTCGCTCATCGATTGCTAGAAAAACTGAAGCCATACCCCCGCGGGCAATAAGACGCTCAATTCGGTAACGTCCGTTGAGCACTCTGCCGGATAAATCTAGGTTTGCCATCTGGTTAAGCCTAGGTTTTGCGAATGTTAAAAGGCTGTGTCCCACGCCAAGAAACTTCACCTAACTGCAATCAAAAAAGTGCCACAGCTCTTGCAAAATATGGCAATCTTGCTTCGTGTCACAAGTTGATTTAGAAAAAGCCACAGAGTGGATAACCATTCCTGAGGTAGCAGAAAAACTGAACCTACCGCTCGGTAAAGTTCACCGACTAATCGAAGAGCATTCCCTGATTGAGCATCGGTTCAATGGCGTTAGAAAAGTTCCCGCGATTGCCATCAAAGACTCTGAACCGCTGGCCAATCTTCGCGGTACTGTTCTGGTTTTGCTAGATGCCGGATTCAGTCTCGAAGCCGCAATCGAATGGCTGCTTACCGAAGATGACACCCTAAAAGATTTGCCGTTAGCCGCGCTAGCGGCAGGCAAGAAGGCTGAAATTCGCCGCCTGGCGCAAGCCCTGGCGTTCTAGGACTTTCGGGTTACAACTTTTTCGGCAAGAGTTTTTAGCATTGCTTTGGCGGCTTCGCCAAGCTCGATGTTTTCTAGTGCCGCAGCGCTCTGTTCAGCGAGATCTTCAATCATTCGTTCAGATTTTGCTAGTGCCTGAGAATCGATAATGGTCTGCTGCAAAAAGGCAATCTGCTCGCTATTCAAGTCACGACTAGTAAGCATCTCATCAAAAACTTTTGCAACGCTTGGGCTCAAAGTCTCTCTGGTGAGTCCAACCAGAACCGTTCGCTTTCCCTCGCGAAGGTCATCACCGATTGGTTTTCCGGTAACTGCCGAGTCGCCAAATACGCCAAGCACATCGTCACGCAACTGGAATGCGATTCCCAGTGGAATGCCGAATGAACTGAGGGCGTGAAGGGTGCCTGAATCGGCGCCTGCAAAAGCTGCACCGATTAGCAGCGGGGCTTCGATGCTGTACTTTGCAGTCTTGTAGAGCATTACGCGGTTGGCTCGAACTACTGCCTCACTGACCTCTCGTCGATTCGCAGCGTTCTCTTCGAGCACATCGAGATACTGACCTGCCATAACCTCGGTTCGCATCAAACTGAATTGGTCGCGACAGGCAAGTTCGATTTCAGCGCTCGGTGCGCCCTGAATAGCTTTTCCGAAAAGTTCGCTAGCCCAAGAAAGCATCAGATCGCCAGTCAAAATCGAAGCGGATGATCCGAAACGCTCAGCAGAGCCAGCCCAGCCCTGGTCGCTGTGCAACTTCTCAAATTTTTTGTGCACTGCTGGCGCGCCACGTCTTGAGTCTGACTGGTCTATCAAGTCATCGTGTACCAGGGCGGCAGCGTGAAAGATCTCGAGGGCCGCCGTGATGCCGACTATAGCCTCACTTGATTTAGCCAGTTCTTCTGGGGTTTGTTTTAGCGCTGCGGTTTCTAGCGCTCCGACCCAAGACCAGTAGCAGAAAAGCGCACGGAATCTTTTGCCGCCGGTCAGCAGGCTTTGGGCGTAATCCAAAATCGGTTCTAGATCAGGGGAGATTTGCGCAAACTCAGCACGTTGGTTTTCAAAAAACCCATCGATGGTTTCTTGTACCAGTGCCAGCAAGTTCTCAGATTCAGTCACAGCAATAGCCTAAATGCACTTGGCTTGTTAGATTAGTGGTATGGCACTATCAGACCGCGAAAAGAAAGTTCTCGAAGAACTCGAGCGCGGACTTTACGCTGACGATGCTGAATTTGCAGAACGCGTGAAGGCCACGAGTGAAAAGCCGCCAAAGCGCACCTCCACAAACTCGACGAATCCGGCTGCTCGACTGGTCGCCGGAAGTGCCCTTGCCGTTGCGGGACTTTCGGTTTTGATTCTCGCCGTCACCATTCAGGTGATGCTGATCGGCATCGTAGGTTTCATCATCATGCTCATCGGGCTGGTGATTGGTAGCTCGAACTGGAGCAACAGCTCGCTGAGTTCAAAACCAGCCAAATCTAAAACCGCCAAGCCAGGCACTAACTTCTTTGAAGACCGCTGGAATCGAAGATTCGATAGGTAGCAAATAGCTTTCAAAACCACCCAAAAGGGTGGTTTTTTGCATTTAAGCGCAAATATTCCCTCCACCGAATAAACCCTTGAATTTACGGGAATTTTAGGTAATAATTTTTGGTTAGACACGCCAAAATATTGGATTTGTGGAGCAAAGTGGAGTAAAGTGGTGAATAACCACAGCGGTCAATGTCGAGAGGAGGTTAGACCAAATGCTTCTAGGTACGCACACTCCAAAGCTCGACGAAAAAGGCCGCTTGATTCTGCCAGCGAAATTCCGTGAGGAATTCGAAGGCGGGGTAGTGGTAACTGCCGGCCAAGACCGCTGCCTTTACGTGTTTAGCAAGAGCGAATTTGAATCGCTGTTTGAAAAAATCCGCCAGGCTCCAATCACCAGCGGTGCCGCGCGCGATTTCATCCGTGCCTTCATGGCAAATGCCAACGACGAAGTGCCAGACAAGCAGGGTCGAGTCACTATCCCTGCAAACCTTCGCCACTACGCCGGCTTGAGCCGTGACCTCGTAGTTATCGGCGTTGGTGCCCGCGCAGAAATCTGGGACGCCAAAACTTGGAACGACAGCACTATCGCTCGCAACGAAGCTTTCTCTCAAATCGTGGAGGAGGTGATTCCGGGGCTCTTCTAGCTGGGGTTTGATCTCCAGCCGTTTGAGGCTCTGACACTCTTCCCCGATGTCAGATTTTCAAATGGATGGGGTTCAGGCTCCAGTAGCCGGAAACAAAATGACCAAGTCAATCTCTGAACTACACGAACCGGTACTTCTGCAGCGCTGCCTAGACATTCTTGGCGAGTCAATCGAGGGCAAGCCAGCAATCATGATTGATGGAACCCTTGGCCTCGGCGGTCACAGCGAAGCTTTCTTAGAAAAGTTCCCGCAGCTAACCCTGATCGGAATCGATCGTGACCCGAGCGCACTAGCACTTGCTGGCAAGCGCCTCGAGCGCTTCGCCGACCGAATCCACCTGGTGCACGCGGTTTACGACCAGATTCCTGAGGTGCTTGAAGACCTACAGCTAGCGGGAGTGGATGCGATTCTGCTTGACCTTGGTGTCTCTTCAATGCAGCTAGACGAAGCTGAACGCGGCTTTGCTTACAGTTACGATGCTCCGTTGGACATGCGCATGGACAGCACTCAGGGCATCACCGCTGCCGAGGTTTTGAATAGTTACGACGAAAAAGAGCTCGCGAGAATCTTTAAAGAGTACGGCGAAGAGCGCTATGCCAAGGCTGTGGCTCACGAAATCGTGGCTGTGCGTAAGCAGCGCAAATTTGAGACCAGTGCGCAACTGACATCGCTGATTGCAGGCGTCATCCCGTTTATCCCAGGAAAGTCTTCTGGGCACCCAGCTAAACGAGTATTCCAGGCGTTGCGCATCGAAGTAAACCGAGAACTTAGCGTTCTAGAACGCACTATTCCAGCAGCTATCGAAGCACTGAACCTGGGTGGTCGTCTTTTGGTATTGGCCTACCACTCACTCGAAGACCGAATCGTCAAGCAGGCCATCGCTTTGGCAGCAACTTCTTCAACCCCAATCGACATGCCAATTGAGTTACCCGAACACGCACCGGTTCTAAAACTTGTGGTGCGCGGTGCCGAAATGGCGAGCGAAAGCGAAATTTCCCAAAATCCGAGAGCAGCTTCAGTGCGACTTCGGGCAGCAGAGAAAATCCGGAGAGCAGCATGAGTCAGCTTCGTCTACAGCAACCAGTGAGCAGTCTTCGCGCGGCTCAGCTTCAACTCGTGCAGGCTAGAACCAGACGCCAGCCTTCGGCCCGCGTAGCACTCACTGTTGGTGTAAGCCTGCTGATTATCATTGCGCTGCAGTTGCTGATTACGATTGGCACCTCGGCAGGCGTATATGAGATTTCTGCACTCAAAAAAGAGAAGAACAACCTGGTTGAAAGCACCCAAATTTTGGGCTCTCAGGTCGACTCGCTTTCATCACCGCAAAACCTTTCAAACGCGGCAGCCCAGCTTGGCATGATCGCTAATGCTAATCCGGTTTTCCTCAACGTTCAGAAACAAGAGATTTCAGGCAAGCCAGCGGCTGCACTAGCCGGCTACCGCAGCAGGATTAGCCAAAACCTAATTGCCAACGCAGAGCTAAACACTCAGACTTCGCCAAGCGATCTTTCAACCTTGGATGCCTCAACTACGATTGTCGGCCAGACCAAGTCTGAGAACGCGAATGTCGCAACCGAGCCAGCACCGGCTTCTCAAGTAATTTCAACCAAGAGCAGAATTCCTGCATCGCCCACCAACTAGAAAGAGAGCGGGCAATGAGAAATCAGCTGCCCCCGGTTGGTGGTTTTAGGCTGAGGCGCGCAATCGGCGGCCTACTTCTACTCGCTGTGATTTTCGTTGGTCGATTGGTTGACCTGCAGGTAGTCGAATCCGCGACTCTAAATAAACTCTCTTACGACAAGCGTTCAGTTAGCACAGAGGTAAAAGCACCTCGCGGTCGCATCCTAGATAGCGAAGGCAAAGTTCTCGCTGAAACGGTTTACTACTACGACGTGAACGTTGACCCTACTCTGGTTGGCCCGTTCAGCAGAACCGTGAACAACCAGACCAGCGATGTTTCGGTCGAAACCGCCCGTACCGAACTAAGTTCGCTACTTGGAGTTTCGGAGTCTGAACTAAGCACGAAGCTTCAGGGCACCAGCCACTATTCGAACCTTGCCAAGAGCATCAGCCCGGCAATTTGGAGAAAAGTAAAAGCCCTGGACATACCGTGGGTGTTCTCTGAGTCTAAGCCGCACCGGGTTTACCCAAACGGCGCTGTCGCAGGCAACTTGCTCGGCTTTGTGGGTAAGGATGGCGAACCTCTCGAAGGTCTCGAAGTCACCATGAACGCTTGCCTGGCTGGTCAAAACGGTGAAGAAAGCTACGAGGCTGGCGTGGACGGAATTAAGATTCCGGCCAGCACCCAGGTCACAAAGCCGGCGATCGCAGGCAAAGATGTGGTGCTGACCATCAACTCTGATTTGCAGTACTACGCCCAGCAGGTGATGACCAAGTACGTTCAGAAAGAAAAGGCAGACTGGGGAAGTGCTGTCGTGATTGAAGTCAAGACTGGCAAGATTCTGGTCGCAGCTGAATCACCAACGGTTGACCCAAATGAGTATTGGAAGTCTGATGCCGCAGACCGTGGTTCGAGAATATTTAGAGCACTTTTTGAACCCGGATCTACCCTAAAAACTGTGACCGCGGCTACCGCTGTTGATCAGGGTGTGGCGAATCCAGAATCGCATGTGACTGCGCCATACATTCTCAAAGTTCTCAACGGTCAAGAGACCATCAAAGATAGCCACCAGCACCCGACTCAGAAGCTCACCCTTACCGGGGTCTTGCGCGACTCTTCTAACACCGGAATCGTGCAAATCGGTGGTCAGGTGTCGGCAGAAACCAGATACGAGTACTTGAAAAAGTTTGGTCTCGGACAAAAAACGGCAGTCAACTTTGCAGGTGAAGAACAAGGCGTGTTGCACAACCCCAAAGAAACCGATGGTTTGACCAATCTGGTAACCATGTTTGGACAAGGCATGTCGGTAACCCCGATTCAAACCGCGATGCTCTACCAGACGGTGGCAAACCTGGGAACCAGACTTTCACCGACCCTAGTGGCCGGCTGTCAGGATGACAGCGGAAACCTGGTTGCCACACCAACTCAAGCGCCGGTGAAAGTTCTGAGCGAGGCAAGTGCCCGCTCGACCATTTCCATGCTTGAAAAAGTGGTGGAATACGGTGGAATCGGCAGGACCACGAAGATTGCAGGCTACCGTTCAGCGGGCAAGACCGGTACCGCGCAGATCAAGAACGGTAACGGCTACGGCTATCGTTACGCAATTTCTTTTATCGGCATGGTGCCAGCTGAAGACCCACAGTATGTTTTGGCGGTTACGATTTATAAACCGAAGACTGTGAGCAACTCGATCGGTGCAACGCCACCGTGGGTAGCAATCATGCAGCAGGTTTTGCATGAGTATCGAGTGCCACCTTCAACAACGAAATCAAAAGACATCGTGATGGATTGGTAGTTATGAAAGAACAGATTCCATTCACGCTTCGCCCTGAAAAGCCTGAACCAATCATGTTCAGCATGGTTGCCGAGTATTTTGGGTTGCCGTTCGAAAACAACGATGTTGCAGTCACTGGCATCAGCATGAACACTGGTGATCTGAGACCAGGTGACCTGTTTGTGGCAATGCCAGGACTTAAGACTCACGGAGCAAAGTTCTTTGCTAAGGCGCTTGAACTCGGTGCAGTTGCACTGATCACTGATCAAGCCGGCCTAGAAGAAATCGGTGACCCGGGTGTTCCGTTTGCACTGCTCGAAGAGCCACGCAAGCACCTGGGCGATCTCGCCGCTTTTGTTTATTCAAACACCGGGTCTAATCTGCAAAAGTTTGGCACCACCGGAACCAACGGAAAAACTTCAACCAGTTATCTGCTCGAGGCTATTTTGCGCCAACTTGGCAGGGTTACCGGCCTCACTTCAACCGCAGAACGTCATATTGCGGGCGAAGTCATTGTTAGCCGTTTGACCACTCCAGAATCCACCGAGATGCAAGCGCTCATGGCTCGCATGCGCGAACGTGGAGTGCAGTCAGTCGCTATCGAGGTATCGGCTCAAGCGCTTAGCCAGTTGCGAGTAGACGGCCTATTTTTTGATGTGGTTGGATTCACCAATTTGAGTCACGACCACTTTGATGATTACCCAAACTTCGAAACCTACCTTCGTGCTAAAGCTGAGTTGTTTACCAAAAAGCGCGCAAAAAAAGGTGTAGTTTGCCTAGACAGTGAATTCGGTCAGCAGTTCTGCCAACTCAGCGAAATCGCTTTCACGACAATTTCTTCTCGCTCTGATGTGGCAGCTGAGTGGCAGGTTCGAGTGACCGAGCAGACGCCGACTCACACTGCCTTCACATTGTCTGGCCCTAATGGCGAACAACTGAGCACTCGAATCGGTCTGCTCGGAATTCACATGGCTTCAAATGCTGGCCTAGCACTTGTCATGGCGATTGAGGCAGGTTTTAGCTGGCAGGCAGTTGCCGAAGCGGTTAAGAATGGCATCGATGCTTACCTGCCTGGCAGAACTGAAAATGTTTCAGCAGCTACCGGACCAAACGTCTATGTTGATTTTGGGCATTCTCCAGATGCATTCCTCAACACTCTGCAGTCACTTAGAGCAGTAACAACAGGTCGCCTTTACATGGTTTTTGGCGCAGACGGTGACCGCGACCCGAGCAAGCGACCAGACATGGCGAGAGTGGCTGCTCAAAACTCTGACGTGGTAATAATCACAGATCACCACCCTCGTTTTGAAGAACCGGCTTCAATTCGTCGGGTGCTGTTTGACTCGGCGAAGGATGCTGTTCCTGCTATTGAGATTTACGAGGTCAGCCCGCCCGAGCAAGCCATTCGCAAAGCGGTATCCCTTGCCCAACCGGGGGACGCGATTCTCTGGGCTGGCCCAGGTCATCAGGATTATCGCGATATTCAAGGCAAGCGCACCCCATATTCAGCTAGAGCTGAAGCTCGCGCTGCCCTTAAAGAAAACGGTTGGTCATGATTGCACTCACTCTGGGTGAGATTGAGCAGCTAACCGGCGGCAGAATAGTCGGCAATCCGGCAACGCTCATCACCGGCTCGGTAGAAACCGATTCAAGGTTGGTTGGTGCAGGCTCTTTATTTTTCGCAAAACCTGGTGAAGTAACCGACGGTCACAACTTTGTCGCTGCAGCCAAAGGTGCTGGAGCAGTTGCTGCAGTAGTTGAGCGCCAAGTTGCGGTGGATATTCCGCAACTGGTGGTAGGCAACGTGGTTACCGCGCTGGGGTTGCTAGCTAAGGGCGTGCTTGCAAGGGTGAGACAGGGCACAGACGGCACCGGAATCAAAGTAATCGGAGTAACCGGGTCTAACGGAAAAACCACGACCAAGAGCATGCTGAACGCCATCCTTTCGAAGCAGGGTGAAACAGTTTCTCCGATTGAGTCATACAACAACGAGGTTGGGGCACCGATTTCGGTTTTAAAAATCACTCACCAGACTGAGTATCTGGTTGCTGAATTGGGTGCCGGGGGACTGGGCAGCATCCGTTATCTAGCAGAAATCACCCAACCCGATTTCGGCGTTGTTCTGAAAGTTGGTATGGCTCACGCGGGTGAGTTCGGCGGCATCGAGAACACCAGGAAAATCAAAGCCGAATTGGTTCAGCAACTTACTGCGAATGCCACTGCTGTTTTGAACCAAGACGATTCGATGGTCGCCTCGATGGCAGAACTAACGGCCGCGAAAAAGGTTTGGTTTGGCACCACGCCGGATGCAGATTATTGGGCTAGTGATTATGAGCTCACACTTGCCGGCACGAGTTTCTTGCTGCACTGGCCTGATGACTCGACGAATCGGGTCACTTTGCAAATCATTGGCGAGCATCACGTGATTAATGCCCTGGCAGCTGCTTCAGTGGCAGACCAAATCGGCATCAAGCGCACCGAGATAGTTGAAGCACTTGAAGGTTTGCCGCTCGCAGAGCGTTGGAGAATGCAATTGACAACGCGAGCTGACGGAGTGGTCGTGATCAACGATGCCTACAACGCCAGCCCGGATAGCACCAAGGCTGCCCTGCAAACCCTTGCCCAGCTTGGCAGGCAGACTGGTCGCAGGACCGTTGCAGTAATCGGTGAAATGGCCGAACTTGGCCAATTCAGCGTTGCCGAACACGATGCCATAGGTCGTTTGGCGG
>JBJTOA010000025.1:0-20176 GCA_046074285.1 Micrococcales bacterium
GTGCTTACCCGCGAAGACTCCCTATTCGGACGCAAAAAAGTAATGCAGCAATCCGCCGTTGCCGACCTTGCCGATGAACTTGGAATCCCGATCATCAAAGCTAACCGGGTCACACCTGAGGTTATCGAGAAAATCAAGCAAACCGGAGCTCAACTCGGAGTAGTGGTTGCTTACGGATGCATATTGAAGCCGGCAGCACTTGAAGCTCTAAACCGCGGTTGGGTAAACCTTCACTACAGCCTGTTGCCAGAATGGCGAGGGGCAGCCCCAGCACAGCGAGCCATTTTGAACGGCGACCAAACCACCGGAGTAACTCTTTTTCAGTTAGATGAAGGGCTTGATACCGGCGCCATTTGGGGTCAAGTTTCGGTCGAACTGCAACCGGGGGAGAACAGTGCCCAGCTTATTGCGAGGCTAACCGGCATTGGTGTTTCTCTGCTGGATGAACAATTGCCAAGAATCGCCAGTGGCATCTTTTCGCCCGAGCCACAGAAGAATGTTCGCGATGTGAGAATCGCCAGCAAAATCACCCGCTATGAAGCAGAACTGAACTTTGCAGATTCAGCAATTCATTTAGAAAGAGCAGTGCTCGCTTTCAACCCCGAACCAATCGCTTACACCACCTGCCTAGGTGAAAGCTTTCGGGTTTTAGATGCCAGAGCGCTTGGGCCAACTGATTGGGCAGCACTGAGCGAATCGACCCACAACCCAGGCAGCCTCGTGGTCGATAACAAGCGCGTGCTCGTGCAATGTGGCGAAGGCACTCTACTGGAGCTAAAGACCGTGCAACCTGCCGGCAAAAGGCCGATGCCTGCGCTCGACTGGAGTCGCGGAAGTAAGGTTGAACGCCTTGGCTAAACCAAATGCCCGCGAAGTTGCTTATGAACTGTTACTTGCAGTAGCTACTGCCGATGCCTACGCCAATCTGCTGCTGCCAAAACTAATCTCGCGATCAGAACTTGACAGTAGAGATGCCGGATTCGCTCAAGAGCTTAGCTTTGGCACCATCAGAAACCAGATCTTTTACGATCGAATCATTGAGGCCTGCGCCAATCGACAGGTCGGGGCAATTGAACCAGCCGCGCTTGCTGTATTGCGTATCGGAGCACATCAACTGCTAGCAATGCGTGTTCCGTCACACGCGGCCCTCAGCGAGACGGTAGAGCTAGCCAAGCACAAATTGAAACCAGTGCTAACCGGGTTTATCAACGGAGTGCTCAGGCGCGTTTCTGAAAAGTCAAGAGAGCAGTGGCTGACCGAGTTGGTTGAAGCAGAGTCAGATTCTGTCGAAAAGCTCTCCATCGAGTTTTCGCATCCTAGCTGGGTGATTCGCGCGCTGAAAGATTCGCTTCAGGCAGACGGTAAGGCCGAGCAACTTCGGGACTTGCTAGAGCAAGACAATATCGCGCCACTGGTGAATCTAGTTGCCCTGCCAGGATTAGCAGATCGCGATGACCTATTCGACGCTGGCGCAAGCCTCGAAGGGCTGAGCCCTATCGGTGCCGTTTTGCCGAGTGGGGATCCCGCAAAACTAGCAGTAATCGCAACCGGCAAGGCCAGAGTTCAAGACCAGGGATCCCAGTTGGCTGCCCTCGCGCTCGTAAACGCTAGCGAAGTCAGCGACAAAGAAGAGTGGCTCGACATGTGCGCTGGCCCAGGCGGCAAAGCCGCACTTCTTGCTGCCGAAGCCAAATTGCAGAAAGCAGAGCTCGTTTGCAATGAACTTCAAGAGCATCGATCGAAGTTGGTCGCACAAGCGCTAAAAGCAGTGAACCCGGATGTCTACATTCGAACTGGTGACGGTCGTGACCTAGGTGCAGATGCACCAGACTCATTCGACAGAATTTTGCTTGATGCCCCGTGCTCGGGTCTCGGTGCTTTGCGTCGACGACCTGAATCGAGATTTAGAAGAACTAAAGCCGACGTTAATCAGTTGGCTAAGTTGCAGCAGCAGCTTTTGGAAAGCGCGTTTGCTGGTCTAAAGCCTGGTGGGGTTTTGGCTTACGTGACCTGCTCACCTCACCTTGCCGAAACCGCAGCGATTGTTGATTGGGCTCTGAGAAAGTACGAGAGTCAAGTTGAGCTGCTCGACGCTAGAGCGATTCTGGGCAAGGTTAGCCCGCAGATTCTCGAGACTCTTCCTGACCGAAAGACCGTTCAACTCTGGCCGCACATCCATCAAACTGACGCCATGTTCATCGCGCTCTTACAAAAGAAGACCAATAGGGTGAAAGCATGACGGTTCGCATCAACCCAAGCATTCTCTCTGCCGACTTTGCGAATTTCGAGCGCGACTTCAACAGCATCAGCAACTGTGACCTGATTCACGTTGACGTTATGGACAATCACTTCGTGCCCAACTTGACCTTTGGTTTACCGATGGTAACCCGCATGCAGCAGATAGCACCAAAACCTCTTGACGTGCACCTCATGATCGAGAACCCAGAACGCTGGGCTGCTGGATACGCCGAGTGCGGCGCATACTCGGTAACCTTCCACGCGGAAACCACCGAGAATCCGATTGCAGTAGCTCGCACGCTTCGAGCGATAGGTGCAAGAGCCGGACTAGCTATCAAACCTGGAACTGAGCTTGACCCTTATCTTGAAATCCTTGCTGAGTTTGATCAACTGCTTGTGATGACCGTGGAGCCAGGGTTTGGTGGGCAATCGCTAATCGAACACACCCTTGAAAAAGTCAGTAGTGCTCGACGCAAAATCGATGCCGAAAAACTAGACGTCTGGTTGCAGGTTGACGGTGGCATAGACGAGACCAACATCGAACGTGTTGCAGCCAAGGGTGCAGACACCTTCGTGGCAGGCAGCGCAGTTTTCAAAGCTTCCGATCGCCAAGCGCAGATTGAATTGCTTCGTCAAAGTGCAGCCACTGGGGCAGAACACCGTCACTGATTCGGTAACCTAGAGGGTATGAAGTCATTCAACCAACTATTCGCTGAAATCATCGAGAAGGCAGATGCACGCCCTGATGACTCACACACTGTTAAGTGGTTGGATGCTGGCGTTCACACCATCGGAAAAAAGATCGTCGAAGAAGCCGCTGAAGTATGGATGGCTGCCGAGCATGAGGGTAAAGAAAGAACCGCTGAAGAAATCAGCCAGTTGATTTACCATCTGCAGGTTCTCATGGTTGCTCAGGGAATCACCCTGGAAGACCTCGAAAAGAACCTCTAAACCATCAAACTTTCGAAAGGCCCCAAATGCTAAAAGTAGCTGTTCCGAATAAAGGAATTTTGTCTGAAGCCGCCATCGCGATGCTTCAAGAGGCTGGATACACCACAAGAAGAGACACTAAGGATCTTCACGTTGTAGACAGCGAAAACAACATTGAATTTTTCTACCTACGCCCACGCGACATCGCAACCTATGTTGGCTCAGGCGCACTAGACGCCGGATTCACCGGTCTTGACTTACTGCTCGATGCCAGATCGAAAGCACATTCGGTAGCAGACTTAGGTTTCGGCGGAAGCACATTCAGATTCGCCGGACCAGTTGGCAAATTCAAAGCACTCAAGGATCTAGCTGGCCTCAGAGTCGCAACGGCTTACCCAGATCTTGTCTCAGATTTTCTCGCGAAAGAAAACATCGAAGTTGAACTAGTCGCACTCGATGGTGCTGTTGAAGTGGCAGTTCGACTTGGCGTTGCAGATGCAGTAGCAGACGTAGTTTCTACTGGCAATACCCTTCGTCAAGCCGGTCTCGAGATCTTTGGTCCGGTTATTTTGCAGAGCACCGCGCACCTGATTTCGGCACCGGGAAAAACCGAAGATTGTGCTCAGATTCTGCGTCGACTACAGGGCGTTCTCGTAGCTCGCGAATATGTGATCTTTGACTATGACTGCCCAGCGAACCTGGTCGAATCTGCTTCGAAAATTACCCCTGGAATTGAATCTCCAACTATTTCTCCGCTTCGTGACCCAGAGTGGGTAGCAGTCAGAGCGCTGGTCAAGTCAAATGAAACCAATGCCAAAATGGATGCCCTCTACGAACTTGGTGCTCGAGCAATTCTCGTGAGCGCGATTCACGCAGCCCGCATCTAGCATGACTCTCGCAATTCGAGTTATCCCTTGCCTCGACGTAGCAGACGGTCGAGTGGTTAAGGGCGTCAATTTTCTAAACCTTCGTGACGCAGGTGACCCCATCGAGCTCGCCGCGCGTTATTACGCTGAAGGCGCTGATGAACTGACCTTCTTAGATGTTCACGCCACCGTCGATAATCGCTCAACCATGTATGACTTGGTTACAGCTTGCGCCGAGCAGATTTTCATTCCGCTAACCGTTGGCGGAGGTATTCGCGAGGTTGATGATGTCGCCAGGTTGCTAGGTGCCGGCGCAGACAAGGTGAGTGTTGGTTCCGCTGGTATTGCGCATCCTTCACTGCTCTCAGAAATTTCGAACCGATTCGGCAATCAAGTGCTGGTTATCTCACTTGATCTCAAGCGCAGCCCAAAGACTGAGTCGGGCTTTGTAGTCACCACTCACGGTGGTCGCAACGAGACTTCACTTGATGCCCTTGAATGGGTCAAGCAAACCATCGAACTCGGCGCTGGCGAACTGCTGGTCAACTCGATTGATGCAGACGGCACCAGAGAAGGTTTCGATACCGAGATGCTAGAGGCGATTCGAAACATTTCACCGATCCCGGTAATTGCCTCTGGTGGTGCCGGAAAAGCAGATGATTTTGCCGACGCAGCCGAGGCTGGAGCGGATGCAATCTTGGCCGCCAGCATCTTCCACGAAGGCTCTGTGTCAATCCGCGAGGCTAAACTCTCTCTAAAGCAAAAAGGATTTGAGGTGCGACTGTAATGCTCGAAAGCGTTATCGATAGTGTCGCATTTAATGCCGATGGGCTCGTCGCTGCAATCATTCAAAGTGCCGATACCGACCGGGTTTTGATGCTCGGTTGGATGAATCCGCAGTCGTTGGCAATGACCATTGAGTCTGGCGAAACGGTGTTTTGGTCGCGCTCTCGCCAAGAACTCTGGCACAAAGGCGAAACATCAGGTAACACGCAGAAGGTAGTTTCAATCGAATTGGATTGCGACGCAGATGCGCTGCTGATTAGGGTGCACGAGGCGGGGCCGGCCTGCCACACCGGCACTGAATCCTGTTTTGATAGTCACACTATTTTGGAGCGTGAATAGTGAATATTAACTTTTCACTTGAGCAGGTGCTCGCGCTAGCGGATAACCACAGGGTCATTCCGGTTGTTGAAACTGTTGAGATTGCTGACGAAACCCCCGTCTCAGTTTTCGAAAAGCTAGCGGCAGACAAACCTGGTTCATTCCTTCTCGAGTCTGCAGCTCAGGGCGTTTGGTCTCGCTATTCATTTGTCGGCGTGAATAGTCGCGGCATGCTCAGTTATGACGGCAAAAACACCACATGGGCAAGTGAGCCTAGTCAGAGCGCACTGCCGACTGCTGATGCACTAAGTGCAAATATTCTCGAGGCTCTAGATCAAATCGTGACCGGGTGGACTGGCGAACAGGTTGCTGGTTTACCCCCGCTTACCGCTGGAATGGTTGGGCTCATTGGCTGGGATATGGTTCGCGAGCTTGAGAACCTGCCAAATCGGCCTAAGCCAGACTTTGTTGCTCCGGTAGTGGCACTTGTGATGTTTCGTGATCTAGTTGTCTTCGACCACGAACTCGGCAAACTTCTGCTCATCTCAAACGTATTCGTAGCTGAGCAAATTGATGTCTCGGCCGAGTATGAAAGTGCTGTTAACCACATTGCAGAGTTGAAAGCGGGTCTGGGTGCAAAAGTAGCTTCGGTTGAAACTAGCCAAGCTTCGCAGACCGAAATCAAACCTAAACTGCGCACTCAGAAGAGTGACTTTTTGGCTGCTATTGAAAAGGCTAAACACTTCGTTCGCATTGGTGATGTTTTTCAAGTTGTACTCGCTCAACGCTTCGACTTAGAAACCAACGCAAGCCCACTCGAGGTCTATCGAGAGCTTCGCGCACTGAACCCGAGCCCATACATGTATCTACTCAACTTTGCAGACAGTCAGGGCGAATACGCCGTGGTCGGCAGTTCACCTGAAGCCTTGGTAAATGTTCAACATGGTCACGCGATCACCCACCCAATTGCTGGTTCTCGCCCGCGCGGCAAATCACCCGAAGAAGACCAGTCTCACGCAGATTCCCTGATCGAGGATGCCAAGGAGCGTGCCGAGCATTTAATGCTGGTGGATCTTGCTCGCAATGACCTGCTAAAGGTTTGCCAACCGAGTTCGGTTTCTGTCACCGAGTTCATGCAAATTCACAAGTACAGCCACATCATGCATCTGGTCTCGACTGTCGAAGGTGAACTCAGGGAAAATCAGAACGCAGTAGACGTTTTCAAGGCCACTTTCCCAGCGGGCACGCTTTCAGGGGCACCTAAGCCAAGGGCACTAGAAATCATCGATGAACTCGAAGATGCTAACCGAGGAATCTACGGTGGGGTAGTTGGCTACTTCGATTTTGCTGGTAACGCTGATTTAGCTATTGCTATTCGTACCGCGTTCATGCGAGATGGCATGGCCTATGTTGAGGCTGGCGCAGGTTTGGTGCTCGACTCGGTTCCAGAATCTGAGTACCAAGAAACTGCGAATAAAGCCGGCGCACCACTTCGCGCGGTAGCGTCGGCAACTAGATCGTGATGGAATCACCTCAAAAAATTCTGGTGCGTTGGCGCTTAGCAAGTGCCATGATTGCCGCTCTGATGTTTGCCTTTGCTGGCAAGTCAATGAATGGCATGACTTATTACACCGTGACTGTAGGCAGCACCACGGTTCACGTTGACGGCGATATCGCGCTTCCTGGTTTTCTCTCGGTGATTCTTTTTCAGGCTGCCAGCGCCGCATTAGCACTGTATTTCAAGCGCATACTCTCAATGGTGCTGCTTGCTATCAACCTAGCGACTAGCGTTGCTGTTCTGGCAACGGCATTTGCAATCTTCGCCGGGCCAACTCCAGTTGCCGTTATGCAGGCGGTAGCTAAGGCCACTGGCATCAGCGACGCGACTGACTCAGTGGTCCTAAGCGATTCACGCTTCTTATTTATCGGATTCGAGATAGCTGGAGTGGTCTTTTTAGTTGCCGCGTTGACGCTTCGCATCCTTCAGAAGACTGAGCGGTTACCCAGAGGTAAACACGAATGGACCCCGGCTGATAGTAACCAAGACGACCCGATCAGCATGTGGGATTCGCAGCGTTAGCGATTGATAAGATTTTTGTAGAAACTCCGAAAGGCAAAAATGTCTCAGAACAGCACTGACCCAGGACACGGCAATTCAGTAGCATCGTGGACCACAGTTATTATCCTGATGGCCGCATTCGCTCTGGCAACTCTCTTCTTCTGGTTCGAGCAGTACGACCTCGTCTACGCTTCGAGTGCTCTAATTCCTGCCGGTTTGCTTGTGGGCCTGATCCTCAAGAAAGCTGGCTACGGAGTCGGCGGCAGCAAGACTAAGAGCCACTAGTGCTCGAGGGACTCTACGCGGGTTCCATCGCCGACGCCAAGGACCGAGAGCTTTCTGTTTCTCTGAACCAAATCGAAAAGCTAGCTTTAGAAGCCAGTTCTCCTTTGCCGGCGCTTGAAATACTCAAGCCAGCAAATCAAATCAAAGTTTTAGCTGAGGTTAAACGCGCATCGCCGTCTAGGGGAGACCTAGCGCAGATTCCTGACCCGGCACTGTTGGCTGAAATCTATGCGACTAATGGGGCATCCGCCATTAGCGTGCTTACCGAGCAGCGCAAATTCAAGGGCACACTTGCCGATTTTGATTCGGTTCGCGAACGAGTTGTTGTACCACTGCTTCGCAAAGACTTCATTGCTAATGAGTATCAAATTCTCGAAGCGCGTGCGCACGGTGCTGACATCATTCAGCTGATTGTGGCCGGACTTGATCAAAAAACAATTGCGCGACTAAAAACTTTCACTGAAGAACTGGGCATGACGGCTTTTGTTGAGACTCACTCAGGCGATGAGGTCAAACGAGCACTGGATGTTGGTACCAAATTACTTGGCGTGAACGCCCGAGATCTGAGCACTTTTGAAACGGACCGCAACTTATTCGGAACCCTCGCCGACTCAATTCCCGATGGAATCATCAAAGTTGCTGAATCGGCTGTGCGGAATGCCGAAGATGTTGCGCACTACCGAAAAGCTGGTGCTGACGTGGTTTTGGTGGGAGAAGCACTGGTGACTAATGATCCAGCAGCCATGCTTAAGTCTTTCTTAGCTGCTGGCAACATTTAGGCTTATTCCATGCAATCCAATCTTCGCGACCATGTAGGGCCATATTTCGGTGAATTCGGTGGACGATTTGTTCCTGAATCCCTAATTGCCGCCCTGGATGAATTAGACGCAACCTATCAAACTGCGCGTAAGGACCCAGCTTTTATAGCCGAGCTTGCAGAGCTGCACCGAACCTATACTGGCCGACCATCGATTATTACCGAGGCTCCCAAATTTGCAGCGGAATCAGGTACCGACGTTCGCATCTTTTTGAAGCGCGAAGATTTGAACCACACCGGTTCTCACAAAATCAACAACGTACTGGGGCAAGCCCTGCTAACCAAGCGAATGGGTAAGACTCGAATCATTGCAGAAACTGGAGCGGGGCAACACGGCGTAGCCTCAGCTACCGCGGCTGCACTGTTCGGCCTCGAATGCACGGTTTACATGGGTGAGGTTGACACCGAGCGTCAAGCCCTGAACGTTGCCCGCATGCGCTTCTTAGGTGCCGAAGTTATTCCGGTGAAGACCGGTTCAAGAACTTTGAAAGATGCCATCAATGAGGCACTTCGCGACTGGGTGACCAACGTTGAAAATACACACTACCTTCTCGGTACCGTTGCAGGGCCACACCCATTCCCAACCATGGTTCGCGACTTTCACAGCGTGATTGGCATTGAAGCACGCCAACAGATGCTCGATGAGGTTGGTTTCTTGCCAACCGCACTAGCGGCTTGTGTGGGTGGTGGCTCAAACGCCATCGGTCTTTTCCACGCATTTCTTGATGACTCTACCGTTCAGATTTTTGGCTTTGAAGCGGCCGGCGAGGGCATGCACACCGAACGTCACGCGGCGACCTTGAACTATGGCAAGCCAGGCGTTTTGCACGGGGCAAGGTCTTACATGCTTCAGGACGAAGACGGTCAGACCATGGAAAGTCATAGCATTTCTGCGGGTCTTGACTATCCAGGCGTAGGCCCACAGCATGCCTGGTTGAAAGATCTTGGCCGCGCTCAGTACCGTGGCATCAGCGACGATGAAGCAATGCAAGCCATGAGACTGCTAAGTCGCACCGAGGGAATCATCCCTGCAATCGAGACATCGCATGCTCTCGCAGGTGCGTTGAAGATTGCTAAAGAACTTCCTGGCGGTTCATCTATTTTGATCAATCTGAGTGGTCGCGGAGATAAAGATATGGAAACCGCGGCCCGTTACTTTGGTCTGCTCGACGAACAGGGGCGTGCGAATGTCTAAAACTTCGGATGCCTTAAAAGCCAAAAAGGCTGCCAAGCAGGGCGCCCTGGTCGGTTACTTCCCGGCGGGTTACCCGAACCTCGAAGCATCTGTTGAAGCTTCAGTAGCAATGTGCCAAAACGGTGTCGACGTGCTCGAACTCGGGGTGCCATACAGCGATCCGGTTATGGATGGTCCGGTAATCCAAGAGGCAACTGGAATGGCTCTCGAGAATGGGTTCAAACTGCGCCAGGTATTTGACGCGGTTAGAGAAATCACCAAGCAGGTAGACACCCCAGTTTTGGTAATGACCTACTGGAACCCGGTCGTTCAGTACGGCGTTGAAAACTTCGCCCGCGACCTAAAGGCTGCCGGCGGAGCCGGACTCATCACACCAGATTTAGTTCCTGACGAGGCTGGTGAGTGGTTGAGCGCAAGCGATAAGTATGACTTAGATCGAGTATTTTTAGCTGCTCCAACATCCTCACAAGAACGCGTTGATCGGGCAGCCGAGCTAAGTCGTGGGTTTGTATACGCGGTTTCTACGATGGGGATTACCGGTACCAGAGATGAACTTGACGGTCTTGCCCGCAAGGTTGTCGGTAGCATTCGCACCGCAGATGCTGATCAGAACGCCTGCGTCGGAATTGGTATTTCAAATGCTGATCAGGTTGCTGAAGTGAACAGCTACGCTGATGGAGCAATTGTAGGCAGTGCATTTATCCGTGCATATGCTGAAGGTGGCGTTTCAGCCCTGAAATCAAAAGTTTTACAACTATCGTCTTTACTGAGCAAATAGTCAGGAGTCACTAAGTGCGCCGAATTCTCGAGAGCATCCCGAGCCCTTCAGAAAATTTCTTTTTGATTGGTAACTACCAGTTGCGTTACTACGCAGTTCTCATTTTGGTAGGTATCATCTTCGCCATCTGGATCGGCGCCGTGCGCTTGAAGCAACGTGGGGTAGATGCTGGAGTAGCTCTCGACGTAGCGCTTTGGGCTGTACCAATGGGTATCGTCGGCGCGAGAATCTTCCACGTTCTCACGCACCTATCTGACTATTTCGGTAAGCCTGGTATCGACCCGCTCTCATTCCTATACATCTGGGAAGGCGGAATTGCAATCTACGGCGGACTCATCGGTGGTGTAATCGGTGCTTGGCTAGGTGCTAAGTCGAACGGAGTGAGATTCCTCGCGGTTGCTGACGCATTTGCACCCGGATTGATTCTTGCTCAGGGCATCGGACGCTGGGGAAACTACTTCAACAACGAACTATTCGGTATTCCAACCAACCTGCCTTGGGGCCTAGAAATCAAAACCAGCAACCCGGCTTACCCAGCGGGGTTACCTGAGGGAGTTCTATTCCACCCAACTTTCCTCTACGAATCACTTTGGGACATCCTCGGGGTCTTCGTGCTGCTCTTGCTTGAGCGCAAACTCCGACTGCAATGGGGTCGTTTGTTCGCCGCCTACTTGATTTACTACTCAATCGGTCGCTCACTTATCGAATCAATCCGCATCGATCCCAGTGCAATCATCCTCGGTTTGCGCACCAACGTTTGGTCAGCAATCTTCGGCGTTGCAGTTGGTATCGCGCTCTTCTGGTGGAGCAAGCGCCAGTATCCGGGTGAAGAACTTAGCCCGTACATCCCTGGTAGAGAACCAAATACAGAAGAGACGAAGCCAGCCAAAAAATCTTCGAAAAAGTCGTCATCTCAAGACTTTGAACTTGATGCTTCTGAGGTAAACTCAGATGTTAGCGATTCTGCAAGCAAGGCGAAGTAGCCGCAGACGCTAAAAGTCAAACCGGCCACAAGGCCTGATGATCAGGGAGCCAAAAGCTCTACAAAGGGTCACCAAGCTTGACAAATCTTTGAGTTTCAGGGCCAGTGTTGTCCCAATGAATTTTTGTTGATTGATTGGAGTTCGGCATGCCTGTAATGTCGCCGTTCGAACGGTTTGGGACCGCACCAGCAGCAACTGGTCTATACAACCCAGCGTTCGATAAGGATGCTTGCGGTCTGGCCATGGTCGCCACTCTTCGCGGAACTCCTGGGCACGACATTATCGATACCGCCCTCACCGCACTTACCCATCTAGAGCACCGCGGTGCTGTTGGTTCAGACGAAGGCACCGGCGACGGAGCAGGAATTCTCACTCAGTTACCTGACGCGTTTCTTCGAGCAGTTGCAGGTATCGAATTGCCTAAGGCTGGTTTTTACGCGGCTGGATTGGTATTCCTGTCTACCGATACTGACGAGCAGATTGTCGCTCAAGCCGGCTTTGAGAAATTGGCTGAAGCAGAAAACCTCAAAGTTCTCGGCTGGCGAGATGTACCGACCAGGCCAGAAGTCCTTGGTGATCTTGCTCGCGCGGCTATGCCGGTAATCCGTCAGGTATTTGTCGGCTCTGAAGACAAGGCAACCGGGCTCGAACTCGAGCGTCGTGCATTCAGACTTCGCAAGCGCTCAGAGCGTGAACTCGCGCTTTACCACCCATCGCTTTCAAGCCGCACCATGGTTTACAAAGGCATGGTTACAACTTTGCAGCTAGAACCGTTTTACCCAGACCTAAGTGACGAGCGCTTTGCATCAACCCTCGCGCTGGTGCATTCGCGCTTCTCGACCAACACTTTCCCGTCCTGGCCGCTGGCTCATCCGTTCAGAATGATCGCGCACAACGGTGAAATCAACACCGTCAAGGGAAACCGCAACTGGATGCGCGCTCGCGAATCTCAGCTTGCCAGCGAAGTGCTTGGTGACCTCAAGCAACTGAGCCCAATCATTACCCCTGGCGGTTCAGACTCTGCATCATTTGACGAAGTCGTTGAACTACTTCACCTTGCCGGTCGCAGTCTGCCACACGCCATCATGATGATGATTCCAGAAGCCTGGGAGAAACAGACTGACAGCGACCCAGCACGCCGTAACTTCTACGACTACCACTCAATGCTCATGGAGCCTTGGGATGGACCGGCGGCAGTTATCTTCACAGACGGCACCCTGGTTGGTGCAACCCTCGACCGCAACGGTTTACGCCCTGGTCGATATGTGATAACCGAGGATGGCCTAGTTATCTTGGCCTCAGAAATTGGTGTGGTCGACATCGACCCATCAAAGATTGTACGCAAGGGCAGACTTCAACCAGGTCGCATGTTCGTGGCTGATACCGCAGCTGGCCGATTGATTGAAGACGACGAAATCAAGGCAGAAATCGTCGCACAGGAACCTTGGGGCGAGTGGCTCGAAGAGAACCGCATCCACCTGAGCGACCTACCAGAGCGCGAGCACGTTTCTTACACCCCAAGCTCAATTCAGCGCCGCCAGCGCACTTTTGGCTACACCGAAGAAGAGCTTCGTATCCTGCTTGCTCCGATGGCAAAAGCTGGCGCTGAGCCGCTTGGTGCAATGGGGTCAGACACTCCGATTGCTGCGATTTCAACCCGCCCACGTTTGCTTTTTGATTACTTCGTGCAGCAGTTTGCGCAGGTTACCAACCCGCCGCTCGACAGCATCCGTGAAGAAGTAGTTACCTCGCTCGGCACCGGACTAGGCCCTGAGCGCAACCTTTTGACCGCTACACCTGAGCACGCCCAGCAGATTTCGCTCGACTTCCCAGTGCTTGATAACGACGATGTCTCGAAGATTCAGCACATCGACGCAAGACCGGGGCTTGGCAAGGCATTCGTAGTACGGGGTCTTTACGCCGTTGACGGTGGGGTAGAAGCTCTGGCAGATCGACTTCGCGAGATTAACGACGAAGTGGATGCCGCTATCAACGATGGCGCTACTTATCTGATCTTGAGCGATCGCGATTCAACTCGCGAGAGCGCCCCGATTCCTTCGTTGCTATTAACCTCGAGCGTCAACCACCACCTGATTCGCACCGGCCGCAGAACTATGGTTGGTCTCGTCGTTTCAGCTGGAGACGTGCGTGAAGTTCACCATGTTGCTGCGCTGATCGGCTACGGCGCTGCCGCAGTAAACCCTTATCTGGCCATGGAAACCTGCGAGCAAATGGTCAAGGATGGCACCATCGTCGGAGTAACCGCCGAGAAAGCAACCAAGAACCTCATCAAGGCACTCGGCAAAGGTGTTCTAAAGATCATGTCGAAGATGGGTATCTCGACCGTTGCTTCATACTCTGGAGCTCAGGTCTTCGAGGCCATCGGTTTGAGCCAAGAGTTCGTCGACACTTACTTCACCGGAACCACCAGCCAGCTCGGCGGTATCGGGCTAGAAGTTGTTCACCAAGAGGTTGCTGCTCGTCACGCCTTTGCGTACCCGGTTGACTACGAAGCTAACGCTCACCGCGGTCTCGAAACCGGCGGCGAGTACCAGTGGCGTCGCGAAGGTCCATCGCACCTTTTCAACCCTGAGACGGTATTTAAACTTCAGCACGCGACTCGCGAAAAGAAGATGGATGTCTTCCGCGACTACACCAAAGCGATTGATAACCAGGCTGAAAACCTGATGACCCTTCGCGGTCTATTCACATTGCGCACCGAGGGTCGTCAGGCGATTGACATCGAACAGGTTGAGCCAATCAGCTCTATCGTCAAGCGCTTTTCAACCGGTGCAATGTCATACGGCTCGATTTCAAAAGAAGCTCACGAGACTCTCGCGATTGCAATGAACCGCCTAGGTGCCAAATCGAACACCGGTGAAGGTGGCGAGGATGTGGATCGCCTGCTCGACCCGACTCGCAGAAGCGCAATCAAGCAGGTTGCATCTGGTCGTTTCGGTGTTACCAGCATGTACCTAACTCACGCTGATGACATTCAGATCAAGATGGCGCAGGGAGCAAAGCCGGGTGAGGGTGGCCAGTTGCCGCCTCAGAAGGTTTACCCGTGGATCGCACGTACCCGTCACGCAACCGCAGGTGTTGGGCTTATTTCACCACCACCTCACCACGACATTTATTCAATCGAAGACCTGAAGCAGTTGATTTTCGACCTAAAGCGTGCTAACCGATTCGCCCGCGTTCACGTGAAACTCGTGAGCCAGGTCGGTATTGGTACGGTGGCTGCTGGCGTTGCAAAGGCCAAGGCAGACCTCATTCTGGTTTCAGGTCACGACGGAGGAACCGGTGCAAGCCCGCTCAATTCGCTAAAGCACGCGGGAACACCTTGGGAACTTGGTCTCGCTGAAACTCAGCAAACTTTGATGCTAAACGGGCTGCGTGACCGCGTGACCGTGCAGGTTGACGGCCAGATGAAAACAGGTCGTGACGTAATAGTTGCTGCCCTTCTCGGCGCCGAAGAGTTTGGTTTTGCAACCGCGCCACTTGTGGTTGAAGGCTGCATCATGATGCGCGTTTGTCACCTAGACACTTGCCCAGTTGGTGTTGCAACCCAGAACCCTACGCTTCGCGCTAGATTCAGTGGCAAGGCCGACTATGTGGTCAACTTCTTCGAATTCCTGGCCCAAGAAGTGCGAGAGTATCTTGCTGCTCTCGGTTTGAAGAGTGTGGATGAAGCTATTGGTCGCACCGATTTGCTCGACATGAATCGCGCAATTTCGCACTGGAAAGCTGACGGTCTAGACCTCAGCCCGATCTTGGCTGGACCTACTTTTAACGCAAATGAGCCAAAGCGCCGTTTCACCACTCAGGACCACGAACTTGAAAAACACTTTGACCACAAGTTGATTGCGGCTTCAACCGCAGCTCTAACAAACGGTCAACCTGTCAAGTTGAACCTTGATATCAACAACACCGAACAGGCTGTCGGCACCATGCTCGGAAACGAGCTAACCAAGGCTCACGGTGCAGAAGGTTTGCCAGTTGGAACAGTCGACATTCACCTAACCGGAGCCGCCGGACAATCATTCGGTGCTTTTGTTCCTAAGGGCATAAAGCTAGTGCTCGAGGGTGACGCCAACGACTATGTTGGCAAGGGTCTAAGCGGTGGTTTCATCGTGGTTCACCCGCACCAGCAGAGTACTTACGTAGCTGAAAACAACATCATCGCCGGCAACGTAATCGGTTACGGAGCTACCGGTGGAACCATTCTGCTTCGCGGCATTGTCGGAGAGCGCTTCCTAGTTCGAAACTCTGGTGCAGAGGCTGTCGTTGAGGGAGTGGGAGACCACGCCCTCGAATACATGACCGGCGGTGTAGCGGTCATCCTCGGTAAGACTGGAAGAAACCTCGGCGCTGGTATGTCTGGTGGTGTGGCTTACATTTACAAGCTGCGCGCCGACAAGGTAAATCACGATGCACTGGCTTCTGGTGAACTTCACCTTCAAGAACTGAATGACGCTGATCAAGCTAAGTTGAAATCGCTACTTGAATTGCACTTAGATGAAACAGGTTCGGCTGTTGCCAAGCAGGTGCTCGATAATTTCGACACTGAGCTAGCGCACTTCGTCAAGGTTCTGCCGCGTGACTACGCGAATGTTCTTTCGATTCGCGAGAAGGCAGTCGAGCGCGGCGTTGACCCAGACAGTGAAACCGTTTGGGAGCAGATTTTGGAGGTTACCAATGGCTGATCCAAGAGGATTCCTGAAAATAACCGAGCGTGAAACTGCAAAGCGACGCCCGATTCCGCTGCGCGTCAAAGACTGGAACGAAGTTTACGAGGGCCGCGACCAAGCTGTCATTCGTCAGCAAGCCAGCCGTTGCATGGACTGCGGCATTCCGTTTTGCCACCAGGGTTGCCCGCTCGGCAACCTGATTCCTGAGTGGAATGACCTTACCTGGCGCGACCAGGGGCAAGCCGCAATTGAGCGTTTGCACGCGACCAATAATTTTCCTGAATTCACCGGCAGACTGTGCCCAGCACCTTGCGAGTCTGCCTGCGTGCTCGGCATCAACCAACCTGCAGTCACCATCAAAGAGATTGAAGTTTCGATCATTGATCAGGCTTTCGACAACGATTGGGTGAAGCCAGTCAGCCCAACACGCATGACGGGTAAAACCGTTGCCGTGGTAGGTTCTGGCCCCGCCGGTCTCGCTGCTGCCCAGCAACTTGTGCGCGCGGGTCATACCGTTGCCGTCTTCGAGCGCGATGACCGCATCGGCGGATTGCTGCGCTATGGAATCCCTGATTTCAAGATGGAAAAGAACGTTCTTGATCGTCGCTTGGCACAACTAGAAGCCGAAGGCGTTCGCTTCAGGGCTGGCGTAAACATTGGCGTTGACATCACTTGGGAAGACCTTCGCAGTCGTTATGACGCAGTGCTAATCGCAACCGGCGCAACTAAGCCACGCGATTTGGCTGTGAGCGGTCGTGAACTTGAAGGTGTTCATTTCGCAATGGATTACCTAACCCAGTCAAACAAGGTGGTGGCAGGCGACACTGTGACCGGTCAAATTCACGCCGCTGGCAAGAACGTCATCATTCTCGGTGGTGGCGACACCGGAGCTGACTGCCTCGGAACCGCAACCCGTCAGGGCGCAATCTCAGTTACCACACTGGCTATCGGAAAGCAGCCTGCTAGCGAGCGCGCAGCCGGGCAGCCTTGGCCGACTTTCCCAACCCTGTTTGAAATGAGCAGCGCTCACGAAGAATTCGGAGAGCGTCAGTATATGGCGTCTACCGTTGAGTTCATCGGCAAAGATGGGAAACTGACTGGTGTTAAGGTGGCCGAGACAGAATTTGTCGATGGCAAACGTCTTCCAAAAGCCGGCACCGAAAAAGTGATTCCAGCTGATTTGGTTTTCTTGGCTCTTGGTTTCACCGGAGTTGAGTCTGAGGGATACACCGCTGAACTAGATGCCAGAGGCAATGTTTCACGCGGTGCGAAATACGAAACTTCAGCACCTGGCGTATTTGTTGCCGGAGATGCCGGACGCGGTCAGAGCCTGATTGTCTGGGCGATTGCTGAAGGGCGAGCAGCTGCAGCGACAATCGACGAATTTCTGGAAGGCAGCACCGTGCTGCCATTCCCAGTTAAACCAACTGACCGCCCAATCGCGGTTGGAAACTAAGGATAGGAACATATGAGACGCGCAAAAATCGTCGCAACTCTAGGTCCGGCGACATCAAGCTACGAGCAGATTCGCGCCATTATCGAAGCCGGTGTAGACATCGCGCGCATGAATTTGAGCCACGGCTCATACGATGTGCACGAAGAGATCTACCGCACGGTTCGCAAGGCAGCTGCTGACGTGGGTAAAGCAGTTGGTATTTTCGTTGACCTGCAAGGTCCGAAGATTCGCCTCGGTCGTTTCGAAAACGGTCCGGTAATGCTTGAGAAGGGTGCAACTTTCAAAATCACCACCGACGAGATTCTCGGAAACGTTGACATCTGCGGAACCACCCACAAGGGCTTGCCTGGCGATGTCAAGCCTGGAGATGTGCTTCTTATCGACGACGGCAAGGTCGGACTAAGAGCTACCGAAGTTACCGCTACCACCGTAACCACCGTGGTTGAAGTTCCTGGACCAGTTTCGAACAACAAGGGAATCAACCTTCCTGGTGTTGCGGTAAACGTACCTGCTCTTTCAGAGAAGGACGAAGATGACCTTCGCTGGGGTATTCGCCTAGGTGTCGACATGATCGCGCTGTCTTTCGTTCGCAATGCCAGCGACATCCACCGCGTTCACGAAATCATGAATGAAGAAGGTCGCTTCTTGCCGACCATCGCGAAGATTGAAAAACCTCAGGCAGTTGAAGCCCTCGAAGAAATCATCGATGCTTTCGATGGCGTCATGGTTGCTCGCGGTGACCTTGGTGTTGAGCTTCCGCTAGAGCAGGTTCCGCTAGTTCAGAAGCGCGCGGTTGAACTTTCTCGCCGTTGGGCTAAGCCGGTTATCGTTGCAACCCAAATGCTTGAAACCATGATCACCAACTCACGCCCAACTCGTGCTGAAGCAAGCGACGTAGCAAACGCCGTTCTCGACGGTGCAGACGCTCTAATGCTTTCGGGTGAGACTTCAGTGGGCGAGTGGCCGGTAGAAACAGTTTCGACCATGGCGAGAATCATTGAGTCAACTGAAGATAACGGCCTAGAGCGTATTCCACCGCTTGGAACTCGTCCGCACACTCACTCTGGTGCAGTTTCACTTGCAGCCGTTGAGATTGCTGAACTTCTAGGCTCAAAATACGTTTGCGTTTTCACCGAAAGTGGAGACTCGCTTCGTCGCGTGGCACGCCTGCGTTCATCGGTTCCGGTATTGGCCTTTACTCCTTCTGAGACCGTTCGAAACCGCTTAGCTCTGGTCTGGGGTGCAAAGACTTATCTGGTCAGCCCGGTAAAGCACACCGACGAAATGATGCACCAGGTTGATGAGATTTTGATCGCCGAGGGTAAAGCTCAAATCGGTGAAGAAGTCGTTGTGGTTGCAGGTACTCCACCTGGAATCGCGGGCTCAACCAACAGTTTGCGCGTTCACCGAGTTGGAGATGCTGTAAACGGAGCAGCTCCGGCATACGAAAAGAAGTAGCGCTTTTAGAGTAATTCGGGTCAAAATAGACCCGAATTACTCGTTTAAGCGATTAAACTAGACGAGAAGATTGGGGATACATGCGTTCACTGAGCAGATTGCTTGGAGCACTAGCAAGCACTGCGGTGTTGCTGGCTTCAACGCTTTTTGCCAACCCTGCGACCGCAGCCATAAACGAACTTCCAAACACCCCAAACAAGCCAACTTTTAGTAACGTAACCACGGATGCCTTCACGATCAACTGGACCATTCCAGCCGGCGGAAACATCTGGATCAAGTGGGTAGTGGAGTTCTCAGCTGACGGAGTGAGCTGGCCTATTTCAGGTCGCCAAGTTTGTAGCGGTGCCTCACAGGACGTCTGCGGAACTTCAACCCGCATCACAGATGTTCCCGAAGATTCACTGCTTTATGTGCGAGTTGCACTTGCCAACCTTTCAAGCCAGGCAGCCTGTGCCGGGTGCGAACCTGGTTATTCAAACTGGTCACAGGTTGCATCAGTTCGAACCTTAAACACTTACACAACCACGCCAACTTATTTGCGTGTCAAGGGAACCCCGGGCCCCTACAACTTTGCTGTTCAGTGGACTGAACCGCACTTCAGACCAACTTTCGACATCTTGCAGTATGACGTTCAGTACCGTAAGTTCGGCAGCTCGAGTTGGATTGACGCTGGTGGCGATGACCTACCATTCTTCACTTTCCAGTACTACATGAGACTTGGAACCAAGTACCAGGTTCGAGTTAGAGCTCAATATCTGGATGCAGCTGGTTACGCACGAATCGGCGCCTGGTCCAACATTGCAACTATCACTACCGCTCGCAGTGGTCCACCTTCGTACATCCTTGACGGAACCACCAAGGTAACCAAAAAGACTTATGACGCATTGAGTGGAAATACCTATCTGACCGTGCGCTTTAAGTGGGATGCTCCGCTTGACAACGGTGGGGCACCGGTAACCCGTTACGAGTTCCGTACCCGTGCCGCAAACTCAGCGGACTGGCAAAACACCTACAACACTGGAATGTCTAGAACCTTGACCATTCCCGGTTTCAACTGTCACGTTGACCCAGTGACTGGGCCAAAGTACTATCACGTGTTCTTGGCTATCAACGCTTACAACGCTTACGGCACCCTCGAGTACAACTCGGCTCAGATCGGAATTTACACCGACAGCCCGAAGAACATCGATCGCAAGCGCAAGCAAGATAAGCGCTGCACCGTTACACAGATTTACTAAATGAAAAAGCCACCCGAATTGGGTGGCTTTTTCATTTGGTGCCGAAGGTGGGAGTCGAACCCACACGCCTTTCGGCAA
>JBJTOA010000026.1:0-9211 GCA_046074285.1 Micrococcales bacterium
TCTCGAATGCCACCTTGATGACGCCTGAGACTGCGCTCATCAAAAATTTCAATTGAATCGACAGTGGCATTTGTGAGCGAAGGTGCTAGCCCAGCTCGAACTGTTTCGACCTCGGGTAACTCGGGCATTTAGGCTCTAAAAGCTTTTAGTGCTGCAATGGCAGCATCGGTCTCTGCGGTCTTTTTGTTTCGACCTTCGCCCTTGGCGATTTCTCGGTTACCGATAGAAACCGTGCAGAAGTAGTTGCGGTCGTGATCTGGACCTTCGTAACTAATCTCGTATTCGATTGCTCCGAGATTGTTTTCTTGAACATACTCAACGAGTGTGGTCTTCGGGTCGGCGTCTGCGCGCAGGGCATCTGGGTCAGCCAGTAGCGGAAACACGAATCGCTCAACCATTCCGCTGGCGGCATCCAAACCTTTTGAAATGTAGACCGCACCGAGAATCGCTTCGAAGGCATCTGCCAGAAGATTGTTTTTGGTTCGACCGCCGGTTAGTTCTTCACCCTTACCGAGACGCAAGTATTCGCCGACTCCGAGTTGAACGCTCAGCGGGCCGAGAGCTTTGGCAGAGACCACAGCGTTCTTGATTTTTGAAAGTTCGCCCTCGTCGAGGTTGCTGAACTTTTCATGAATGTGCGCGGTAACGACAAAACCCAGCACCGAATCGCCTAGAAACTCTAGGCGTTCGTTGCTGGGTAATGAATGCTCATACGCGTATGAGCGATGGGTAAGTGCTAGTTCAAGCAGTGCACTCTCAATGTCTACGCCAATGCGCTGGCAAAGCACGTCAAGAGTCATGCGTGAAATTAAGCGTCAGCTACCTTGCGGCCCTTGTACTCCATGAACAGCGCGTTACCGGCTGAGTCTTCAACCAACTTGGCGCGGTGTGGCAATGAGTACACGGTCTTGCCGTTTTCAACGGTCTTGACCAAGGTCAGCGGTGCAGCCTTCCAGGCTGAACGGCGGTGACGAGTGTTTGAACGGCTCATCCGTCTCTTAGGTACTGGCATCAGTCTTCCTTTGTCTCAAACTTTTGTAGCTCACTCCACCGCGAATCAATCGCAGCTTCGTGGGCATGACCCGGGTTATCCGCTAGCTTCACTCCGCACTCAGCACAAAGTCCAGCACAATCTGGGCTACATACAGGTGTAAAAGGAAGACTAAGAACTACCGCGTCTCTGATGACAGGATCAAGGTCGATTGAATCGTCTTGAACCAACAGGTCATCTTCCGAAGTTCCAGAATAAGCGAAAAGTTCCTGAAAATCCACTTCAACATCAAGTTTTAACGCATCTAGACACCTTGAACACTCAGACTTCGCGGTGGTAAAAATGTCGCCGGTTGCCAAAATCCCCTCGTGCACAGACTCCAAACGAAGGTCTAGCTCAAGTTTTGCCCCCTTGGCTACAAAAGCTGAGCCCTCACCAAATTGCTCTGCGAGTTCGAAATCGAGCTCGTATTCGCGCATCTGACCTGGCTTATTGATGAGGTCGTGAACCTTAACTAGAAACTGAGATTTACTCATTTGAATTCTTTCTTTCAGCAGCTAAAGCATTGGCTACCGCCTCGGTAACGTAACTCGAAACGTCACCGCCGAGAGCTGCAACCTGCTTTACCAGCGATGATGAGATCTGCCCGTGCTTCGGATCAGCCGGCAAAAATACTGTTTCTACCCCGGCCAAATCTCGGTTCACAAGTGCCATCGGAAGTTCGTAATCCAGATCAACATTGGTGCGAACCCCTTTGACCAAAGCTGAGGCGTGAACCATTCGGCAGTAGTTCACGAGCAAGCCACCGTCCAAAGTGTCGATCTTGATTTTCGCCATTGTCGCTTTGGCGATTCCCATTTCGTGAAGCGAAGCGGTAATTAGACGCACTCTCTCTTCAGAAGAAAACAGCGGGCTCTTCGAAGGGTTGTGAACCACAACAATGTGCAATTCATCGAACAGCCCAGCTGCCCGAATTGCGATGTTGAGGTGGCCTTTGGTTACCGGGTCGAAAGAACCCGGATAAACGGCTATTGCGGTCATAGCTTCAAGGTTACCTGACTAAGACTTGGCGAGATATTCCTGTCGAGCTGCATCCTGCCGGTTGAGCGCTTCTGCAAGGGCAGCGTGTTTTTCTAATGTTGGGTCGTGGCTCAGTGTAGTTTCGGCATAGCCACGCATCCGTTGAATCAACTCTGCGTCTTGAATAACGCGAAGTAGTTTGAGGCTGCTTCGGCCACCGCTTTGGCTGGCGCCAAGCACATCACCTTCGCGACGAAGCTCTAGGTCAATCTCGCTAAGTGCAAAGCCGTCGTTAGTGCTGGCAACCGCTTTGACTCGCTCCATGGCAAGTGAGCCATCTTCTGCGGTGGTGAGTAGCAGCGCAAGTCCCGGATGCTGACCACGACCGACTCGACCTCGCAACTGGTGAAGTTGGCTGACTCCGAAACGATCAGCGTCGAGCACGACCATCACGGTCGCGTTTGGAACATTCACGCCAACCTCGATAACTGTGGTGGCAATCAGCAGTTGAATTTCGTTTGCTGCAAACCTTGCCATGACATCTGATTTTTCTTCACTGCTGAGTCGGCCGTGAAGCAAGCCGAGCTCAATGCCTTTCAATGCTGGCACTTGGCTCAGGGCTTCGAGCATATTCACCGCGCTGGCAATCGGCGGGCGCTTTGGCTTGGCATCCTCAACTAGCACTGGCTCATCTTCAAGTGAGCCTCCCGCTTCGACAAGTTCTTCAGCTTGGTCTTGCTCGTCGATGCGCGGGCAAACCACGAAGGCCTGCCGCCCGTTCGAGATTTCTTCGGCGATGCGTGTCCAGACTCGAGCAACAAGTGCCTTATTACTGAAAGGCACAACGTGGCTCGTGATGCCCTGCCTGCCACCTGGCAGTTCAGTGAGTGCAGAGACATCGAGATCGCCAAAGACGGTTACCGCCAAAGTGCGCGGAATCGGAGTCGCAGTCATGGTGAGCACGTGCGGATTGGTCTTGCCTTTGAGACGCAGCGCCTCGCGCTGTTCAACGCCGAATCGATGCTGCTCGTCGATTACCACCAGACCAAGGTCGAAGAACTGCACCTTGTCAGCAATCAGGGCGTGAGTGCCGAGAATAATCTGTGCGGTTCCGCTCGCCATCTGAAGCATGGCCTTCTTGCGATCTGCGGTGTTCATTTGCCCGGTGAGTAAAGTCAACCCCACCTGTTTTGCCAGGTCTTCGCCCAGCGACTTAAGAATGCTCTCGTAATGCTGGCTGGCAAGCACTTCGGTTGGGGCGATCATCGCCGATTGTCCCCCGCTGTCTGCGACCGTCAGCATTGCACGCAGTGCTACCAGAGTCTTACCCGAGCCCACCTCGCCTTGCAGCAAGCGGTTCATCGGGTGTGGTTTGGCAAGGTCAGTGGCAATCTGCAGACCGACATCCTGCTGCCCTTTGGTGAGGGTAAAAGGCAGGCTTTCGTCGAACCTGGTTAGTAAGCCAACTGACTTGGCCTCACGGCTGGTGCTGCTCTGATGGGCATTCTCAGCCCTTCGCTTCAAGAGCGCAGCCTGAAGCAAAAATGCCTCGTGAGCTCGAATGGTATCGCGGGCTAGCTGCCAAGCTTGGTTGTCTTCGGGTTGGTGAACTGAACGGATGGCCGCATCGAGAGTAAGCAAATTTTCTGCAGCCACCACCTCGGCTGGCAGCTCATCGACCAGCGGTTCGAGAGTGGTCAAAATGATCTCGATGGCTTTTTGGATTTTCCAACTAGGTACCGCACTTGCAGCCGGGTAAATCGGAATCGGAATTTCTGCCCAGCGCTTAGCTTCAGCTTCGCTCAGGTCTTCGCTGAAGAGTTCGTATTCTGGATGACTGAGTTGCAGTTGCCCACCGAAGCTCGATATCTTTCCCGCGAAAAGCGCTTGTTTGCCCGGCACAAGGTCTTTTGCACGCCATGCCTGATTGAAGAATGTCAGCGTGAGCATGCCATTGCCGTCGGTGATTCTCACCTCAAGAATGTTGCCGTTTCGGCCCCTCATCCTGCGCTCTTTGAGATCAACGATTTCGGCAACCACTGTCACAGCCTCGCCAATCGGAAGTTGCGAAATCGGAGTCAGTTCACCGCGGGTGTAATAGCGTCTCGGGTAGTGCTGAAGCAGGTCTGCAACTGTTTTTAGGTTCAGGTGACGTGCGAATGCTTTGGCCGTGCGGTCACCCAAGATTCTCTCGAGCGAAGTTTCTGGCAGAAGCATGAATCAATCTTCGCCCAAGGCAATAGTCTTTTTGAGTTATGACGAGAATCATTGGTGGAGTGGCGGGCTCGCTGAAGTTAGCAGCCCCAGCAAAAAGCACTCGCCCAACCAGTGATCGAGTGCGCGAGAGCATCTTCAATCGGCTCGAAGCCCAAGACTTAATCGATGATGCAAAGGTTCTAGACCTCTATGCGGGAACCGGGGCGCTGGGTCTCGAGTCAATTAGTCGAGGTGCGCAGGCAGCCACGCTGGTCGAAGGCGTAAAGGCAGCTTCAGAGGTTTGTCGTAAGAATGCTGATGCCGTGGCTAAGGCAACTTCGGTCAGTGCGCGGGTGGTATCGCAAACTGTCAAAACGTTCTTGGGTGCAGTCAAGCCGCACGAGTTCAATCTGGTTTTTATTGATCCGCCCTATGACGTGACGAATGCTGAACTGATTCAAAATCTCGAGCACCTGATTGATTTTTTGATGCCGGGTACGACTGTGATTGTTGAACGTTCTTCAAGAACTGCTGAGCCCGAGTGGCCCAAGGGCTTCAGCTTAGAGCTGCGAAAAGACTACGGAGATACTTCGGTTTACTGGTTGTCGAACTAGATGTGACGCTCAGGCTGGCCAATGTAGAGCTGCTGCGGGCGACCAATTTTGGTGCCGTTGTCTTGCATCATTTCGCGCCAGTGGGCAATCCAACCAGGCAAGCGACCCATCGCGAAGAGTGCGGTGAACATCTTTGGCGGGAAACCCATGGCCTTGTAAATCACACCGGTGTAAAAATCTACGTTCGGGTAAAGCTTGCGAGAAACGAAGTAGTCATCTGCAAGTGCTGCGGCTTCAAGTTGCTTAGCGATGTCGAGCAGCGGGTCATTCACACCGAGTGATTCGAGAACGCTGTCAGCGTGAGCCTTTACGATTTTTGCGCGAGGGTCAAATGACTTATAAACGCGGTGGCCAAAGCCCATCAGCTTTACGCCATCTTCTTTGTTTTTGACGCGGTTGACAAAATGCTCAACGCTTTCGCCTGAGTCACGAATCTCGGTGAGCATGTTGATTACCGCTTCATTTGCCCCACCGTGCAGCGGGCCAAACAGGGCATTAACGCCTGCTGAAACGCTCGCGAAAAGGTTTGCCTGGCTTGAGCCAACTAGACGCACGGTCGAGGTGCTACAGTTCTGCTCGTGATCTGCGTGAAGCACTAGCAGGGTGTCGAGGGCTTTGGTTACAACTGGGTTCTCGATGTATTCCTCAGCCATGGTTCCAAAGGTTAGACGCATGAAGTTTTGAACCATGCTCTGGTTGTTGTCTGGGTAGAGCAAAGCCTGACCCATGCTCTTTTTGTGAGCGTACGCCGCAAGTACTGGGAACTTTGCTAGCAGACGAATCGTTGATAGCTCAACGTGCTCTGGATCGTGTGGGTCAAGCGAATCTTGGTAGAAAGTTGAAAGTGCAGATACGCCAGATGAAAGCACTGACATCGGGTGAGCTGACTGAGGGAAGGCGTCGAAGAAAAGTTTTAGGTCTTCGTGCAGCAGAGTGTGGCGACGAATGTTGTTATCGAACTCTTCGAGCTCAGCAGCGGTTGGCAGGTTGCCGTAAATCAGAAGGTAAGCCACTTCAATAAAGCTTTTATTTCCTGCGATTTCTTCGATCGGGTAACCGCGGTAACGAAGAATTCCCTGCTCACCATCAATGTAGGTGATGGCGCTCTTGGTGGCTGCAGTGTTTACGAATCCTGGGTCAAATGTGTTTAGGCCAGTAGCCGCGTGCAACTTTGAAATGTCAATTGCATTCGAGCCGTCTGCTCCCTGCAGAACGTCGAATTCGGTGGTGGTACCACCGTAGCTGACTGAAACCTTGTCGGTCACAAAAGCTCCTATTTATCTTGTGGATGCTTTTAGATTAGCGGCTTCGCGCAGGCGTTTTGCGGCCTCAGCGATTTTTGCATCGGTCGCCGTAACGCTAAAGCGAACATACTTATCATTTTGTTCACCATAGAACGTGCCAGGCACTACGACGATACCGATTTCCGCCATACGGGAAACTGTTTTCCAGCAATCTTCACCAAGGGTGGCCCAAAGGTACAGCCCAGCTTCAGAGTGCTCAACTATGAAGCCGTATTCGCGAATCGCATCAAGCAGGGTTTGGCGACGTTGACGGTAAAGTTCTTTTTCGATTGCCACGTGCTCATCGTTATTCAAAGCTGCAATCATGGCTTTTTGAACCGGCCAAGGTGTCATCATTCCCGAGTGCATTCTCAGATTTACCAGCGCTTTGATCAGGTGTTCGGCGCCGGCGGCAAAAGCTGCGCGATAACCCGCGAGGTTCGATTGCTTGCTCAACGAGTAAACGCAAAGCACTCCATCGAGATTGCCCTCAATAACGCGAGGGTCAAGGATGCTCGGGATGACCTCATTCTGCCATTTGCCATCCCAACCCAGTTCGGCATAGCACTCATCGCTAGCTAGCAGTGCACCGAGTTCACGGGTTCGCTTGAGCGCGGCTTTTAACTCTGTAACATCTAGCACGCGACCGTCAGGGTTGCCCGGTGAATTCAACCAAACCAGTTTGGTATTTGCCGGCCACTTGGCAGGGTCGTCTTCGCTAATGCATTCGGCTCCGCAGAGGGCTGCCCCCACCGCGTAAGCAGTGTATGCCGCTTCAGGTTGAACCACTACATCTCCGGGACCAAGACCGAGCAGAAGCGGCAACCAAGAAATAAGTTCTTTTGAACCAATGGTCGGCATGATGTTTTCAGGCTTCAGGCCAGGCACTTCACGACGACGTTCAAACCAGTCGGCTACAGCCTGACGAAACTCAATCGAACCAGCAGTAGTCGGATACCCGGGGGCGTTGGCAGCTTCAATCAGGGCATCCTGAATCACCTGCGGGGTTGGATCAACCGGAGAACCGATTGATAAATCAACAGCACCTTGCGGGTGCTCAGCAGCCTTCGCTGAATATGGCTTGAGCGCAAGCCACGGGTAATCGGGAAGGCGGTCGAACACGAACTATTCGCCCTGTGGTGGCAGAGCAGTAATGATTGCGTGGTCGTGGTTGATTTTGCCGACTTTAGCAGCGCCACCCGGCGAACCAATAGTCTCAAAAAACTCGACGTTTGCCTTGTAATAGTCAGCCCACTCGCCCGGCACGTCATCCTCGTAATAAATCGCTTCTACCGGGCAAACCGGCTCGCAGGCACCGCAGTCAACGCACTCGTCCGGGTGAATGTAAAGCATGCGGTCGCCCTCGTAGATGCAGTCAACCGGGCACTCTTCGATGCAAGCTTTATCTTTTACGTCTACACAAGGCAGCGCGATTACGTAGGTCATTCAATTCCTCCAAGAATTAAGACCATTTTACCTGTGACCGTCGGCCGAACGACGCCAAGCAGCTGGCTGGATGCGCGGGAAAATCATAATGCCGGCGATGAGCACGCTTGCCCCGATTTTCCACCACTCGCTGATTTCGCCAACAAAACTTTGCGAACCGCCACTCTCTTGAGTTTTGATCAGGTAGTAAAGCGTGGCCCAGAAAGCCGCGGCAAAGAGGTAAAGAGCTCCGCGGCTGCGACGAAGCACTCGAAGAGCAAGGCTGACGGATGCAACTAAAAGAAGCGCGACAATCAAACCAATCGGCGCCCCGCTATCAGCGGCTTTAATCAGGTGCAGCATCGAACCAGCAACGGCAATCAAAACTCCCACTGGCAGAGCCCAAACTGATTTGAGAAGTGGCTTCAAGGTATTCCAATAAGAACTTGATGCACGACGCAGTCGCTCTGGTTCGTCGTATCTGGTCTCTTTGCCCTGAACGAGCCAGTAAGTTTCGGCCCCGATGCCGACCTGACTAGCATGTGCTTCAAGCGCAGCTTTCTTAACCTTTGCAGTTTCAGAGTTACCGACTTTTACTTCTGAACGCTCTCCCTTTTCGGCAATTACCCAAAGCTGAGGGCCTTTGCCCTTGCGCTCTTTATTGAGCAATCGAAGTGCCATCACAGTGGCTTCGTGCGCTTTCTTGTGGTCTGGGTGCCCGAATCCGCCATTGCGGTTATAGGTAACGACCGCATCTGGCCTGAATGACTTGATCACTTTGAGAATGTCCTCGGCTACGACCGAGGTTGAGACCGCAGCCAAGCTCATTTCATCGAGCAAGCGCTTACGAGTTGGTTTGCCGAACGCGCTAATACGCATTCCTGAGTCTAGATAAGCGCGGGTACCAGCAAAGGTGTGCTGCACTTCAATGCTTGGGCTGTTGAATTCATTCATGGCGTTGAAGAGTTCGTTGGTTCTGAAAGCTCCCATGGCCGCTGGTTTGCCCTCGAGAGCTTTGAGATCAACCAATTTCATCTTGCCGCGTTCACCGCGAGTCAGAGTTAGCAGGTAAACCGCTGCTCCTCTTGCAACCGCATCAGCGATTACGTGACCGGTGAACAGGCTCTCGTCGTCGGGGTGTGCGTGCACCAGCAGCAGGCGCTTTGAGTTGAAACTGGGTTTAGCCATAGGTACAACTTTACCTATTTGGCTCTGCATCGGTGGTTTCCGCTGGCTAGAACCTCGGGAATAGAAGCAGGGGTTGTTAGGTTAGGCTACCCTAAGTAAACTTTACTCAAGCAACAAAGATAAGGCACCAATTGCTAGACACATTCATCATCGGACTTCGTGAAGGCCTCGAGGCAGCGCTTATTGTGAGCATCCTGATTGCCTACCTGGTAAAAACCGAACGCAAAAATGCGATTTCGAAGATCTGGCTCGGCGTATCGGTTGCAATCGCAATCTCGATCTCAGTTGCTCTTGGCCTTACTGCCATCGAAGCAGAAGCTTCTGATGCGGTCGAAGCTACCCTGTCAGGCGTGTTCTCGATTCTGGCAGCAGTCTTTGTCACTTGGATGATTTTCTGGATGGCTAAGCAAGCTAAGTCGATGGGACAGGGCCTCAGGGATCGCCTTGATTCTGCATCTGGCGCGCTGAGTCTGGCAGGTGTTGCAATGTTTGCC
>JBJTOA010000027.1:0-4112 GCA_046074285.1 Micrococcales bacterium
GGTCAGCTGTTCGAGTTGGATTCGTAATTCAGATTGCCCTCGCGATTGCGACCATTGCTGGATTCCTAGCAGTCTGGTTGCTCCTCGGTGCAACTGGCCTGATGAGCACAATCGGTGGTCTAGTCACTTCAGCCGGAGCAGATGGCGCAGCTGCAACCAACAGCTTAAACCTTCCGACCATGATGACCTTCGCCGTAGCGATCTCAGCCTTCAACATCATCGTGGGAACCATCCTGGCTGGTGTTGGTGCAATCGTCTTCAACCTGATTGCCCGCATCACTGGCGGTTTGCTTGTTGGCTTCGCCAACAACTAAACTGGCTTTGATTTGAGCAAACGACTTTTATAGCGTAAAGTTGTAAAGGCTCTAACGGGCCTATAGCTCAGGTGGTTAGAGCGCTTCACTGATAATGAAGAGGTCGGAGGTTCAAGTCCTCCTAGGCCCACGAATATTTCGAAAGAAATACTCAAGGGGATTTAGCTCAGTTGGTAGAGCACCTGCTTTGCAAGCAGGGGGTCAGGGGTTCGACCCCCCTAATCTCCACAAGAGACTCCCTCCGGAAACGGAGGGAGTTTTTCTTTTTCAGGCATTTACTGCCTAGACTCGAAAAGACTTCAAATGACAAAAATCAAAGCCAAACCGAATTACACACCGTTTGTTGTGCTGCAAATTGTGTCGATGACGAGCATCATCTCGGGATCGATGATGTTTCTCATTTTCCCTTGGCTTTGCATTGATCTAACAGGCCAGGCCAGCAGTGCGGGCCTTATGGTTACGATTTCAAGCATTCCAGGATTATTGATCTCACCGGTCATTGGCTCGATAATCGACAAGTTCGGTAGACGTCGAGTGGGGTTCATCACCGAAACCCAGATGGCACTTGTGACTCTTGCTTTCCCGATCTTGGTTGGCACTTTTGGACCGAGCTACGCCTTGATTCTGGCAGTGGCCGTCATCAGGTCACTCGTCGGTAGCGGAAACTCTACCGCGAGAAAGTCACTCGTGCCTGACGCAGCAGCTGAAGCAAAGATGAGTCTCGAGAGAGCCAACTCAATTCACGAATCGGTGTTTGCTGCCGGTTTTGCAATTGGTCCAGCGATTGGTGCAATTGCGATTCAGTGGGTTGGCGCAGTAAATGCGTTTTGGATTTCAGGTTTCATTGGGTTATTTGCTGGATTGGCAACTCTGTTCATCCGTGTTTTGGAACAACACGAAGAGCAAGACCCAGATGAGAATCGCAAGTTTTTCTCTTATGCAATTCAGGGCTTTGCCATTTTGTTCAAGACCCCATCGGTATTGCTACTTATGACAACGATTATGACTCTCGCGCTAATTTACATGCCGACCGAAATGGTGGTGCTGCCGGTTTATTACAACTCGCTCGGTGATTCTCAAACCCTGGGTTTTCTAATCTCGATCATGGCGGGCTTCACGACTGTCGGCTCTTTGCTCTTCGAACGTCTCGCGAAGCTATTCAGTTTCAGCACGCTGCTGAGAGTGGCGCTTCTGGGTGTGGCATTTGCGATGGTCCCTATGTCGCTACTGCCTCCGAGTTGGATGATGTTCGTCTTTGGAGCCATTCTGGGTCTGGCATGGGGACCTCTACCTCCGCTACTAAATACAGTTATCCAGCGAAAGGTTCCGGCGAATAAGCGCGGAAGAGTATTTAGTCTGGAAATGACAATCTGGACAGCCGGGCCAATGATCTCGATGAGCTTGGCGGGTATGGCAACCGATGCTTGGGGAGTCAGATTGGTTTACCCGATTCTTGCGGCTCTAGTGTTGCTAGCGATGTTTTTTGTGATTACGAGAAAAACCGTCGCGCAACTCAACACCTCCGAACATGCATAGCCAGCCTCGGTAGAGTGGATGCATGAGTGAAAAAGACCTGCTTTTAGACTGCCTACTTTTTAAGCCAGAATGCTTGGCAGAGACAGCATGGTCGGGGCACCTACCTTACGCTCACTACCTAATTCGCACTCTGAAGCCAAAAGTAGTAGTTGAACTCGGTACTCACCGCGGCCCTTCATATTTTGCAATGTGCCAGACGGTTAAGGCTTACAAACTAAACACCAAAACTTACGCGGTAGACACCTGGCAGGGTGAAGCCCACGCTGGCTTCTATGACGAGTCGGTTTACAACTCGGTTAAAAAAGAGAACGAAAAATACACCGCCTTTTCAACCTTGCTGCGCTGCACATTCGATGATGCCCTTAAGCAGTTCGAAGACGGCACTGTCGATCTGCTTCACATTGACGGATTCCACACTTACGAAGCAGTGAAGCACGACTTCGAAACCTGGTTGCCAAAATTGGCGAAGGGCGCAACAGTTATTTTTCACGATACAAACGAGCGCAAAGAAGACTTCGGCGTTTATCGACTCTGGGAAGAGTTGATGAAGAAATACGACGGGTTCGAGTTCAAACACTCGCACGGTCTAGGCGTTTTGCAGTTGCCAGGTGCCAAAGTCAACTTGGTTCCTAAGCCAGCACAACTTGCAGAACACCTGAGTGTCTTTGAAGCAGCCGGACTTCTTTCAGATGCTCAGATGATTGAGAAGCAGCACGGTTACTTGCCTAGTGCTATTGCGGTTACCAAACTCATTCGAAGAGTTAAGGCAATGGAGTCGAGCACTTCTTGGAAAGTAACTAGCCCACTCAGATCAGTTACGGGACTGCTCAAGAAAAAGTAGTTATAAATGGATGGCTACTGGAATCTAGTTTTCACTCAGCTGAGCTTCACGCTTTTAGCTCTAGGTTCGCTGGTGCTATCAGCTATCACCAGGTCTGTCGGTGGCAACCGCACCTGGGCGGTCATCCTGTCGCTAACATCTATCGGCGTCTCACTCGCTATGTTTTTCACCTACGACGCTTCAGGGATTTTGCCAGCAGCTGTGGGTTTTGTGGCCCTGCTAATTGCTGTGTTACCCAAACGCAAAAACTAAACCCGATTAGCCAGTAAAAAGATTGCAACTAGGGCAGCGATGCCTCCAGCGAAAACCAGTGACAGCACTCCAGTTGTTGAGCCCACCATCCAAAACAAACCAGCCCAGGCGCCTGCGATAAGCATTGAGTATCCGCTCAAACCCTGCAAACGGGCTTGCGCTTTGAGCTGCTGGTGCTCAGGTGCCAGCTTAGAAACCCAGGATTTACCGACGGTGTCATTGCAGGCGGCGAAACCACCGTATATCACAAGAAGTGCGAGTGTGATCGCGTGGTTGTCTGTGACTCCCATGCCAACATATGTGACCGCGAAGCACAGTAGCCCGAGGGCAAAAATTACTTGTGGTTTGAATCGGTCTGCCAGCAGACCTGCAGGCAAACTCAAAGCCGCGTAAGAAATGTTGTAGATCAGATAGGCGCCTACAACGCCGCTAATGCTGAAGCCAATCTGACTGACGTGCAGCAAAAGCAGAGCGTCTGGGAAATTCACAAGACTGAAAATGGCGATGGCGCCGATCACTCGATTTAGCTTCGGTGATAGCGCTTGAGCACTCTTCGCCTCGGCGGTTTTTAGCGAAGGTAGTTTTTTGGTTCCGTCATCGCGAACTACAAAAACCAGCAGCACTGAGAGAACCGCAGGAATAAGGGCGAACCACAAGACGGCGTGAATGTCGTCATTCCAAATCGCCAGCAGACCAAGTGCGAGAATCGGGCCGACAACGGCACCGGCGGTATCGGCAGTGCGGTGGAAACCAATGATTCTGCCACGATGTTTAACATCGGTGCCCTCAACTAGAAGGGCATCTCTTGGGGCAGACCTAACACCCTTGCCCACACGGTCTGTCATCCGGCCAAGCAAAACCACTGGCCAAGAACCAGCCAACGCAATAATCAGTTTTCCGAGTGCTGCAGCCGCATAACCGAAGCCGATCAATGACTTTCTGCTGAAAAGTTGATTCAACCGGTGACTGACCAGTTTCATAGTGGCAGCCGTCGCTTCGGCTAATCCCTCAATCATGCCGACTATGGCCGCAGGAGCACCAAGGATCGAAGTCAGCAAGATTGGCATGATGGGATAGAGCAATTCACTGGCGGCATCCTGCATGAATGAAACACCGCTAAGACTCAGTACGTTTCTGCTTAGCCATTTGGGTTTTCGTTTTGCCATAGT
>JBJTOA010000028.1:0-5200 GCA_046074285.1 Micrococcales bacterium
CTTCGAGGTTCTTTGAGAGCTCGGCGTTGTTGCCGTCGGTTGAGTAAACCCCGAGGATGATCACCGGGATAGTGTCTAGGCTGCCCGAAAGCACCTTTGGTTCTACTGAGTCAGGAATTGTGCTCAAGCCAGCGATTGCGCTATTCAAGCGGCTCTTGACGTCTGCGGTGCTGGTGCCGTAATCGAACGAAACTCGAACAATCGAGAGATTTGCCTGTGACTGAGTTGTGGTTTCAGTGACGCCGTCAACACCCGCCAACGCTGCCTCGATTGGCTTCGAAACTTGTGAGTCAACCACCGCAGGGTTCGCACCTGGAAAAACGGTAACTACCGCAGCCTGAGGCACTTCGATCGAAGGGAATAGTTCCTGCTTCAGAGACCCTAGTGAGATCACGCCAAAAACCGCGATGATTGCGGTGATTAGTGCTACTACTGAGCGATTACGAAGTGAAAGGCGAGCTAACCGGTGCACGGTTCTCCTCTAATTAGTTGGGCAACCTTGAAATTTTAGAAGTTTTAACTACTTCCCTTCATTGAAGTCTCAGAATGCACAGGGTATTCCAATAAAAAAAGTGCACCTTCGGGTGTTAGCCGAAGGTGCACTCGTTGGATTTTTGTTACTTGGTGCTGTCGAGCAGAATCTCGCGACCGTTCAATGGCTGAACTGGTCGAGCATTGAGAGAGTAAGCAGCGGTGAATGCTGCAATCTGGTCTTTGCTCATGGTGATGGTAGTTGACATGACGTTCCACTTAACACCCTCGGCGCAACCTGGAGTGGTCAAGCTACCGTCGTAGCGGTAGGTGGTCTGAACTGCTGGAAGCATTGCAGCCCAGTCGAGTTCAACCTTGTTAGCTTCAGGGTCAGAGGTAGCCGATGCAATGTCTGCAATGAAAGGTGCCCATGCAGCGTTCTCAGCGCCTTCTTCAACAAGCACGCCAACAACAGCGATCTTGCCGTCTTCGGTCTTGTTTACGAAGTGAACCTCGAGTGGGTACTGCTTGCCATCGATGATGTGCTCGCTTGGTGCGTGGAAGTGGAACTGAGCAAAGTTGTACTTGACGTCGTCAATGGTTACAAATTCGGTGCCCTCGGTTAGAGGTTCAGCTTCAACAGTGTGACCGTTGTTGAAAACGCCAGCTTCGCTTGCTGGAAGGGTGAATTCGATGTTCTTTAGGTCGGTAGGTACTGCGCCAACAATGTCGATTGGTGACTGGGCGGTGCCGTCTACGCAGGTGGTGTACTTGGCATCTAGGGTGCCCCAGTTTGCCGGGCCGTTGTCACCGCTGTAGCTCCAGGCTGCTGGTGCAGCGGCTGAAGGGCTGGTGCTCTCTGCTGGGTTAGCTGCAGAACAGCCAGCCAGCATGGCAACAGTTGCGATTGCGGCAAACGACATGCCAAATTTACTGATTTTCATTAAATGGATTCTTTCGATTTTTCGTCTTTGATCGTTTCGGCCTCTAGATTTAGAGCCTTCGAAAGTTTATGGGAGGCGATTTTCACGGGATCGAAAAACTAGGGGTAACACTAGTTTTTGAGACTGGGGCGTGTCGCAGGTATAACTAGTTGCCCAACAACCAAGTCAAGTTTGCTCTTACCGCCGCCATGAAAACCTCGGGGTGTTCCTCGTGGCTGATGTGCCCACCGTTCGGAATCACCACCAATTTGTGGTCTCGATACTCGTCAACAAGTTTCAGGGTTCCCTTGGTGGGAACGACTCGATCGTCATCGCCCGTGATAACTAGGGTTGGGCAATTGACCTTCGCGATTGCGTTGTGCTGGTCGCGAGGTTGAGGGGTTTTCATAAACTGCCAAAAGCCTATTGTCCAGTCAGGGTGCTTGAGCGGGTCGCGATACCCAGCAATTACTTCAGGGGTTAGAAAATTCAAATCGTGAACGCTCTTATAGAGCAACTGCATTCCGGCTTTGTCAAAACTTTTCACCAGCTTCGGGCCAACCCTGTCAAAGAACTTATTGGCAAAGAGTTTGCTAAAGCTCTCTGGCACGCCGGCTGCATTCATTGCTGGTGAAATCAAAATCAAGCCTTGAACCATAAGCGGATGCGTTGCAGCGAAGTAGGTAGCGATCTGCCCACCAGCGGAGTGACCGATAAGAATGATTGGCCTATCACGTTTGATCTGAGTAAGTCTGCGTTCTAAAAACTCTAGATTTCCTGAAACGGAATAGGGGTTTGTGCCCTGCCATTTGGTTGGTCGATCGGTGTCTCCAAAACCGGGGCGGTCGTAAGCAAAAATTTCACCAAGTTGGCTGAGTGGCTCGGTCAGATCTCGCCATTGAAAAATGCTGCCGCCGAATCCGTGAAGTAAAACAAATAGCGGTGCTTTCGGGTCGTCATTCCGGCTGCCCACATAGAGTTCACTCACCTGAAAATCACTCATGACTTCATTATGTAGCCAACCATTCGTGAAGCCTAAACTTATGCTTGGGGGAAACATCATGAATTTAATTGCATTTCTGTTTCAGGTCATTTCACTCTCGGTACCCATCCTGGTTGCGGGAGTTGTTCTCATCGCCGGCATAAAAAATCGCTGGCTGTCGCGTCTGGCAATTCCGATTGATAATGGTCGCAACGTGTTTGGCGATAACAAAACTTGGCGCGGAGTGCTGATCTATGCGGTGGTTGGCACATCAATCACCTGGGTGCTTCACCTAAGCGGCAGCAACTGGGCGCATCCGATTTATCAATCAAACCCTTGGGTACTTGGTCTTTCGATGAGCGCATGCTACGTTGCCGGTGAACTAATCAACAGTTTTATCAAGCGGCGCCTAGGTTTGAGACCGGGTCAATCGACCGGCCGACTGCAGGCTTTTTTCGACAACACCGATGGCGCGTTGGCTGTAGGTGCATTGTTGATTATCGGCTATCAGGTTGAGCTGAACTTCTTGCTGGCATCGTTTTTTGTCACGCTTGCGCTACACGCAAGCACCGATGCTGTGATGCGCAAAATCGGGCTCAAATCAAAACAGCACAAGTAAAGCTGCAGCTGCAACTGGCACGGTGAGGTTATCTGAGCCCAGAGGCGAGTAGCGTTCGACGAGCGTCAGAGCAAGTGCAATCAGAAAGGAGATAGCCCAGCTAACCGAGAAGCTCAGCAGAATCACGACTGTGACCGCGAAGAAAACAATCGAACCTCGAATCATCTTTCGCGGCTGCTTGTAGAGATCGCTGACTAGACCAGCCAAGCTGTCTGAGAAAGTGATGATTAGCAGTGCTGGGATGAAAGAACTCGGTTCGAGCAAGCTGGCGAGAAAGGCCAGCACTATGCCCACGGCTAGAAAAAGTTCGCCGTAGGTTTTTCGAACCACATTGTGAACCGCGGTGAAGATGTTGCGTCGATATGAAATCAAAATAAAGGGGATTCCCAAAACCATGAGTATCACGAACGTCGGTTTCGAAACCAGCAGGTAATCCAGCAGCCCGCAAAGGCCAGAAACAACATGCGCGATTCTTCTGGTGATTTCAGATGACAATTTGAACTTACGCTTGCAAACTTCAAGCAGCATAAAACTGCCTAGAAACAACCCGATAAGCCCGGCAGCAATCAACCACTCACTCATGAGCGTTCGAGCAAAGCGTAAATAGGTTTAGTGGTCTTCAGGCGGCTGCCGATTGAGCGAAGCGCATCTAGGTTTAAGCGTTTCAAAACGAAACGACCGCGACTCAAGCGCTGAAACTCTTTTAAAGTTGATTCCTTGAAGTTATACGTTCGTCGAACGTAGTCAAAAAGCTTGCGGTCATAGGTTGCAAACAACACGGTTTCTTTTCGAAGCACTAGTTCACGGGCCAAGTCATGAAATGCGTTGGTGTCACGAAACTCTGGCTTCACATACAGAAATCCGATTTCGACAACTCCAGTTGCTAGTGGCTCAACCAAACCCCAACCGGCTAAAGCCTGTTCTTCAAAAGCCATGATCAGTTGCTTATTGTGCAGGCGCTTCAACAAATACTTTTTGGTTCTCGGGGTTAGCTTTTCTTCAATTCCGCCCAGGAATGAAATCTCGTCAAGAACCTTATCGAAGGTTTCTCGTGGCAGCTGATTCACGATCCTCAGAACCAAAGCAGAGAACCAACCGCAATCAAGAGTGACATCGGCAGCCAGAAAATGATGGCACCGGACTTTCGAGTTTTTATCGTTGAAAGTTGGGCTAAGCCGAGTGTAAGCAGAATCACTGCCATGACCCACTCAGGTGTTGCCCAAACGAGGTTTACGAACGCCAAAAGTGCGGTTGCAAGTGTTAGGTGAGGGGTGACCACACCAACGTAGTAAAGCTTGTTCTCTTCGGTAACAAAACCATTGATGTTGAACAAAACCAATCGCAAAATGCCGCATGCCAAAATCACGAAGCCAACTAAGAAGCCCCAAACATCTGGCATCAAAACCTGGCTGGAGACAAGGGCGGCAAGCACTGAGTAGTTGATGGCATCAATCATGCTGTCTAACTGCTTTCCAAACTCGCTTACCTTACCGAGTTTGCGAGCAAGAAAGCCGTCAACGGTATCGAGCAGAAATGCTGTGACCGAGCAAATGACAGCGAAACGGAAGTTGCCCAGAAGAAGCAGAGTAATCGCCGACCAAGCGGCAAACAGGCTTGCCAGAGTGAATGCCCCTGGAATACCAACTGTCTTTGCAATAAAACTAATTCTTTTCACGATTGATACTTCCCGTGATTCCGTTGATGCTGATGACATCACCGTTTTTCAAACTTGAGGTAATTCCCACCGCGCCAACTACGCATGGAATACCGATCTCTCGAGCAATGATTGCCGCATGTGAGAGTGCGTTGCCTCGCTCTGAAACAATGCCGGCAGCCTGAGTGAAAAGCAACGTCCAGCCCGGGTCAATGTGATGAACCACCAGAATCTTGCCGCGCACATCAAGATTGGCATCGAATTCGGTAGCAACCACAACCGGTGCTTTGAGCACTCCCGGGGCAACACCATTGCCAGCTAATCCGTCTTTATTTGCACCCGCAACGTTGCTTAAGTGCAGCGGAGCAATTCGACCAGCACCGTGAACTGCCAGGCTCACCTTGCTCTTCGAATACTTGGCAAGCAACTTCTTTCGATTGGCTACGAGTTGCTTTGCGCTCAAATCCCAAGCGTGACCATTCACGATTTCATCAATCTCTTGCTCGGTCAGCCAGTAAACATCTCGGCTGTTAGCAATAACACCTTCAGTC
>JBJTOA010000029.1:0-2834 GCA_046074285.1 Micrococcales bacterium
GGTCCAGCCTCTTGCCGCAAGTGTGGTGCCTCTCACATCGAGGCCTACTGCTAACTTGTCGCCGTATTTGGCGATTACCTTTGCTGTCCAGTCAGGGTTTTCAAGGGCTGCGGTGCCGAGGTTGACTCGGTGAGCGCCAGCTGCAATTGCTGCGTCGAGGCTTTGGTCGTCACGGATTCCGCCAGAGAGTTCGATCTTTACTTTGCCATTTGAGGCATCGATAACTTCTTGCAGGATTGCTCGGTTGTTGCCACGACCGAAGGCTGCATCGAGGTCGACCAGGTGAATCCATTCGGCGCCTGCGTTAACCCACTGCATAGCGGCTTCGATTGGGCTGCCGTAGTCGGTTTCGCTGCCGGCTTCGCCTTGAGTTAGGCGAACGGCTTTGCCGTCGGCAACGTCGACGGCTGGGAGAAGTTCTAGGTATTTAGACATGGTTACTTTCTGAAAGTCTTGAGCCAGTTTTTGAGAAGTTGAATGCCAGCTTCACCTGATTTTTCAGGGTGAAACTGGGTGGCGAAAACGTTTTGGCTTTCGACCGCGGCAATGAACTTACCGCCGTAATCGGCGTAAGTGACCTTTGGCTTTTCGAATGGGCCGGTTGGTTCGTAAGACCAGTGTTTGGCTGCGTAAGAGTGCACGAAGTAGAAACGTTCGTTCTCGATGCCTTCGAAAAGTTTGCTGCCTTCTGGTGCTTCAACTGTGTTCCAGCCGATGTGAGGCAGGGTGGGTGCGTCAAGCTTCTCGACGGTGCCTTGCCACTGACCTAGGCCTTCAGATTCGATGCCGTGTTCAACACCCTTTTCAAACATGATCTGCTCCCCTACGCAGATGCCAAGCACAGGCTTGCCGTTCATGATGAAGCGTTCGATGAGCTGTTCGCCTTTTACGGCATTCAGTTGCTGCATGACGGCATCGAATGCGCCAACGCCAGGCACGACAAGGCCGTCGGCGTTTTCGATTTCGGTTCGATCTCTGGTGAGTATTACCTCAGCGCCAGCGGCCTGAATTGCTTTGACAACCGAGTGAACGTTACCGCTGCCGTAGTCGAGGACTGCGACTTTTGCGGTCACAGAGCGCCCTTGGTTGAAGGGATTCCCTTGATGCGAGCATCAGGTTCGACAGCCTTGCGGAATGCGCGTGCGAATGCCTTGAACTCGGTTTCGGCGATATGGTGAGGGTCTCGACCAGCGAGCACGTTGACGTGAACGGTAAGACCGGCATTTAGTGAGATGGCCTCGAACACGTGACGCATGAGTGCTCCGGTGAAGTGACCACCGATTAGGTGGAATTCAAAACCATTAGGTTCACCGGTGTGAACTAGGAATGGGCGGCCAGAGACATCCACGACTGCGCGAACCAGTGCTTCATCGAGTGGCACGGTGGCATCGCCGTAGCGACCGATTCCCGCTTTGTCGCCAAGGGCTTGCTTGATTGCCTGACCTAGAACGATCGCGGTGTCTTCAACGGTGTGGTGAACATCGATGTGAGTGTCACCGGTGGCTTTGATTTTGAGGTCGACCAGTGAGTGCTTTGCGAATGCAGTTAGCAGGTGGTCATAGAAAGGAACGCTGGTCGAGATTTCGCTCGCACCGGTGCCATCCAAGTTGATTTCAAGTTCGATGGCTGACTCTGAGGTCGAGCGTGAGACTTTAGCAATGCGACTCATGGCGGCCTTTCTTGGGATTAGTACAAGTTTAGTTGGCGATAATCTCGCGCAGGGCGTTCAAGAACGCAGTGGTTTCTGGTTCGGTACCCGCGGTGACTCGCAAAGTGCTAGGAATTCCAACGTCACGAACCAGGATGCCTCGGTCGAGCAACGCCTGCCAAACTTCAGCTGAGTTCTCTAAACCGCCGAATAAAACGAAGTTTGCATCTGATCGGTAAGGGTCGAGACCCATGTCTTTCAGCGCTTCAACAATGCGGTCGCGCTGCAGGCGAATGTCATCAACGTTTGCAAGCATGATGTCACTGTGCGCAAGAGCTGCCTCGGCTGCTGCCTGAGTGAACGAGCTCAGGTGATAAGGCAGGCGCACCAAACGCATGGCATCGATAACAGCAGGGTCGGCCGCGAGATAACCAACGCGAGCACCCGCAAAAGCGAAAGCCTTTGACATTGTTCTGCTAACCAGCAGGGTTGGCCTCTGTGGCAGCAGGTTCAACGCGGTTTCATTGGTGTTGTGAGCGAACTCGGCGTAAGCCTCATCAACCACGACTATTGCGCCGTTTGCTGCCTCATAAGCCGCTTCAATGCATTCGATACTGAGCGGGGTTCCGGTTGGGTTATTGGGTGAGCACAGGATGATGATGTCTGGTTTGTGTTCTTGAATGCCAGCCGTGATCAGTTCAGGAGTGAGCTCGTATCGGTCGGCACGTTTGGCGGTAACCCATTCGGTCTGGGTTCCCTTTGCTAGCAGCGAATACATGCTGTAGGTCGGGGTGAATCCCATAGCCTTGCGACCAGGGCCACCGAATGCTTGAAAGATGTGCTGAAGGACTTCGTTAGAACCGTTGGCTGCCCAGATCTGCTCTTTGGTTGTGCCACGGCCAATGTAGCTTGCGAGCGCTTCTCGCAGGCCGGTGAATTCGCGGTCTGGGTAGCGGTTCACGTTCAAGACTGCGTGGGCGATGCGACTGACGACATCCATCGCTACTTCTTCTGGAACCCGGTGAGTGTTCTCATTTACGTTTAGAGAAACTGGCACGTCAAGCTGCGGGGCACCGTAAGGCTTCATGCCCTTTAGGTCATCGCGAATTGGCAGGTCAGAGAGTTCAGTCACCCTATAAGGTTACCGACTAAGGGCGGTTCAACCCGAGGTAGTGCTTATCTTTAG
>JBJTOA010000030.1:0-36580 GCA_046074285.1 Micrococcales bacterium
CGCAGACGCCGACCCGAAGACCACACTCGTTGAGTATGTTCAAGAAAACAATCTCGGAGCAATCGAATACGAGATTAGCTACGAAGGCCCAGATCACGACCGCAACTACTTCTGCACGGTTTCTATCGGTAACCGAGAAATCGCCAAGGGTGAAGGTCGAAACAAAAAGACCGCCGAGACCGATGCTGCCATTGCAGCGCTAAAAGCTTTTAGAGCCTAAATGCCTGAGTTACCCGAGGTTGAAACAGTTCGGGCTGGGCTAGCACCTTCGCTCACAAATGCCACTGTCGATTCGATTGAAATTTTTGATGAACGCAGTCTCAGACGTCATCAGGGTGGCATCCGTGATTTCGTATCAACCCTCACCGGTCGTCGCATCCTTGCGGTGATTCGAAGGGGCAAATTTCTCTGGATGCCGCTAGAGGTCGAGGGCTCACCGATTGCGCTGGTTGGCCACCTGGGAATGAGCGGGCAGATGCTCTTGCGCGAGCCCGGCGCAGCGCCAGACAAGCTCACCAGAGTGATCTTGCATTGCACGCAGGCTGATGGCCAGAAAGTCGAATTTAGGTTCATCGATCAGCGATTGTTTGGCGGTTTGCAACTTGATTCGCTGGTTGAAACGGTAGATAGTTTGCCCGGTGGCTACAGCGCTGGCGTGGCCCTGGGAACCTGGTATCAGAACCTGATTCCGGTCTGCGCAAGGCACATCGCCCGCGACCCGCTTGATGTGCATTTCGATGAGAATGCTGTGATTGCCAAACTTCGCAAAAAGAACTCGGGCATCAAGCGCGTGCTGCTAGATCAGGGTTTGCTCAGCGGCATCGGGAACATCTATGCGGATGAAACCCTGTGGCGCACCAAACTGCACTATGACACTTTCGGGTCGAAGATTTCAGTGCCAAAAGCTAAAGAGATCATGCAGGTGGTTCGTGAGATTTTGCACTCAGCCGTTGAGGTGGGTGGGACTTCGTTTGATGAACAGTACAAGAATGTCAACGGTGAGTCTGGCTACTTTGAAATTTCACTGAATGCCTACGGCAGAACTGGAACTCCCTGCGCGCGCTGCGGCGCGCTAATCGTGCGAGAAGAGTGGGCAAATCGGGGCTCGCACTTTTGCCCAAGGTGCCAGCGCCGAAAATAAGCGGTATTAGCCTGCGGTAGGCTATTCCAAACTAATCAACGTCTCAAGGAGGGTCTTTTTTGTATCTAAAAAGTTTGACCCTCAAAGGCTTTAAGTCGTTCGCGCAACCAACCACATTCGCATTTGAACCCGGTGTTACCTGTGTTGTCGGCCCAAATGGTTCTGGCAAATCAAACGTGGTCGATGCACTCGCCTGGGTGATGGGTGAGCAAGGTGCCAAGACTCTTCGCGGTGGCAAGATGGAAGACGTCATCTTCGCGGGCACCTCAACCAAAGGCCCACTCGGTCGTGCCGAAGTTCAACTCACCATCGATAACAGTGATGGTCAGTTGCCAATCGATTACACCGAAGTAACCATTTCTAGAACCCTGTTCAGAAATGGTGGCTCTGAGTACGCAATCAATGGTGAAGCTTGCCGACTGCTAGATGTTCAAGAACTATTGAGCGACTCTGGTCTCGGTCGCGAGATGCACGTCATCGTTGGTCAGGGTCCGCTTGATAATGTGCTTCGCGCACCCCCTGAAGAGCGTCGCGGATTCATCGAAGAAGCCGCCGGAATTTTGAAACACCGCCGCCGCAAAGAGAAGACCGAGCGCAAACTCGAGGCGATGCAGGCTAACCTAACGCGATTGAATGACCTAGCTGGTGAAGTTCGACGCCAGCTCAAGCCGCTAGGTCAACAGGCTGAAGTTGCTAGACAAGCCCAGGGCATTGCAGCCGTGGTTCGTGACGCGAAGGCCCGTCTGTTAGCAGACGAAGTAGTTCGCATTCAAAATGCGCTTAACGAGACCGCGCAGAATGAGCAAGACCGCAAGGCTGAGCGAAACATACTGCAGGCGGTAATCGAAGAAAATCAGGCCAGACTTCGCGAACTTGAAGCGGCTCAGGTTTCGACTGAGGTTGATCAGGCTCGAAACTTAGCTTTCAGATTTGATTCAGTTTCAGAGCGCCTGCGTTCACTTCAGTCGATGGCTAACCAGCGCGTTGCGCTGCTTGGCCAGCAGTCAGAGGCTTCGGCAACCACCAGCCCAGAACAGTTTGAGTCGGATGCCAACGAGGCAGCAGCTGAAGTGGCATCGCTAGAAGCCAGTGCTGTTTCCCTGCGCGAGCAACTAAAGCAGGCTGAAGACCGCCGAAACTCAGCCCGCGACGAACTTGAAAAGTTTGACTCTCAGGTTGCTGAGCAAAACCAGCTCATCACCAGTTTCGATATTGAGCTTTCAAGACTGGCAAGTGAAGCAACCGTAGCTGAAAACAAACTTGCTCAGCTTCGTGAGCAGGTGGCGACCGCGCAGCAGCAGCTCGCTGAGGCACAAGCACGTCAGTCAGAACGCCAGCAAGCATTCGAAGAACTAGAGCGCTCGCTGCAGGGCCAGCAGCCGGCATCAAACGATGCAAATGAAAAGTACGAGAATGCGCAACGTGCGGTTTCTGAAGCTCAGAACAATATCGACACGATTCGCGAGAAACTTCACACCGATGAGCGTGAGCGCGACTCACTCAGCGCAAAGCGCAATGCCCTAAACCTCACACTCGATCAGAAAGATGGCGCATCGAGCGCTGCCGGCCTTCGAGGCATCCGTGGTTTAGTGGCTAGCCACATGAAGATTCAAAGTGGTTTTGAAGCAGCTATCGCAGCCGCTTTAGGAACCCTGGCAGATGCGCTGGTTGCCGAGAACCTAGATGCCGGTGTGGCTGCGCTAGAACATTTGAAGAGCACCGACGGCGGGCGCGTTGAGCTCATCATTGCCGATGTTGACTCAACTGGCAACCTGCCAACACTGGTTCAGGTTGAGGGCGCAAGACCTGCAATTGAAGTTGTGACCGCACCTGCCGGTGTTCAAGCACTGCTGCAAAATGTTGTGATTGTCGATGATCTAGCAGTTGCAAAAGCCGTTCACGCTAAGCACAAGAGCGCTGTGCTAATCACCCGCGACGGCGACGTTTTAACTGATTCGGTGCTTCGAGGTGGCTCAAACAAAAAAGCTTCAAAGGTTGAGCTTGTAGCTGAGCGCGATGCGGCAGAAACTGCACTTGATCGAGTAAATGCCAGCATTGAAACTCTGCGCGGCCAACTAGCCGAAGCGCGTTCAACTTTCGATGCAGCTACTGCAAATGCCAAGCAGTCGCTGGCTGATCTAAAGGCTTATGACAACCAACTTGCTTCAAACGCTGAGCAACTCGGTCGACTTCGAGTTCAAGCCGAGGCTAGCCAAGCAGAGCTCGAGCGCCTAGCTCAGCAAGCTACCAACATCGAGGCGAGCATCCCAGAAGCTGAAGCCGATTTGCAGCGCGCTATCGCTGCCCACGATGCATTCTCAGCGCAAGATCGCCCGGCTCTTGATCTTGGTAACCGCACCACTCTCGCCGAGAACCTTGAACAGGAACGTCAAGGTGAACTTGAGATTCGCGTTGAACTAGGTGCTGCCAATGAGCGACTCAGAGTTGAAAAGGAGCGCGAAGTTCTGCTGCGTCGCCAGGTAACTGAGGCACGAGCTAAGCAGGAGAGGCTTCGCGTTCAGGCCGAAGAACAACGCGCAAAACTCGAGGCTGCCGAACGCGTCTTGAGTGTTTTGCCTCAGGTGCTCGAAGCAATCTCAACCAGCGCCGACGAAGCCAAGTTCAAGTTGCACGACCTCGAGTCGAAGCGTGCCAACCAAAACGCAGAGCTCGTTAAACTGCGCGGTGAAACAGCCGAAGTGCAGATGAAGTTGGCTGCGCTAACTCAAAATGTTCACGACATCGAAATGGCCAACCACGAGAAGCGCCTGAACCTCAGTAACTTGACTGCCCGCGCCTATGACGAACTCGGGCTAGAGCAGTTGGTTTTGGTTGAGGAATATGGGCCACAGACCGAAGCGCCTGACGAGCAGAATCTTGATGCAGAAGGCAACCCTGGCAAGAAGGCTTTCAACCGTGAAGAGCAGAGTCGCCGACTGAAAGATGCCGAGCGCTTGCTCGACAAACTTGGCAAGGTTAACCCGCTTGCGCTTGAAGAGTTCTCTGCACTCGAGCAGCGTCACAAATTCTTGACTGAGCAACTTGCTGATCTGACTCAGACCCGCAAAGACCTGATGCAGATTATTGAAGATCTCGACTTCAAAATGCAGACCATTTTCAAGGATGCCTTCGACGACGTGCGAGCAGCTTTTGAAAAGGTGTTCCCAGTGCTGTTCCCAGGTGGTTCGGGTTCGATTTTCTTGACCGACCCAGAAAACTTGCTAACGACCGGTCTTGAAGTGACTGTAAAACCTGCCGGTAAGCGCATCGAACGTTTGAGTTTACTTTCGGGAGGTGAGCGCTCGCTTGCGGCTGTTGCCTTGCTCATTGCAATCTTCAAGGCGCGCCCATCGCCGTTCTATGTCATGGACGAAGTTGAAGCCGCCCTTGACGATGCCAACCTGGGTCGCCTGCTGGCAATCTTTGAAGACTTGCGTGCCAACTCGCAGCTAATCATCATCACCCACCAGAAGCGCACGATGGAAATCGCTGATGCTCTGTATGGCGTTTCAATGCGACAAGACGGTATCTCTGCCGTAGTCGGTCAGCGACTGGAGCGCGCCTAATGGGTTTGCTCGACTTCTGGAAAAAGAAAAAAGCTGTCAAAGGCGAAGCTGAAGTTGTCGAGCCAGAGGGTATCGAACCGGTTTTTGAGGCGCCTGGTGTCGAGCCAGAGCCTAAAGTTCTGAAGCCAAAAGAATCAGAACCTAAGCCTGAGCGAAAAACCAAAGAGCCGATTTTCGAGGCCGAAGTCGTCGTCGAAGAATCGGTCACTCGTGAAGATGGTTCAAGATCATTTGCTAGCCGCATCCGTTCGCTTTTCAGCTCAAGCAAACTTGACCCGAATGACCTAGAGTCGCTCGAAGATATTTTGATCATGGCCGACTTTGGGGTTCACGCTTCGGCAGATATCGTGAGCGAAGTTAGAAAGCAAGCTAACGCAATTGGTGCAAGCACTGAAGCTGAACTAAAGGCGATTCTGGTTTCGGTGCTCACTACCGCACTTGAGATCGAAGGTCGAGCTCTGAACCTCGAGGGTTCAAAGTTTCCTTATGTATTTCTCGTGGTTGGAGTGAATGGTGTTGGCAAGACCACCACCATCGGAAAACTTGCCCGCTGGCTTGCTGAAGGTCAGTGGAGCGTTGTGATTGGCGCAGCCGACACTTTCAGAGCCGCGGCCGTAGATCAGATTCAGACCTGGGCTGATCGTGCTGGAGCCAGACTGGTAAGGCCAAAAGCCGAGGGGCAAGACCCCGCTTCGGTAGCCTTTGAGGCAGTCGAAACCGCGGCAGAGGCTAAAGCAGACCTGGTGATCATCGACACTGCGGGACGTCTGCAAAACAAGTCAGACTTGATGGATGAGCTCGGCAAGATTCGACGGGTGGTAGAAAAGACTGTTCCAGTTTCAGAAGTGCTCTTGGTAATCGATGCAACCACTGGCCAAAACGGATTGCAGCAGGCCAAAGCTTTTGCCGAAGTTGCTAACGTGACCGGTGTGGTGCTGACCAAGGTTGATGGCACTGCCAAGGGCGGAATCGTTTATTCGATTCAGCGCGACCTCGGGATACCGGTAAAACTCATTGGTTTTGGCGAGGGCATCAATGACTTTGCATTCTTCGAAGCTGACGAATTTGCCAGAGGGCTAGTCGGCTAACATCTGACAAAGTAAGATGCTTGGGTGGTTAGTTCAGCTTCTGCTCGCAATGCTTCGTCGCATGACGAACTGCTTGCATCTGGCATAAAGGCGATTGCCAACAAGGGAATTGACCGAATTACCGTTGGTGACATCACCAAAATCAGTCACCATTCCCGACCTACCTTCTACACTTACTTCGGTGACATGAATGGTTTCTTGGCTGAGCTCTGGATTCATTACGGAATCGAATGGCTAGATTCGCTGGTCGAGAATTCAACCGATGCGATGCCGATAAGCGAACTCAACTCAGCAATGCTCGAGGTGCTGCTGGTTTCGCACCGCAACGCTGAGATTGCTGAAGTGCTAAACCCCGATATTCAAAACTGGTGGCAGAGCAAGACTGCTAATGACCCGGTCAAGTGTGTTCGTTTAGCGTGGTACCTATCGGTCAAACTGGGAACCTACCTGAGCATTCCGATTATTCCGGATGCCGTTGCAGCTACGCCGTTTCTGGCATTCTTGCGAACTATGCCAGATGACATCTTGAAGCATCCTGGCATGCAGGTTCTGCTGGACAACCCGATGCCACAGCAGGCCGAACTGCCAGGTATTGAAAAGGCCCCCGAGCATGTCGAACGGCAATTTTTGGCATCGACAATCGAAGTGGTGGCAAACTCGGGTGTGGCGGCAACTTCAATGGCGCGAATTGCCCGCAGAGCACGCGTATCAACGGGCACGCTTTACCCGAGATACAAAACCACGGATGCCATAATCGCTGCCTCCTTCGACTTAGCAATCAGACAGATTGTGGATGGCAACGTTAAGCAACTCGAGCAAGAACTCGGCCCAGAACAATATGGTTCAATCGTGGTTGCGGGCTTTCTTGAGAGCAGAAAGTCTTGGCGTAACTACCGCCTCGAAATGTATCTCGAATCGCAACACAATCCAGAACTTGCAAAGCACATGTTCCCTGGTCTTGAAGAGACCCGACTGATTCTCGATGGGGTTTTGATTGAATACGGTTATTCGCTTGGGCAGCGCGCTGCACTTACGCAGGTGATGCAAAATCTTGCGGTCGGTATTTCAATGCTGTTCAACGCTGGAATCCCGGTTGACAAACTCGATCACAGAATCCCGCCGCGATACATCTCAGTGATGGCGCCAAAGTAGGCTAGAGGTTATGTTCGGCAACCTGAGCGACCGTCTGGTCGATACGTTTAAAAATCTGCGCAGCAAAGGCAAACTTAGCGCGGCAGACATTGACGCAACCCTTCGCGAAATCAGGCGCGCGCTGCTCGAGGCAGATACCGCACTCGAGGTTGTAAAAGATTTTGTCGCCGCAGTTCGCGAGCGTGCCCTCGGTGACGAAGTTTCAAAGGCGCTGAACCCAGCCCAGCAAGTTGTCAACATCGTCAACGAAGAGTTGGTCGAGATTCTCGGTGGCCAGCAACGCAAGCTTGCCTTCGCCAAAAAACCACCTACGGTGATCATGCTCGCCGGTCTTCAGGGTTCTGGTAAGACCACATTCGCGGGAAAACTTGCTAAGTGGTTGAAAGACCAGGGGCAAACCCCGGTTCTAGTAGCTGCCGACCTGCAGCGACCAAACGCGGTAAATCAGCTCGAGGTGGTTGGTGAACGCGCCGGAGTACCTGTATTCGCTCCCGAGCCAGGCAATGGCAAAGGTGACCCGGTCAAGGTCGCCAAAGAAGCCATTAAGCATGCCGAAAAGAAGCTTTTCTCGGTAGTCATCATCGACACCGCCGGCCGACTCGGCATTGACGAAGAGTTGATGAAGCAGGCTAGCGACATCCGTAAGGTAACCGACCCAGACGAAGTGCTCTTCGTCATTGACGCGATGATCGGTCAAGATGCCGTCAACGTTGCCAAGGCTTTTGAAGACGGCGTTGGCATCACCGGTGTCGTGCTTTCAAAGCTAGACGGCGATACCCGCGGTGGTGCCGCACTTTCAGTTGCAAAGGTCACCGGAAAGCCGATTATTTTTGCATCAACCGGTGAAGGTCTCGATGCGATCGAGCCGTTCTACCCAGATCGCATGGCATCGCGCATTCTTGACATGGGTGACGTGCTCACCCTTATCGAACAGACCCAAAAGGCCTTCGATGAAGCAGAAGCTAAGGCGCTCGCCGACAAAATGCTCAAGGATGCCTTCACCCTCGAAGACTTCTTAGACCAGATGCAACAACTTCGCAAAATGGGCTCACTCAAGAGCATGCTGGCGATGATGCCAGGTGCTGGGCAAATGCGAAAGCAGCTCGAGAACTTTGATGAAAAAGAAATCGACCGCACCGAAGCAATCATTCGTTCGATGACCAAACTTGAGCGTCAGCAGCCAAAAGTGCTCAATGGTTCTCGCCGACTTCGAATCGCACGCGGTTCGGGAACCACCGTCACCGAAGTCAATTCGCTGGTGACCAGATTTGAGCAGGCAGCCAAGATGATGAAGACCGTTGCAAAGGGTGGAAATCCCGGCATTCCGGGTATGCCTCCTGGCATGGGCGGATTCCCAGGCGGCGGCTCATCCAAGTCAAAGAGCAAGCCAAAGAAGGGTTCTAAATCGGGAAACCCTGCGAAGCGTGCTGCCGAGGAAGCTGCTCGTCGCGGGCAAACCCCGCCGAGCCAGAGCAATGGCGGCTCGGCTTTCGGCCTGTAAGGTTGCCAAACCAGCAAACTTTCTGGCAGAATAGAGCGGTTGCGTGCGTTTGACCCTCTAACCAAACGCCAAGCGTAACCCCCTAGAGCTTCTCATCCGAGTGTGCCCCCACGCTCACGGTTGAGTGTTCGTAACAGACACCCAATAAAGGAAAATCGTGGCCGTAAAAATCCGCCTAAAGCGTCTCGGAAAAATCCGTGCACCTCACTACCGTGTAGTGGTTGCTGACTCACGCACCAAGCGTGATGGTCGTGTGATCGAAGAAATCGGTCGCTACATCCCAGGTCAGAACCCATCGCTGATCGAGATCAACTCAGAGCGCGCTCTGTACTGGCTCGGCGTTGGCGCTCAGCCAACCGAACAGGTAGAAGTTCTACTTAAACTCACCGGCGACTTTCAGAAGTCAAAGGGCGACACAAACGCAAAGAACACCGTCAAGGTTGCTGAGCCAAAGCCAGCATTCGCAGTTGACACCAACAAGAAGGTTGTTCTAAAGCCAAAGTCTGAAATCAAGGTTGTAGAAGCCAAGGCTGAGGTTGTAGAAGAAGCTGCTGAAGCAGCTGCCGAGATCGAAGCACCAGCAGCTGAAGTTGCTGAAGCTACCGAGCAGGCTGCTGTTGAAGAAGCCGAAGCTGAAGCAGCTGCTGAAGAAGCAGTTGAAGACGCAACCGAAGCTGCTGAAGAAGTAACCGAATAATCGTGCTTGCTGCTGCGCTCGAACACTTGGTCAAGGGCATCGTCGACCACCCAGAAGATGCCTCTGTAGTTGCACGTTCAACCTCTCGCGGAGACCTGCTTGAGATTCACGTGCACCCTGAAGACCTCGGCCGAGTGATCGGGCGCAACGGCCGCACTGCAACCGCACTGCGCAACGTCATCAAGGCTCTAGCCGATGGCAAGAAAGTGCGCGTAGACGTGGTCGAGAACGATTTCTAGTCAGACCAAGCTCCGCGTCGGCCGGTTGCTTAAAGCTCACGGCCTAAAGGGAGCTATCAAGCTCGAGCTATATACCGATAGCCCTAACGAGCGATTTGTACCAGGCGCAACTTTTGAACTTCAAGTTCCTGAAACCTCAGTTTGGTTCGGCAAGACCGTAACCGTTAATGAACTTCGCTGGTACAACCAATCTCCAGTTCTTTTTCTCAAGGATGTTGAGGATCGCAACACCGCCGAAAGCCTAATCAAGGCGATTTTGCTGGTTGCCCAAAACACCGACGAATCACCGACCGAACCTGACGCTTGGTATGACCACCAACTGGTTGGCCTAAAGGTGATGCGTGACGGCAAGCAAATCGGTGTAGTCAAGGCAGTTGAACATTTGCCGGCCCAAGACATTCTCGTCGTAGATGCCGGCCGCGAGGTCATGGTTCCATTTGTGAAGGCCATTGTTCCAAATGTTGATGTCAAAGCCGGTAGCCTAACTGTGACACCACCGATTGGTCTATTCGAAGACGTGTTGCCTGAGTTGGCAACCCCTGAGCCTGCCCCAGCTGACGAAACCGAATAACCCATGAAGATCGACGCAATCTCGATTTTTCCGGATTATTTCTCACCGCTCGAACTTTCACTTTTAGGCAAAGCCCGCGACAAAGGGATTCTCGAATTCAACGCGATAGACCTGCGAGATTTCACGCACGATAAACACCGCACCGTTGATGACAGCCCTTACGGTGGCGGTGCCGGAATGCTATTGAAACCCGAGCCTTGGGGCGAAGCGCTAGATCAGGTGCTCGCCGATAACCAAATGGCCACCGTGATTTTTACCTCACCAGCTGGCGAAAAATTCACTCAGGCTACGGCCCAAGAACTATCTGGTGAGAAGCATCTGGTATTCGCTTGCGGCCGTTATGAAGGCATCGACCAGCGCGTGGTGGAATATGCATCCACTCGGGCTAAGGTTCGACTTATTTCGCTAGGTGACTATGTTTTGAACGGTGGCGAAGTCGCTGCCATGGCAATGATCGAAGCCATTGCACGTTTGATTCCTGGGGTAATCGGCAACGCAGAAAGCCTAGTTGAAGAGTCACACAGCGATGGCTTATTGGAATACCCGAGCTACACCAAACCGGCAACATGGCGCGGGTTCAACGTGCCAGAAATATTGCTGAGTGGCAATCACGCGGCAATCGCTAAGTGGCGTCACGAGCAGCAAGTTGAGCGCACCAAGAGAGTGCGCCCAGATCTACTTGGCGAATAGCCACAACGTTGCTAAGATAAAACCTTGTGTTCGCTACCCGAATGCTCTGCCGCAGGGGAGAACGGGTGAACATAAATCAGACAAAATCTAAAATTTGTTGTTGACCTGCGCGCAGTAACAGAAAGTGTTGATCATGCAGCTTCTAGATGCAGTAGATGCCAAGAGCCTTCGCGAAGTACCAGATTTCCGCGTTGGTGACACCGTAGCCGTTCACGTAAACATCATTGAAGGTAACCGTAGCCGTGTGCAGGTTTTCCAGGGTGTTGTAATCCGTCGCCACTCAGCTGGCGTTCGCGAGACTTTTACCGTTCGCAAAATCGCTTACCAGGTTGGCGTAGAGCGTACCTTCCCAGTTCACTCACCAGTAATCGACAAGATTGAAGTTATTACCCGCGGTGATGTTCGTCGTGCCAAGCTTTACTACCTACGCGACCTACGCGGTAAGAAGGCGAAGATTAAAGAGAAGCGCGACAACGCTTAAACTTCTTTTATGACTGAAACCGAGTTGCCACAGCAAGATTCTGAGGAAACTCGGTTTCGGCGTTTAAAGGCGCAGCGCAAAGCCCGCAAAGCTAAGCGTCACCCTCTGGTTACTTTTCTGTTAGACATCGTCGGCGTCGTAGGTTTTGCCCTGGTGCTGTCATTGCTCATCAAGGCATTCGTTATTCGCTCGTTCTACATTCCATCTGAGTCAATGCAAACCACTCTGATGGTCAACGATCGAATCGTAGTGAGCGAGTTTTACCCAAACCTCTTGCCTATTGAACACGGCGACATTGTGGTCTTCAAAGACCCGGGCGGCTGGCTAAGCGCAATCAACGACGAGCAGGTGCCTTGGTACACCGCAACTTGGGACTGGATTCTAGGAGCCTTCGGCATCACCGCACCAGACAGCGACAACCACTTGGTAAAGCGCGTCATCGGCTTGCCCGGCGACCACGTAGTTTGCTGTGATGCGCAAAAGCACTTGGTTATAAATGGCAAGTCGATTAGCGAGCCTTATGTCATCGATGGAGCAAATCCTTCAGATAGCACCTTCGATGTGACCGTTCCTGCCGACTCTTACTGGGTAATGGGCGATAACCGCGCAAACAGCGCAGACTCGCGTTTTCACACGCAATTGCCGAGCAAAGGTTTTGTCGGCAAAGAATTCATCGTAGGCAAGGCTTTTGTGCTCAGCTGGCCATTCGATCGCTTTAACTGGTTGAGTAACTATCCCGATGTCTTCAAAGACGTACCCAAGTCTTAACCTCGAAACCGAGTTAGCCGCTGGCGGAACTCGATATGTTTTGGGAATCGATGAAGTCGGGCGAGGCGCCCTGGCTGGGCCGGTTGCCGTTGGTATTGCAGTTATCGATATGCAAAACCTAAACCCTTGGCCACCGCTGCTGAGAGATAGCAAGCTGATTTCAGCCAAGGTCAGGCAAGAATTGGTTGCCCCGCTCAGCGATTGGGTTAGCGCCTATGCCATTGGCTATGCAAGTGCTCATGAAATCGACACTCTGGGAATCACCAAATGCTTGAGCCTGTCTGCGCATCGCGCTTTTGAACAACTCAGCCAGAACACCAAATCAGAACTGCTCAAGCATCGCAGTTCGGCGATTCTCGACGGCAGTCACAACTGGCTGGGCGCACTCGGTGACATCCAAGTAAAAGTGCAAACCAAAGCTGACCGCGACTGCGCCAGCGTAGCTGCAGCGAGCGTTCTGTCAAAAGTTGCCAGAGACGAACTGATGATTGAGCTGAGCGAAAAATATTCAGGATACGCCTGGGATGAGAACAAGGGATACGCCAGCCCGAATCACATTTCAGCACTGCAAGAATTTGGCCCGGTAGCCGAACATCGCAAAACCTGGTTGAGCAACATTTTGGGCGATAACAAGCTCTTCGATTTGTGATTACACTTTCAGCATGGATGAGAACGAATTCGATGAAGTTGAGCGGGCTGCAGAAGCTGCTCTAATGCGCGAATTCCGCGATGTCTCGGGAACCTTCAAGTACTTCGTCGAGACTGAACGCCGAGTCTATTTAGCCAATGAAGTTGAGCTGAAGCGAATTGACACAGCCGCTGATTTCTATTTCGAACTCAAACTGCGAGATGTCTGGGTTTGGGATCAGTTTCGTTCTGACCGATTCGTGAAGTCGGTAAACATTCTGACTTTCAAAGATGTAAACATCGAAGAGCTAGAGGGTCGCGGGTTCGAACTACCGAAAGACTTCTCGTAAACCCCAACTGACAATTCCCTCACCTTTCCACAGGTAGAGGGATTTTTACTTTTAACCAACGGCGCTAACGAAAACCTAGAGCCATGACAACGAATCAGTGGTTAGGGCGCTACGGCGAAGACCGAGCTTGCGAATATCTTGAGCGGCTCGGCTATCAGGTAATCGAGCGAAACTACCGCTGCCGCGAAGGCGAGTTAGACATCGTGGCGCAGGAGGGCAAGACCCTGGTGTTTGTCGAAGTGAAAACTCGAAGTTCGCAAAACTCAGGTCACCCGTTTGAAGCCATCACTAATTCGAAGCAGGCCAGAATCAGAAAACTGGTGGCTCACTGGTGCGAGAAATACCAGGTCTCGCAGGTTCAAGTTCGCATCGACGCAATCGCGGTGATGCTTCGCGGAGGGCGCGTTGCCATTGAACATTTGAAACAGGTTGCATGATGCTGGCAAAAACCAATGCCATTTCGCTGATCGGTTTGCTCGGCGGTTTAGTCGAGGTCGAGGTCGATATTGCTCAGGGACTACCAGCATTTGTTCTAGTCGGACTACCAGATACTTCGCTAAGCGAAGCGAGCTCAAGAGTCAAAGCTGCCTGCGTAAACAGCGGATTCGAAATCCCTGCGAGGCGAATCACAGTAAATCTTTCACCTGCTTCGATACCCAAATACGGCAGCGGATTCGATCTGGCAATCGCAACTGGCCTGCTGGTCGCAAGCGGGCAACTTAAAGCAGAACTTGTAGCAGATTGCGTATTCATCGGTGAATTGGGATTGGATGGTTCGATTCGTAAGGTGAATGGCACTCTGGCTGCGGTATTGCAGGCGAAAAGACTCGGGTTTACCAAGGTTGCAGTTGCCGAGCAGAGCTTGCTTGAGGCTGGTCTGGTAGCAGGTATTGCCCTGTATTCAGGTGCAAACTTGCGAGAACTTATGAATAATCTCGCTGTAAACACAACCGCAGAATCACCCATTCGTGAGACAAGTGCTGAAGTATCAACCACCGATTTAGCCGACGTCATTGGGCAGCCAGAGGCGGTCTACGGTTTGCTCGTGGCAGCAGCCGGTCGTCACAATATTTCGCTTGTGGGTTCTGCAGGTGCAGGTAAGACCATGCTGGCCGAACGGCTTTCGGGAATTCTTCCCGACCTAGAAATAGAGCAGGCAATCGAAGTGGCGGCCATCCACTCACTAATTGGCTCAAACCAGTATTTGAAACAAGACGCTTTGAGTTTGAGACCGAGTTTTCAATCACCCCATCACAGCGCGTCACCGTCATCGGTAATCGGGGGCGGAATGGGTTTGCCAAAACCCGGTGCCATATCGTTGGCCCATCACGGAGTGCTTTTTCTTGACGAAGTTACCGAATACCAAAACCATGTTTTGCAAGCTTTGAGAGAGCCTCTTGAAGCGCGCAAAATCGTGATTGCAAGATCAGCGGGTCAAGCGATTTTCCCCGCAAACTTTCAACTCGTAGTTGCCGCCAACCCTTGTGCCTGCGGCAACTATGGCTCGAAGAAAAAGCAGTGCGAGTGCTCGGTGCTTTCAAGGCAACGCTACCTAGCCAAACTGGGTGGGCCACTTTTCGACCGCATTGACATCAGGCTTCAGGTGCAACCGGTGAGCGCGCTGATTGCCAAACTCGAACAATCAAGTGACCGGCTTACAACTGAGCAGGCGAGGGATAAAGTCGTGCAAGCCAGATTGGCTGCCAAAGAACGATTGCAGGGCTCTAGGTTCGAAACTAACTCAGAAATCACGCCCGCTTACCTGAGAACCAAATTGAAGCTCGCAAGAAATGCCACAACTCAACTAAATCGAGCGCTTGAAAAGGGCATCGTCAGCATGCGAGGTTTCGACCGCTGCCTTCGGCTGGCGTGGACAATCGCCGATCTAGACGGCAAACCGAGCCCTGGTGAAGAAGAAGTTCTGAGAGCGATGGCTCTTCGAGGAGGCGAACTGCTTTGACCGACCTGCTGATTTCAGAAACCGAAATATCCAAATTGCTGGCCGGCATGGTTTACACGAGCGATCACCAAAACGCCTTCGCAGCAGTTGCCATGAGCCATCTAGCCGAACCGGGAGACCGCTTTGCAGGCAGGCTAACGTCATTGCTAGGCATGGGACAGACTCTCGAGTTCATTATTCATCGACGGTCGGCTAGAACTTTGAAAGAGCAATTAGCTAGTTCGCTTGAAGAATTCGAACATGACTTCAATTCGCCTATCGAGAGCCTTTGGGCAGACGCTCTTGAACGCTGGGTGCCGCGCCTAAACCTGAATCTTGTGAGAGCAAACCTGAATGGCTTTGCAAATCGCAGCGGCAGATTGATCACCCAAGATTGCGGTTACTACTGCCAGGGATTATTCGACTTGGAAGATGCGAAACCGCATTTGCTTTGGATGCTTGGCAAGGCTGAGACCCTTGATTTTGCATATTCAATGAGCATCGTTGGCTCACGTATCGCCACCACCTATGGTCAGCAGGTGAGCGTTGATTTAGCCGAGGCATGTGCAGAACATCGGGTAACTACCGTTTCGGGTGGCGCATTCGGAATCGACACACTCGTGCATCGCGCCAGCCTCGAACTCGAAGCTTCAACCCTCGCCATACTCGCAGGTGGACTAGATCGGCTGTACCCGTCGCACAATGCCCCACTGTTCGAGCAAATGCTCAGGCAGAATGCACTGCTAGCAGAGGTTCCTCCGGGAGTAGCGCCAGCTAAATGGCGCTTTCTCATGCGAAATCGTCTTATCGCGGCCATTGGCCAGGCAACCGTTGTGGTTGAAGCGGGAAAGCGCAGCGGATCAATGTCAACCGCAAATCACGCAATCGAGATCGGCCGTCGAGTAGCCATTGTGCCAGGGCGCCTTTACGACTCTTCGTCTAGAGGTTGCCTAGACCTACTGAGAGCCCACCCGACCGATGTAGACCTGCTTGCCACGCCTCAGGATGCTCTCGAGCTGCTCGGGCTGAGCGCAGAAAAGTTCGAACTTCGCGAAAGCCTAGGAGCCACCGATACCAGGGCACTAGACGCGTTCGGTAAGCGCACGCTCACTCTGCTAGACGTGCAGCGCATTGCTGGCCTAACCATGCGTGAGGCGCAAATCTCGGTCGGGCGACTTGAAGTCGATGGATACCTTGAGCGTCATAGCAGCGGTTACCGAAAGGTTCGCCATAACCTAGAAACATGACCACCTTAGACAGCTACCTGGTAGACCGTTACATCGGTTACCTCGGTGCTGCTAAAGGCTATTCGGTAAATACTCAGCGCGCATACTCGAATGACATCGGTGAGCTGGTCAATTTCTTACATGACGTTGGTCGGGTTCAATCAGAAGAAATAACCCTCGACGACCTGCGTGATTGGCTGTACCGAGTTAGCGAAGCTGGTGCCGCTAAAAGCACCATGGTTCGAAAGAGCGCATCGGTTCGCAGTTTTTGCAATTGGCTTTATCGACAGGGTCACCATGCCACAGATCTTGGATTGCGACTAAAGTCACCGAAAACTTCTAGAACACTTCCCAAGGTGGTCAGCAGAGAAAGCCTGCAGGCAATCTTTGAACAGCTCGAAAGAGGAGCAGCCACCGGTGATGCGAATCGTCTGCTCGAACGGCTGGTAATTGAGTTGCTTTACGCAAGTGGCATGCGCGTGAGCGAACTGGTTGGGCTCAATACCAGTGACATTGATTATTCGAGGCAGCTGCTGATGGTTACCGGTAAAGGCAACAAGCAACGCATGGTCCCCTACGGTGAACCAGCGGCTAAAGCGCTCGCCGACTACATTCGCCTCGGTAGAACCAAGCTCGCAAATGAAAACTCTGGGGCAGCCCTGCTGCTAAATCAAAAAGGCACTCGAATCGGCGTGCGACAGATTTACGGGATAGTAGCTGGACTACTGGCTGAAACCCCAACGGGCCAAGCCGGACCTCACACGCTTCGCCACACGGCTGCGACTCATTTGCTTGATGGCGGAGCCGATCTTCGTGCGGTTCAAGAACTGCTTGGTCACGCCAATCTCGGCACCACTCAGATTTACACCCACGTGAGTATTGAAAGGCTTCGCCAAGGGTACGAAAACGCTCATCCTCGCGCCTAACTGATGGTGTGGCTAGGTGGAAGTGCACCAGCCAGGCTCAAGGGTGACAGGTAGTTTTCGCCGAGCCGCATGCCGTAGTGAATGCATAGAACTCTGCAGTGCGATTGATAACCGCTCGAGCAAACGCTGGCAAAAACCTGTTTTTGCTTAACCGCTTCACCTTTGCCAAGAGTTGAACAGGCTGGCTCGTATGAAGTCAGGTAACCGCCACTGTGAATCAGGGTAATAACCGGTTTGCGTGCGACTTGACCGAGAAAATAAACCTCGCCATCAAAAGGCGCTAGAAGCTGCTGCCCTTCTTTGACGCGATAGTCGATGCCGCGGTGCCCAGCTGCATATTTTGTGACGGGCGCACGGTAGATTCCCTCGAGTTGCACTGGCGGTTTGACTGGCAAAACCCAACCCGATGCAAAGGCGGCGGTAGGGTGCTGCTGGGTCAAGAGAAAAACCAAAATGGCGAGCACCACAAGGCCGATTCTGGGTGGAATGATCATTTGGATTGTTTTCATAAAGCAAGGTTGAAACAGCGGCGCGCATCCTTCGTTTTTAGTTTCAAATTCGGTGGAAAACCCAGTGGTTTTGCGGTTAGACTTGTGCTTAGCAACAGGTTCGCCTGTTGACTTCGCGTGCCGAACTACAGCACAAACTCTCAGTCTCACCTTCGGGTTAGCGGTTTGTCTGCGGCACCAGGAACCCGAGCAACCGCACGGGTTATCAACTGAGGGCGCATTATTGCGCCAGAAGGAGTACGACCATGTCAGTCGTAACCGTACGCCAGCTGCTAGACAGCGGTGTTCACTTCGGACACCAGACTCGTCGCTGGAACCCAAAGATGCGTCGCTTCATTCTGACCGACCGTTCAGGCATCTACATCATCGACCTTCAGAAGTCGCTTTCATACATTGACCAGGCATACGAGTTCGTAAAAGACACCGTTGCTCACGGCGGAAGCATTCTTTTCGTTGGCACCAAGAAGCAGGCTCAGGAAGTTATTGCTGAGCAGGCACAGCGCGTTGGCCAGCCATACATCAACGAGCGTTGGTTGGGTGGTCTTTTGACCAACTTCCAGACTGTTCAGAAGCGTCTATCACGCCTCAAGGAACTTGAGCTCATGGACTTCGAAGACTCTTCGAAGAGCGGCCTTACCAAGAAGGAACTTCTTATCCTTCGTCGCGAGAAAGACAAGCTTGTCAAGACCCTCTGCGGTGTTCGCAACGTTACCAATACTCCCTCAGCGATCTGGGTAGTAGACACCAACAAGGAACACCTTGCAATCACCGAAGCTAAGAAGCTCGGTATTCCAGTTATCGGTATCCTCGACACCAACTGTGACCCAGATGAGGTCACCATCGGTATCCCAGGTAACGACGACGCAATCCGCTCTGTTGGCCTGCTAACCCGCGTTATCGCAGATGCAGTTGCCGAAGGTTTGGTTGCTCGCCACTCAAAGCCAGAAGAGGCTGTTGAGCCACTAGCTGAGTGGGAGCGCGAACTTCTAGAGCAGACCGAAACCCCAGCAGCTGAGGCAGCACCTGCGGCCGCAGCTGAAGAGGCAGCACCTGCTGCAGAAAAGGAAGCCGAGTAATGGCTAACTACACCGCCGCTGACGTAAAGGCACTGCGCGAGCGCTCAGGCGCCGGCATGATGGACTGCAAGAACGCCCTCGACGAAGCCGATGGCAACGTTGACAAGGCGCTTGAAGTTCTTCGCCTCAAGGGTCTAAAGGGTGTTACCAAGCGTGAAGGCCGCACCACCAGCAATGGTTTGATCGTGGCTCGCGTTTCTGGTGGCACCGGCTACCTAATCGAACTTGCTTGCGAGACTGACTTTGTTGCTAAGGCTGACAAGTTTGTAGCGCTTGCTGAGAAGCTAGCTGACGCAATCGTTGCTGCTGGCGCTGAGAACGTAGAGGCAGCTTTGGCTGCTGCTGTTGACGGCAAGACCGTTGGCGACGTTATCAACGACGAAGCTGCTGTGATTGGCGAGAAGGTTGAACTACGCAAGGTTGTAGCCCTCAAGGATGCTGCTGTTGACGCTTACCTACACAAGACCAGCCAGGACCTTCCACCACAGGTGGGCGTTCTAGTTGCTTACTCAGGTGATGACGCAGCAACCGCTCACGACGTAGCGGTTCACATCGCAGCATTCAGCCCAACCGTGCTGAACCGCGATGAGGTAGACGCAACTGTTGTTGAGACTGAGCGTCGCATTGCCGAAGAGACCGCGCGCAACGAAGGCAAGCCAGAAGCTGCCCTTGCAAAGATCGTTGAAGGCCGCGTAAACGGCTTCTTCAAAGAGAACGTGCTTCTCGAACAGGACTTCGCAAAGGACAACAAGCTTTCAGTTCAGAAGGTTCTTGACAACGCTGGCCTCAAGGTTTCTGCATTCGTGCGATTCCGCGTAGGCGCCTAAGTCTAAAAGTAGAAAGGCTCGACCCTTCAGGGTCGAGCCTTTCGCTTTGACTGGAATAAACTGAACGAAGCAAATCACACGAGGAGAATCACTATGGCACAGGCTAAACGTCGAGTTCTTTTGAAGCTCTCAGGTGAGGCTTTCGGTGGCGGCCAGTTGGGTGTAAACCCAGACGTGGTTAGCAAGATTGCGCGTTCAATCGCCGATGGCACCAAGCACGCCGAAGTTGCGATCGTGGTCGGTGGCGGAAACTTCTTCAGAGGCGCCGAACTTAGCCAACGCGGCATGGATCGCTCGCGCGCTGACTACATGGGTATGTTGGGCACCGTTATGAACGCTTTGGCCCTGCAAGACTTTTTAGAACAGGCCGGGGTTAGCACCCGAGTGCAGTCGGCTATTGCAATGGCCCAGGTTACCGAGCCATACATTCCGCTTCGCGCTATTCGTCACCTTGAAAAAGGTCGCGTCGTAATTTTCGGAGCTGGCGCTGGTATGCCGTTCTTCTCAACCGATACCGTTTCTGCTCAGCGCGCTCTAGAGATTCACTGCGATGAGGTTCTAGTAGCAAAGAACGGTGTTGATGGGGTTTACACCGCAGACCCGAAGAAAGACCCGACCGCAACCAAAATCGACAGCATCAGTTACCAGGATGCCTTGGTCAAAGGCCTAAAAGTGGTTGACGCCACCGCCTTCAGCCTCTGCATGGACAACAAGATGCCGATGCGCATTTTTGGCATGGACGATGACAATATTTCAAAAGCCATCCGCGGCGAAAAAATCGGTACCTTGGTTACCGCCTAACTTTAGAAAAGGAAAATCATGATTGCCGATATCATCAGCGCAGTTACCGACAAGATGGCTCGCACCGTTGAAGCCACTAAGGATGACTTCGCAACCGTTCGCACCGGACGCGCCAACCCAGCCATGTTTCAGAAGCTAACCGTCGACTACTACGGCACCCCGACTCCGCTTTCACAACTCGGTGGAATGCAGAACCCAGAAGCTCGCACCATCGTCATTACCCCTTACGACAAGAGCGCACTGGCTGCTATCGAAAAGGCGATTCGTGACATGCCGAACCTTGGCGCCAACCCGACCAATGACGGCAACCTGATTCGCGTCACCCTGCCTGAACTAACTGAAGACCGTCGCAAAGAGTATGTCAAGTTGGTAAAAGCCAAGGCCGAAGACCACAGAGTTTCAGTTCGAAACATTCGTCGCAAGGGCAAGGATGAACTAGACGCACTGAAGAAGGATTCCCTAATCGGCGAAGATGACCACTCACGTGCCGAAAAAGAGCTTGATGCAATCACCAAGACTCACATCGATGCTATTGATGAAGCGCTAAAGCGCAAAGAAGCCGAACTGCTCGAGGTATAAATTCGATGTCGAGCAGTTCGGAGTCTGGCGGTCGCAGCCTTAGAAGTTCTGTGATCGTTGGTTTGCTGCTCGGTGGCACATTCCTCGCAAGCATCCTCGTGATTCCTCAGCTGTTCATTCTGCTAGTTAGCGCAGCCTGTTCTGCGGGTGCTTGGGAACTCTCAACTGCACTGCGTCAGCGCGGCTGGTATGTACCTCGGGTGCCTGTGACTGTTGGCTCAGCCCTCATCATGCCGATTGCTTATTTGGGTGGCACTGCCAATGGCGCGCAGTGGCAATGGATGGCTGCGTTTGTCATCGTGCTCGCACTGATTATCTGGCGACAGATTCACATCATGTTTCAGGGAAAGCAGGATGATCGAACCCTTCGCCACACCCTACAAGATTTCGCTGCTGCCGCATTCGTCGTTGCGTACTTGCCACTCACACTGAGTTTTTCAGCGCTGCTGCTAGCGCACGAAGATGGTCAGTGGTGGGTGCTGATCTTTGTGACCACGGTTGCCTTCATTGATACTGCGGGATACCTGGTCGGCCGCAAATTCGGTCGTCACAAACTCGCACCCGGAGTTAGCCCTAAAAAAACCTGGGAAGGCCTGCTGGCATCAATCACGGCGGGAAGCCTGGTGTCTATCACCGGCTGCTTGATTCTCGGAAAACCGATCTGGTTCGCTTTGCTTTTTGCCGGGTGCATGCTGCTAGCAGCAGTTTTCGGCGACCTTGCTGAGTCTCTGATCAAGCGCGACCTAGGCATTAAAGACATGAGCTCTTTGCTGCCAGGGCACGGCGGAATCATGGATCGTCTCGATTCGATTATTCCCGCGACTCTGATTGCTTACCTGCTTCTTCAACTACCCATTTAGGATTAACCCTGTGACTGCACATTTTGCCAAGACCACCAAGAAAAACCTCGGTTATGACCCAGCGGAAGTTGACGCTTTAGTTGACCAAGCCAGAAGCATTTTTGCACTCGGCGATGCCAGTGTTGCTGACGAGGGATTCATTCGCAATTCTCAGTTCTCACTGGTTAAGGGCGGTTATGAAATCGCGCTGGTCGACGCAGCGCTAGATCGACTAGACGATGCCTTTGGTTTGCAGGTTGCTCGCTCAACTATTAGAAGACACGGTTTTGACGCTAGCCGCGAAAAGTTGACAAACTGGCGCGACACACTTTTGGCTCGTACCAAGCGTGGCAAGAACAAGGCGTTCGACTCAGCTGGTGCGTTTTCAAAGGGATACCACCGCAAGCAGGTTGATGTTGCGCTTGGCAACATTGCGGCTCACCTAGAGGGTTCAGCCAAGTTGACCACGGCGCAGTTGCGCGAGGTTAAGTTCAAGCCGGTCACCGGCGGTTACAAAGAAGCCCAGGTCGATGCCTATCTTGACCGTGCGGTTGATTTCGTAAATCTCGAGCAAGCTATTGGTTCAGCACAAACTTTCTAAAGCATTCGGTTTACTAGCGGCACTTGCACTAGTTGCTTCAGTTGGCGTTGCCGAAGCGCAACCAGCCGATGCTGCTAGCGGCAATAAAGCAGTCACGGTGCTGGCAAAAATCGCGGTGAAAGGGCGCGCCCCGAAAACCGGATACGCGCGCTCAAAGTTTAGCGATGGGTGGTCAGCTGTTGCGGGTTGCGATACTCGAAACCTTATTCTTCAGCGCGACCTGAGAAACATCGTTCTCAAAAACGATGGCTGCACTGTCAAAACCGGAACTCTAAAAGACCCATACACCGGCAAGACCATCAACTTCGTGCGCGGAGTTGGCACCTCGAGCAAAGTGCAGATCGACCACGTTGTGGCCCTTTCTGACGCCTGGCAGAAAGGCGCTCAAAAACTTTCTTCAGACCAGCGTTTCAACATTTACCATGACCCGCTAAATCTGCTAGCCGTGGATGGACCGACAAACGGTAAGAAGAGCGACAGCGATGCTGCAAGCTGGTTGCCACCGAACAAGAGCTACCGTTGCGCCTACGTGGCAAGACAGATAGCCGTGAAATACAAATACGGACTTTGGGTAACCTCAGCAGAAAAGAGCGCCATGCTGCGCGTTCTGAGCGCATGTCCCAATCAAAAAATACCCCTCGGTTAGAATTCTCTTGATTTAAAAAGAGGGAAGAGGTGGGTATGGGTCGCCACGAAGCCTATCAACCTACCCTCGGTGAAAAGCTAGATTCCAGCTATGAAGCCTGGCTCAAAAAACACAACCGCAAGCGACCAAAACTTTGGCGCCTAAAACGCGGCGCACTAAACCCATTTTTTGCCTTTCTCGGTGCTCTCTCGCTCTTCATGGTTACCGCCGTCGACCCATATTCGGGAAGCTTGATGGCAGCCCAGGCGATCACCTTTTCTAACAGTGATTTCATCGAACAGCAGAACTTCGATGATGTTACCGAGGTTCAGGTTGAGTTTGCGCGCGGCGGATTCGAACTGATTACCGGAGAGGCTTATAACCGCACCTTTGTCGAAGACGCTGGCACCCCAGACCCAGGATCAGCCAAAGCATTCGCCAAAAAACTTGGTGCCCAACTTGGCTGGGGACAAGACCAATATTCTTGCTTGGTAAAGCTCTGGAACCGCGAGTCAAACTGGCGCTACAACGCCGAGAACAAATCATCCGGTGCCTACGGAATTCCGCAGGCGCTACCGGGTCGCAAGATGGCAAGCGCTGGCCCCGACTGGCGCACCAATCCTGAAACTCAAGTCAAGTGGGGAGTGAAGTACATTCAAGACCGCTATGACAACCCATGTAACGCCCTCGGACACTCTGACCAAAAGGGTTGGTACTGATGCCTAGAAATAATCGCAGAAACGGTAAGAAGCGCGAAGAGCATGATGAATTGAACATGGATTCGCTCAGTCGAGGAATTCGCCGAAGCGAGATCAAACGCGGTGTCGAATACACTATTCAGTCAGTCACCGGTAAAACCGAAGATGGCGAAAAGGAATGGAAGTGCCCGCACTGCAACACCACGATTCACCAGGGGATAGCCCATCTGGTGGCCTGGGACTCACACCGCGGCCCAACTGACCGCAGACATTTTCACACCCCGTGCTGGCGAGCCTGGCAGGGAGGACTACTCTGATGACTATCGAGGTACGTAACTCTGTCGAGCTGCCGGCAAACCGCGAGCCGATTGAACTGCACACCGCTGACGGCGAAACCCTGATTGGGGAGTTGGCGACGCCGTTGGCTGGTCAGCCGGTGGCAACGCTGATTTGCCTGCATCCGTTGCCCACCCACGGTGGCTTCATGGATTCACATGTTATGCGCAAAGCCTCAAACCGTTTGCCGGCTTTAGCGAACATCGCTGTTTTGCGCTTCAATACTCGGGGAACAAAATCACCGCAGGGGCAGAGCACTGGAAGCTTTGATGGCGGCAACGCCGAGCGTTTTGATGTGCAAGCAGCGGTTGAATTTGCCAAAGCTAGAAACCTGCCCAACCTCTGGTTGCTGGGCTGGTCTTTCGGAACCGAACTTGCGCTCAAGTATGGCCCTGATCACGATGTGCTTGGCGCAATTCTGCTTTCTCCGCCGCTGCACCGAACCAGCGATGCCGAACTTGATCGCTGGAATCACAGCAAACAGCAGTTGGTAGCGCTGATTCCTGAGCACGATGACTACTTAAAGCCTCACGAGGCAAAGGTGCGATTCAGCGGAATTCCTCATCTGAACCAAATTGATGTCGAAGACGCAAGGCACCTTTGGGTAGGGGAGACCTCGGTCAAGCGAGTGCTAAACGAGATTGTGAAAGTTATTGCTCCGTCAGCTTTTCCGCTGCCAGAAACTTACTAGCGACTTTCTTGGTACGGAAGCCAAACCTTATTCAAAATTGTGATCACTGAGGCCGCTACCGGAACAGAAACGAGTGCTCCTAGAACGCCGAGCAGTGCTCCGCCAGCTAGTGCTCCGATAACCACGATCATGCCGGGAACAGACACCGCTTTGCTCATAACCTTTGGGCTGATGAAGTATGCCTCGAACTGCATGTAAGCGAAATATGCAATTGCGATGATGATGGCCGAGGTTGGGCTCTGGGTGAGCGCAACCAGAGACACGATGGAGGCTGCGGTCAAGCTACCCACCAGAGGAATCATCGCGAGGATGAACGCGATGAAAGCCAAAATCGCAGCGAATGGCACCTGGAAAATCAGCATCAGAATAAGAGCGAAAGTTGCGTTGAACGCGGCGATAGTTACCTGTCCGATTACGTATCGACCGACCGAATCAAAAATGTCTTCGGCGATATCTTTGAAAGTTTCGCGACGACTCTTCGGCACCAAACGGTAGAGCCACTTTTTGAAGCTCTTGATAGATGCCATAAAAAACAAACTCAAGATGAAAATCATTAGAGCGCCGGTGAGGCCGTTCATGAGCGCAATACCTAGTTGAAGAACGCCACCGAAGAGAGCTGGCCAATTGTCACTAGATTCAAGCTGCAGCACAGCCGCGTTCAGGCCGCTGGTAATCGCACCATCAAACTGGGCATCCAAACTTCTAACAAAGTCAAGGTTGCTAATGCCGGTCAGGATTGAAGGTAGATCAGCCTTGAAGTGCGATGCCTGCTTGATGATTTCAGGGGCGACCACAAGGATGATGGTTGCGATTGCTGCCACCAGCACAGCAATAACAGTGAGGATGGCAAGCGGACGCTTGAACTTGCGCTTCTCGAGAGCAACCACGATTGGGTCTAGTCCGAGTGCGATGAAAAGTGCTGCGAAAACATAAGTTATTACGTTGGCAAGGGTGACAAGCATGCCACCGAGCAGCAGAGCAGTTAGAACTCCAAGCCCACCCAACAGACCTAGCTGATAGGGGTTCGAAAACTTGAAGTTGTTAATGCTCATTCTCTAACTCCTGACTGGCCTGGTTTGCCAGGGTCACTAGGTTGGTGAGGTAGCCGCTGAGGGCATCTCGTTCTTTTTTAATCTTGCGAAGTTTAGTTTCGGCCTCTTTCAAAGCCTTCGATGCCTGGTGCTGAGCTTCAGTCAAAATGTTTCTTGCTTCTGCTTCAGCCGCAGCGATTGTGGCATCTGCTTTGGCTCGAGCAGCGTCGGTAGTCGACTTGGTAACCGAGCGAGCTGCAGCTTCGAGCGTCTCAGCCTCAAGCCTGGCCGCATTTACCCTGGTCAGTGCCACAGTAAGTTGACTGTTGGCATCGTCAAGATACTTTTGAGTCGCTGCTACTGCTTCTTGGTGCTTGCGAAGATATTCGGCTTCAGCTTCGGCGCGTCGCGCGGTTAGTTCTAGCTCGAGGTCGATGCGAGCCTGTTCGCTCATCAGTGCCTCTGCACGACTCATATCTAGGTCTTTGGTGTTGTCACGCTGAGCCAAAAGTTTGCGCTCGGCAAGCTCACGCTCGGTGGTTGCAATCAAGCTCTCGGCCTGTCGCTTTGCAGTTGCTCGTAACTTAGCAACCTCGGTGGCGCTGGCACCGCGAATCGCTCCAGCCTCGCGAGTTGCTTCTTCAACAAGTTGAACTGCTCGAGATCTAGCCTCGGCGATTAGCTCTTCACCATCGGCCTTTGCCAGATTGAGCGTGCGTTCTGCCCGGCGCTGAGCTTCGGCAACTAGTGAGTCGTAATAACCCTTTGCCTCGCCGTGCAACTCTTCTACCTCAGCGTTAGTCTCTGCGAGCAAGCGCTGCTTCTCAAGTTCTGCATCGGCAACCAATCGAACCGAAAGGTCTTCAGAGGTTGAAAGAATCAGGGCTGCCTTGGCACCTACACCCGCGTAACTTGGGCTGCCAACCTCATCAAGTTCAGCTTTAAGCTGATCAACCTGCTCGGTGGCTGCCTTAAGCTCAGCTGCGAGCTGGGCATTTCGGGTTGAGGTAGCAAGAAGTTCTTTGCGCAGGTCGCGAACTGCGTCATCTACTGCTGCGCGGTCGTACCCGCGGATTGCGGCGGGGAAGTTTTCGTCCAAGTTACTCACTAGGTTGGTCTCCTGCCTGCTTGGGTAGAATAAGTAAGGGTTTGTGACCCTCACCAAGTTTAGCCTGATTGGATTTTGGCATGCGCTTTTTGATTGCAGCAGTGCTTTATTTGGTGGCGCTTGTCATGATTGTGGTTGGTGTAGCAGAGCGCACAATTTGGGCGCCAGCACCGAGCGCCGAGTATGCCGTGGTGCTTGACTCAAAGACCCCATACACCTTGATCAATCACGCAACTTTGACCAAATTGCCCGGTGAACCAACAATTCGCATTCAGGGTGGTGTTCCAACCAATGTTTTAGTAACTGCTCGTGAATCAGATATTGTCGGATGGCTAGGAGACTCGGCGCAAACCCGTGTGGTTTTCGACGAGACCGGTGAGAAGCTCACTTATACCAACCAGAACGGTCCAACCGCTGCTGTCGATGTCACTAAGTCAGACATGTGGCGTTCAGTCGAGACCAACGACTTGGCGGTTCAGCAGAGAGTTGATGTGACTGACGAAGCCGCCCTGCTGATTGCCTCAGACGGAACCCAAGCGAGCCCGAATGCAATCTCGCTGGTTTGGGCGGTCAAATACGACTTGACTCCGTCAAATGTGCTCATCATCGCAGGCCTGATAATCCTCTTCGCTGGCGTGCTTTTGAACTTGATTGCCTACTACATCATGCGCAAAAAGCGGGGCCCTCGTCGTCGCACCCCGCGAGCACCGCAGGGCCCGAGGTATCGCCCGAGAAGAAAAGACAAAAACAAAGTGGTAAACACTCGTGGCCGTCGTTCAGCGCGCAAACTGAACGCCGTGATTGGCACTTCGCTGGCTATCGCAAGTCTCGCTGGTTGTGCTGGGGTTAACCCAAATGCCACTCCGACCCCAACCGAAACCTCACTCAATCAAATTGACCCTGCAGTGCTAGATAGCGCACAGGTTGCCAAAATCATTGCCGACTTGGTTACGGTTGCGGCTAAAGGCGATGCCGAGAAGAATGCAGATTTCCTCTTGACTAGGTTCGAAGGTCCGGCTCTAGTTGCTCGCACAGCACACTACAAACTGCAGAGCAAAGACCGCAACATTGCTGCACTCCCTGCAATTTCTGACAAGGTTGTTAGCTTCGTGCTGCCTTCGGCAACCAGAACTTGGCCTCGCACCGCAATGGTGGTTACCAACTCAGATGCCAAAGACCAACTGCCTCAAGTGCTTGTGCTTCAGCAAGACACCCCGCGCGATGACTACAAAGTTTGGTACGACATCACCGTTCTACCTGGCGCAAAGTTCCCTTCGGTGCCAGCAACTGAAGTTGGCTCGATTCCGGTTTCACCAGATTCACTTTTTCTGAAGGTGCAACCAACCGCACTGCCGATGACCTACGGCAACCTGATTGACCAGGGCGACAAAAGCGTCTACAGCCTCGACTTCGACCTCGCCGCAGACGTGTTTTACCAGCAGGTTTCAAAGAGCCAGGCAGACACAATCGCGAAACTAACCAAGGCAACCGTCACCGTGACTCACGAACTTGGTGACCCGAACGTAATCTCACTCGGAACCATTGAATCTGGTGCGCTAGTTGCCGTTTACGTGAATGATGTTTACAAGATCAAGCCGCAGAAAAAGAGCGCGGTCACCGTAGAGGGTAACGAAAAGTTGCTCTTCGGTGCCACCGGAAGTGCCAAGGGGATTATCACAACTTACGGTGACCTGCTGCTGTTCTATGTGCCAGGTGCATCTTCGAAAGACAAGATTCAAACCCTAGGTGCCACTCAGTTCTTGCTCAGCGTTAAGGGAATGTAATGACCTTCGACTTTTCAACCCTCGGCAAGCCTTCACAGCCTGAGCCGATAGCAAATCAAGTTCCTAGCTTGATAGCCGAAATCGATCAGAACAACCTTCGCGGTTTTCTGAAACTTTCAGAGCAGATTCCCTGCCTGGTAGATGTTTATACTTCGAGAACGGATTCCTCTGCCAGCCTGAGTGCCAAATTGCAGGCTGAGACTATAAAGCGCGGCGGCGCATTCTTGCTGCTGCGTCTCGACTCAGATCGGTACCCAGAGTTTTTGCAGGCCTTTCAAATCACAGGTGTTCCAGCTGTGACAGCGCTACTAAAGGGCCAGTCGATTCCGCTATTTACTTCAGATCAGACAGCCGAGGCAATTGAGCAAGTGGTTGATCGCATGCTCGCGGTTGCTAAAGAGAACGGCATTGTGGGAACGGTTCAAGCCGATGAAGCGGGCGAGGTTGAGCCAGTACTCCCGCCTAAGCACCTAGCGGCTGTCGAACTTGTTGAGCAGGGCGAATATGAAAAAGCAATCGCCGCCTATCGAGAAATTTTGAACGAGGCACCCGCCGATGAGTTAGCTGCTGCGGGCATGGCTCAGGCCTCATTGCTTTTGAGAACTCAGGCCATTGACTTCGACAAAGTTATGCAGAGTTCTGCAAAGACAGTTGCAGAGGCAATCGATAAGTCTGACGCTCTGGTCACCTATGGCCGTTATGCCGAAGGCTTTGATGCCATTCTTGACTTCTTTGAAACCGCAGACCAAAAAGATCGTGATGCTCTACGTGCGCACTTGCTCGAACTTTTCAAGGTTGTACCAAGTGACGAACCCGCACTCGCTAGAGCACGGGTTCGACTAGCTAACTTGCTTTTTTAGTCTTCTTTTTCGCAGGCGCTTTTGCCGGTTTGAAGAAAACCGCGGCTAGCGGAGGAACCGTAATGTCTGCCGAGTGCGGTTGGCCGTGAGACTCAGGACCGGAAGCCACAATCTTGCCAGCATTGCCAACTCCTGAACCACCGAACTCAGCGGCATCCGAGTTGAAAATCTCTAGCCACTCACCGTCGAACGGCAAACCGATTCTGAAGTTTTCGTGCGGGTTACCAGCGAAGTTGATCACACAGGCAATCGGGTTGCCAGCCTTGTCGTAGCGCAGGAATGACAGGGCGTTTGCATCGGCATGACCGCCGTCAATCCAGGTGAAGCCGTGCCAGTCGTGGTCGAGTTCCCAGAGCGCCGGGTTCTCAAGGTAAACCTTGTTCAGTGAGTGAACCAGAGCCTGAATCGATTTGTGGCTCGGCTGCTCGGTGATCCACCAGTCAAGACCGCGCTCTTGCGACCACTCAGATAGCTGACCGAATTCGCTACCCATGAACAGCAACTGCTTGCCAGGGTGCGACCACATGAACGAGAGATAGGCGCGCAGGTTCGCCAGCTGCTGCCAGCGATCGCCAGGCATCTTTGCAATTAGTGAGCCTTTGCCGTGAACCACTTCGTCGTGACTGATTGGCAGCACGAAGTTTTCGTTGTAGGCATAGAGCATTGAGAAGGTAAGTTCACCGTGGTGGAACTTGCGGTACATCGGATCTTTCTGAATGTACTCGAGGGTGTCGTGCATCCAACCCATGTTCCACTTGAAGCCGTAGCCAAGACCACCGGTCTCGGTTGGGCGAGAAACCCCGCCCCAAGAGGTTGACTCTTCGGCAATCATCATAATTCCAGGGTTGCGACGGTAAGCCGTGGCGTTCGCTTCTTGCATGAAGCTGATGGCATCCAAGTTTTCACGACCGCCATATTGGTTTGGCAGCCACTCATCTGACTTGCGCGAGTAGTCGAGATACAACATCGATGCCACTGCGTCGACGCGAAGACCATCGATGTGGAACTCTTCTAACCAGTACAGCGCATTTGAAACCAAGAAGTTGCGAACCTCGGTGCGACCGAAGTCGAAAATATACGTACCCCAGTCAGGGTGTTCACCCCTGCGAGGGTCGCTGTGTTCGTATAGCGGCTCACCATCGAAGCGGGCAAGCGCCCATTCATCCTTTGGGAAGTGAGCAGGAACCCAGTCGAGAATCACACCGATGCCGGCTTCGTGAAGTCTGTCGACGAGGTACTTGAAGTCGTCGCCAGAACCAAATCGCGAGGTTGGTGCGTAGTAGCCGGTGACCTGGTAACCCCAAGACGGTTCAAAAGGGTGCTCAGCAAGCGGCATGAACTCAACGTGAGTAAAGCCAAGGTACTGAACATAAGGAATTAGCTCGTCTGCGATAGTGCGGTAGTTCAGGCCTTTACGCCATGATCCGAGGTGCAGCTCATAGATACTGAGTGGCTCGCTGAGCATATCTTTCGAAGCGCGAGCCTTCATCCATGAGGTGTCTTTCCACTTGTGGTTCGACTCTGTCACCACAGATGCCGTATTTGGCGGAACCTCGGTTGCGCGAGCCAGCGGGTCAATCTTGGTAGCCCAGTGGCCGTGGCGGGAGAGAATCTCAAACTTGTACTTGGTACCAACACCGATGCCAGGGATGAAGACTTCCCACACGCCATTTGAACCCATAACGCGCATCGAGTGAGCAACGCCATTCCACGAGTTGAAGTCACCAACCACGCGAACCGCTTGGGCATTAGGTGCCCAAACTGCAAACGAGGTTCCGTGAACTTCACCGAGCGGTGTCTTATAAGTGCGAACGTGCGAGCCGAGTGCCTTCCAGAGTTCTTCGTGGCGACCCTCACGAATCAGGTGCAGGTCAAGCTCACCGAGAGTTGGCAGATAGTGATAGGCATCGTCGGTTTCCCAAACATTGCCATCTTCATAGGTAACTGAAAGTCGGTAATCGGTGAGCCCATCAACCGAGCCCTGCCAAATGCCGTTTTCGAGGTGGGTAAGTTCAACCGACTTTCCGCCTTCGATCAGAGCGGTAACTGACTTCGCCATCGGCTTGAGGGTGCGAATCACTGCACCCTTGCCGACCGGGTGAATGCCTAGAACACCGTGCGGGTCGTGGTAACTGCCGGTCGAAACCTTCCAAAGTACATCCGCAGACAATTCAGGTAGAGCAGTTTTCTTTGCCATGGTGTTACTTTCTTTCAACGCGCAGCACGTGCACTGGTTCAACAAACGGGTCGAGTCTCACAAAGTTGTGCTCGCCCCACTCGTAGGTCTTATCGGTAATCAAATCACGAACCGTGAAGTTCTTGCCATATTCCAGCCCCAACTTGCCCAGATCTAGATGAATGGTCGACTGACGAACCGCGTGCGGGTCGGTGTTCACCACAACGATGATGGTGTTTGCGTGCCCGTTTTCTGAGTGCTCAGCTGAAAGGTGCTTGCTAAAGCAAAGAATCGCGTCGTCATCAGAGCGCTGAATTTCAAGGATGCGAAGCTGGCGAACCGCTGGATTCTCAGCACGGATTTTGTTGAGTTTGGTGATGTAACCAGCAATTGAGCGACCACCCTTTTCGGCTGCCTTCCAATCGCGCGGGCGATACTCAAACTTCTCGCTATCGATGTGCTCTTCGGCGCCGGGGCGAGCTACTGCCTCAACCAATTCGTAGCCGGCATACATACCCCAAGAAGGCGTTGCCATCGAGGCTAGAGCAGCGCGAATCTTGTGACCCTGCGGCCCACCGAACTGCAGGTACTGAGTCAGAATGTCAGGGGTTGAAACCCAGAAGTTTGGTCTGAAGAAGTCAGGCGTTATCTTCGATACCTCGTGCAGATAAGTCTCAAGCTCCCACTTGGTGTTTCGCCAAGTGAAATAGGTGTAACTCTGCTGAAAACCGACCTTGCCGAGAGTGTGCATCATCGCTGGGCGAGTGAACGCCTCAGCCAAGAAGATCACCTCAGGGAACTCGCGGTTGATCTCACCGATTACAAGCTCCCAGAACTGCACGGTCTTGGTGTGCGGGTTATCAACGCGATACACCTTCACGCCGAATGAAATCCACTTGCGAAGCACACGCAGAACTTCGGCAACAATGCCATCGAAGTCGTTATCAAAGTTGATCGGGTAGATGTCTTGATACTTTTTCGGTGGGTTCTCCGCGTAGGCAATCGAGCCATCCGCACGTGTGGTGAACCACTCTGGGTGAGACTTCACCCAAGGGTGATCGGGCGATGCCTGCAGTGCTAAATCCATCGCGATTTCAAGGCCCAGCTTGTTGCCGGCAGCCACAAAAGCACGAAAATCTTCTTCAGTTCCCAGTTCTGGGTGAATCGCATCGTGCCCACCATCAGCAGAACCAATCGCCCAAGGTGAGCCAGGGTCAGCCGGCCCTGCGTTCAAGGTGTTGTTTGGGCCTTTTCTAAAAGCCACGCCAATCGGGTGAATCGGCGGCATATACAAAATGTCAAAGCCCATGCCTTTGACTGCCTTCAAGCGTTCGGTCGCGGTCTTGAAAGTACCCGACTTCCATTTGCCAGACTTCTCATCGAATTCGGCACCCTCAGAGCGTGGGAAGAATTCATACCATGCACCAGAGCCAGCAAGTTCGCGCTCGCACTTGATTACAAAGGTGTGCGACAAAGTCACTGTCGAACGAATCGGTTCTGAAGTAACAGCAGCGTGAACCTCACCGGTTTCAGCCACCAGCATGCGAGCGAAAGGTGACATTCCGGTGTCAGCAAGTTTTTCAGCCAAATGCACCAAAACCTTGGCATTGGCAGCCGAGCGCGAAGGCTCTGCAGCAGCCCGAGTGAACAGGCGAACACCTTCGAGCAGCATCAACTCTTGGTCAATGCCAGCCTTGATCTTGATGTCTGCGTTGTGGTGCCAGGTCTCGTAGTCATCGCCGAATGCGCGAATCTGAAAACTATAGGCACCGATTTCATCAAGAACAGCAGATGCATGCCACTTGTCAGTGCCAGGTGCGCCAGCAGTCATGCGAATCACACGAGTTTTGCCCGAAGGCGAAGTCAATAGCACCTCGGCAGCTACCGAGTCATGCCCCTCGCGAAAGACCACAGCACTAAAGGGGATTACCTCACCCTTGAATGCTTTTGCCGGCCACCGCCCAGACTCAACCGAAGGAGTCACATCGAGAATAGGAATTCGACCGATTGGGTCAACTGACTGAAACGCTACTTTGCTCACAAAACTAAATCTAGTGAGAATGCCCCGCTAAATGACAGGCTTTATCGCTTCGTTAGCAAGCGCTTACTGATGCTCGATTACTCGCAACAGCTGAATCGAGGTTCCTGAAACCGCGATTTCGGCGTCGCAGTCAATTTGAAGCAGTTATTTCGGCGGCAAATCGTGCGCGCTATTCCAGAGCAACTCATACGCTTCGATGCCAATGCCGGTCGGCAGTTGTACGGTGGCCTCTTTTTCGGCGCCGTGAATCACAAGTAGAACCCGATTCAAGTCACCATTTGGCTCTTCATGCTCAGAAAAGCGCATTACAGTACGGTTTTCGGCGTTCTGCCAATCTTCGTTGGTCATGAGTGAGCCCTGGCAGTTGAACCAGCGGATGCGGTCTTTCTCGGTAGACCTAGTTTCGAATGAACCGAAATTGCTTGGGCGAAGCACCTTGTTCTCGCGACGAAGCTTGGTCAGATAGCCAAAAGTGGTCTCGAGGTCTTTTTGGGTGCGAGTAAGTTCCCAGTTGACCCATGAAAGCGCACTGTCTTGACAGTAGGCATTATTGTTACCCAGCTGCGTCTTTGCACGTTCATCACCTGCGGTAACCATCGGAACACCAGATGAAAGCAGCAGCGTTGCAGTCAGGTTGCGCATAGCCTTTCGACGATCAGCCGAAATGGTTGGCTCGTTGGTTTCGCCCTCGGCACCGTGGTTGAACGAATAGTTGTTATTCGTGCCGTCACGGTTTGACTCACCGTTGATTTGGTTGTGCTTTACGTTATAAGCCACCAAGTCGTGAAGGGTAAAGCCGTCGTGAGCGGTGATGAAGTTGATTGAACCTAGCGGGCCGAGGCGGCCATCAACCACATCCTGCGAACCAGCTAGGCGAGTAGCCAAGTCAGCTACGCCGTTCCAGTGACCGCCTGAGTTACGCGCATTGGCAATGTCAGAAAGCCAGAACCGACGAACGCTATCGCGGTAACGGTCGTTCCATTCGCTGAAGCGGTCAGGGTAGTTGCCGGTTTGCCAACCGCCCAGGCCAACATCCCAAGGTTCAACAATCAACTTGCTGTTGGCAAAAGCTGGGTCATTCTGCATACCCTGCAAAACCGGGTGGTTCGGGTCGAAGTGGTTGATTTCGTTGCGGGCTAGGGTTGAAGCCAAGTCGAATCTGAAGCCGTCAATCTGCATGACTTCAGTCCAGTAGCGCATTGAATCAAGGGTCAAATCGACCACGTGTGGGTTGCCGAAGTTCAGCGAGTTTCCGCATCCTGTGGTGTCGACATACCAGCCCTTTTCATCGAGTCGGTAGTAGTTGGCATTGTCGATGCCCTTGAAAGAGTAAGTCAAGCCGCCACCGCCACCCTCGGCAGTGTGGTTATAGACCACATCGAGAATGACTTCGATGCCAGCCCGGTGAAGTTCACGAATAGCCATCTTCAGTTCATTGACTACGTGCTCAGGGCCCTTTTCGCGCACCACCGGAGATGCGTAGCGCGGGTGAGCACTGAAGAAGTTGATGGTGTTGTAACCCCAGTAGTTATAGAGGCCCATGTTCATCAGTCTTGGCTCAGAAATGAACATCTGAATGGGCAGCTACTCAACCGCCGTCACGCCAATCGACAAAAGGTGATTGATGGTCGACTCATGCGCTAGAGCAGCATAGGTTCCGCGAATATCATCGGGAATGTCTGGGTTGCCACGGGTCAGACCGCGAAGGTGTGCCTCATAGATCACAGTCTCTGACATAGGTGTGTTTGGTTTTTCAACACCCTGCCAATCAAAACTCTCATCAATGGCAACGCAGTAATACTCGCGAGCAGAAAGACGCTCAACGGCCTTAGCGTAAGGGTCAATCAGGTTCAAAGAACTGTTGAAAGAGTGCAGCGGACCAGTTGGCCCATCAACTCGAAGCGCATACTTGGTGCCAACAACTAGCTTTTTCGAACGGCCTTCCCAAATGTCGTTCTCGCCGCGCACCAAATCAAAAGTCTCGGTAATCTCGCGCGGGTTCTCAGCGTCAAGCAGACAACACTGCAAAGAGGTAGCGCTCGCCGAGTAAACCCGAACGACCCCGTAGCCACCATCAAAGGTGACGCCAAGGCGGTTGGGATTAACACTAGAGACGGCGCTCATTCTCTCAAGCCTAGTCACACTAAGTAATACAAAACACCGAAACAGACCCATGTCATAGCATTAACGAATGCCTGTTTACCTCGATCACGCAGCCACCACACCGGTGCGCCCTGAGGTAATTGCTGCCTATGCCGAAGAACTTGCCCGCATCGGCAACCCGTCATCAGTTCACAAATTCGGCCAGGATGCCCGCACAGTCGTCGAAGAAGCCCGCGAAGAACTGGCCAGAGCCGTGGTTGCTAACCGCAGCGAAATCATCTTCACCTCTGGTGGCACCGAAGCCAACAACCTCGCCATCAAAGGCTTCTACTGGATTCAACAAGAAAAAGACAAAAACAGAAACGTCGTAATCTCAGCCCTAACTGAGCACCACGCTGTTCTCGACGCAGTCGAATGGCTTGAAAAGCATGAAAACGCCGAAGTCGTTTTCATCCCAGTCAACAAAGAAGGCCTGCTCGACCTCGACTACCTAACCAACTACCTGGCAGAAAACCACGAACGAGTTGCCCTCATCTCTCTAATGTGGGTCAACAACGAAACCGGCGTAACCACCGACATTCAAGCCGTCACCCGTATCGCTAAGCCTTACAAAATCCCAGTGCACTCAGACGCCGTTGCCGCCCTCGGTCACATCCCCATGTCTTTTGCATCCTCAGGCCTAGCAGCCATGACCATCACTGGTCACAAAATCGGCGCACCCGTCGGCACCGGTGCCCTCGTGCTAAGTCGCGACGCCAACCTCATGAGCCTCTTTCACGGCGGTGGCCAAGAACGCGGAGTTCGATCTGGCACCCTCAATGCCGCCGGCGCCAAAGCCTTCGCCCTAGCGGCAACACTCACCGTGCGAGAACTGGTGCCCCAACTCAACAACTGGCTCAGCTTCAAGCGCCTAATCACCAACTTCATTCAAGA
>JBJTOA010000031.1:0-8038 GCA_046074285.1 Micrococcales bacterium
GGTGCCGGTTAGCACCACAGCATCGAATGCGTTCGGGTGACTGTTCAAAACGTGCTGACTGATGAATGAACCCCAAGACTGCCCCATAAGAATGTGCTTGACCCCCGGGTTCTCGCGCTTGACGAGCTCTGAGAATTGCCACTCGGCGGCGTAAATGGCTGCCATGCCACCTGGGCCGCAATTTCCCATCTTTTTGATCTTGCCTTCGGCCAGCATTTGCTTGCCGGTGCGACCGTGACCTCGGTGGTCATTGGCATACACCGAAAATCCTGCGCGGTTGAGTAGCGTAATTACTTCGGTGTATCGATTGGCATGCTCACCTAAACCGTGCACCAACTGAACAACGGCACGAGGTTTTGAAACCGGCCATTCGTAATAGGTGATTTCGATCCCCTGGGCATCCTTGAAACTCTTCACAATAGGCAGTTCAGTCATGCGCTCAGAATACTGTTAAACAGCACAAATCTTTAACCGCAAACTCAGGTTGCTCTCAGGAAACTCTCAATAACCGCCGACAGTCTAAAGACATGACAAACCACATCAGCTTCGCAGAACCCAATAAGCGGGTGCGTCTTGGCCTTCGCAAACTGATTCGAATCAAGCGCGGCCAAGATTTCATTGAAGCTCTTGCCTGGTTGAGTGTGGTTGCTGTCGCAGCCATGTTCCTTATCGACGGTGGTGTTCAAAACATTAAGGATGCCGCCAGTCTGTGGAGCGCGATTTCACGCTTGACCGCACTGGTCGCCACCGACCTACTTTTGATTCACATGCTTTTGATTGCGCGTGTGCCATGGATTGATCGACTCTACGGTCACGACCGCGCCACCGGAGCTCACAAGAAACTTGGCAAGCCAATTCTTTACCTGGTGGTCGCTCACTTCATTGCCTCAATCGTCAACTACGCACTGGTTGCACAAACTCAAATCTTTGATGCTCTGGTTACTTTAGTTAGCAGCACCAACGACATGCTAATTGCCACAGCTTCTCTCGTGCTGATGATCGCCGTTGAGGTCACGTCGCTGAACTTCGCAAGACGTGCGCTCAGTTACGAAGCCTGGTACATCGTTCACCTGATGTCTTACCTCGCGGTTTTCCTCGCCATCCCTCACCAGTTCTCAACCGGCAGCGACATCGCAGGCAAACCAGTTCAAACTTATTACTGGGTGACCCTCTACTTATTCGTAGCTCTAAACATCATCGGATTCCGTTTTCTTGCGCCAATCTTTGAAACTCTGACCTTCCGTTTCAAAGTCGCAGACGTTCGACGAGAAAGCCACGACTCAACCTCGATCTACCTAACCGGAAGAAACTTCAAAAACCTGGGCGTCAAAGCCGGCCAGTTCTACATCATGCGAGTTCTAACCGCTAAGGAATGGTGGCGTGCCCACCCGTTCTCAATCTCAGCAGCACCTAACGGCAACTTCATCCGCTTCACCGTCGGTGACCGTGGTGACGACACATCACTACTACAGCGAATTAAGGCTGGCACCAAGGTAATTCTCGAAGGCCCTTACGGTGTCTTTACAGAAGAGCGTCGAATTCGCGAACGTGTCACTCTCATCGCAGCCGGTATCGGTGCGCCACCGATTCGTGCACTCGCTGAATCAATGGCCGCCCGCCCTGGCGACATCGATGTGATCTATCGCGTCAGAGAAGAAGCTGACGCACCACTAGTCGACGAGCTTCGACTGCTCTGCAACAAGCGCGGCTTCAAGCTGACGATTCTTGAAGGTTCACGCGGTGCAGCAAATTCATGGATGCCCGCCGAAGCCGAGAACCGACCTGACCAGGCCAGACTGGTTGAGATCGCACCTTTCATTTCAGAAAGTGATGTCTACATCTGTGGCCCTGCAGCTTGGACCCAAGCCGTTGTGAAAACATTGAAAAAGGTTGGCACGCCTGAAAACCAAATTCACGCAGAGGAGTTTGCCTGGTGAGAGCTTCATCCAGAAACTTAGTCAGCACCATCGGTGCCGGCATCCTTGGCGTCAGCTATTTCATCGGCACGCAGAGCGCAAGCAATGCGCTCGATGTCACCAATAGCGCAGCCAATGAAACCGCCAGCCCTACCCCAACTGCGAGTGCAACCCCAACGGCGAGCGCTACCCCGACACCTACTGCCAGCTCAACTAAATCGACCTCAACCAAGTCGAGTTCAAGTAGCTCTACAACGACAACCGCACCAAAGCCTGCTGCATCGACTTCGACCTCTAGTTCGTCTAGCGGGGGCGGTAGCACAGCAACTTCAGACGCAGTTACAAGATCAAGCAGCACTATCAGCTACAGTGGCGGCGATGCCAGAGGTAAGGTGCAGCTTGATGTAACCAAAAAGAGTGGCAAGATAACCGCAGTATCAGGTACTGTCACGACAAGTTACAACCAAAATGACACTGCCTATTTGAAGTCGACTTTAATTCAACTTGCTCTTTCCGCAAACGGCTCATCGTTCGGAAACATCGGAGGGGCTACCTATACAAGCAGGGCTTTCAAGCAAGCCCTAGATGAAGCATTGGCGAAGTTTTAGGAGACCTCATGGAACGTAAAACTCGCATGGCATTGGGTAATGCCGTTATTGCTACCGCAAGTATTGCTGGTGCGCTTGGGCTCACCAATTACTTGACCGCTGCTCAAGGCGGTTTGTTTGGTGCTAACACTGCAAGCACTGCTTCTGCTGGTTCAGACAAGACAGTGCAGGGTGATGCAATTCAGTATCGCTATGGAACAGTTCAGGTTGAGGTGGTTCGTACCTCTGGCAAGATTTCGGCGATCAATTTGCTGCAGTCAGACGCCACAGCTGGTCGTGAGCAGGCGTATCCAATTTTGGTTCAATATGCACTTGATGCTCAGGGAACAAACTTCGGCAATCTATCTGGTGCAACTTTCACCACGGATGCATTCAAGCAAGCCTTGAATTCGGCTATCTCTAAACTGGGTTAGTCGAAGGGTTGCCATGCAAGAACACATTGAATACTGCATGGGCACGGCTTTTGTCTTTCGCATTCGCAGTGCTTATAAGCCAGCGCAGTTGCAGGTTGCATTAGAAAAACTTCACGAAGCTGATTCGATTTTCAGTCTCTACAAAGCTGATAGCCCGCTCTCGCAACTTAGTCGTGGTGAAACCACGGTTGCTAAATGCCCGCCGGTCGTAAATCAGATTTGGGACGAGTGCGAGAAATGGGAAAAAATCACTGATGGTTTCTTTAGCCCGTTTACACCTGAGCACACATTCGACCCATCTGGTCTCGTGAAAACTTGGGCTGCCCAAGAAGCTGCCAACTACTTATTGAGCGAGGGCATTGACGATTTCACTATCAATGCTGGTGGTGACATTTTGATCAGCGATAAATCAAGTGACCCTGTTGATTGGCGAGTAGGGATTTCAAAACCAATCAGCATTGCTGAAGAAGGTGCTGGGGTTTTCACCGTTCTTGATTTGAAGAACACAAAGTTTCGCGCAGTTGCAAGCAGCGGTCACGCAGAGCGCGGTGATCACATTTGGAACCCGAGAACTGGTGCCTGGGCAGAACGTGAGGTTGCTCAGGTTTCGGTGATCGCGAGTGATTTAGTGACAGCAGATGTTTGGGCTACTGCTTGTTATGCCATGGGAACCAGCGCGATTGAAAGAGTTATCAACTACAACAAAGAGCATTTGGATGACCACATTCAACTGATCATGCAACTGCCGGGTGGCGATGTGCTCGGTACTACCGGGGTTGAATTACTTTTCGCCCGGCCAAACTGACGGAGCGGGCTCTTTGCCTTTAGGCAGTTTGGTGTCTTCGTTCCACTTTGCAATCCACGGTTCAAGTTTTGGTGCTTTGCCTGGCCAGCCACCCAGATATTCGATTACTTGAGCTGGGGTTACGATTCCCCGAGGGTTTACCAAGTAGCGAATCTTGACGATTACCTTCGTGTAAATCTGGTGGTTGTGAACAAAGCGCTGTTCAACGAAAAATGCTTCGTCGTCCCATCCGACGATTTTGCTTTCGATTGAAAACAGCATCCATGGTTCAAGTGATTTTCTGAAGGTAATGGTTTCGGCAACAACCACTGGGTACCAGTTGCGCTTTTTGAGAGCTGGCCAAATACCCGAGCGCAACAGCCAGTCGAATCGACCGAGATCGGCAAGGCTCAAGAACTTGCCGTTGTTCATGTGATTGAAAATGTCGAGGTCGGTTGGCCAAACTCTAAAGTTGCGCTTGCACACATCGGCTACAGTGAGTGGCCCACGTGAACGGTATGAAAGGTAAGCCCAGAGCAGTCTCAGCCACAGGTTCATTACCAGATCACCACACGCTCTTCGGGTGCAAGGTAAAGAGCGTCACCAGGTTTCACATCGAATGCCTCATAGAAAGCGTCGATGTTGCGAACGATTTGGTTCACGCGAAACTCGGGTGGTGAGTGTGGGTCAGTGGCAAGACGTTGAATAACCATTTCATCGCGACCCTTATTTTTCCAGGCGATTGCCCAACCTAAGAAGAATCGTTGGTCACCGGTGAGCCCATCGATTACTTCAGCTGGTTTGCCTTCGAGTGAAAGTTGGTAAGCCTTATAGGCAATACCCAAACCGCCGAGGTCGCCAATGTTTTCGCCGATAGTGAATTCGCCGTTTACCTTGTGGCTGTCGTCAAGTTGCTTTGGGGTCAGCGCTGAATACTGGTTTATTAGGTTCTTGGTTCGCTCTTCGAAAGCCGCACGGTCAGCTTGAGTCCACCATGATTCAAGTTTTCCATCACCGTCATACTTTGAACCTTGGTCGTCAAAACCGTGGCCGATTTCGTGACCGATTACTCCGCCGATGGCTCCAAAGTTTGCCGCGTCATCAGCAGTCAGACTGAAGAAAGGTGGCTGAAGGATGCCCGCGGGGAACACGATTTCATTGAATCCAGGGTTGTAATAGGCGTTAACCATCTGAGGGTTCATAAACCACTCGTCGCGGTCAAGTTTGGCGCCAATTTTGCTGGTGTGAAACTTTAAAGTCCAGGCGGCTATGTGTCGAATATTTCCGAACAGGTCATCGCGGCGAATCTGGATTTCGCTGTAGTCCTTGAACTTGTTCGGGTAGCCAATCTTCGGTGTGAACTTTGACAGCTTCAGCAGCGCTTTCTGCTTCGTCTCCTCGGTCATCCAATCTAAGTTCTTAATGCTTTGCTCGTAGGCTTCGATTAGGTAAGCGACCATTTCATCCATGCGATCTTTTGCAGCCGGCGGGAAATGCTTTTGAACGTAAATTTCACCAATCGCTTCGCCAAGGGCACCTTCAACCAGGGTTACCGCGCGCTTCCAACGGGCACGGTTGGTTGGGGTTCCACTTAGCTTGGTTCCGTAAAAGGCAAATCGCTCTTCGACAAAGTTTTCACTGAGGTAAGGCGCGGCCGAGTGAATGACCTGCCATGCAAGCCAAGTTTTCACCACTTCGAGGTCTGCTTGGTTATAAACCCCAGCTAACCCCTCGAAGAAACTAGGAGTCATGACAACCAGTTCTTCAAGTACTTTTCCAGCAAGGCCTGATCCGGCAAGCCAATGGTTCCAGTCGAACGTAGGCGTGGCATTTTGCAACTGCGCAAAGTTCATCAGGTTGTAAGTTTTCTCAGCATCACGTGTGTCAACTTGGTTCCAGTGAACTTTAGCTAGTGCGGTTTCGAAGGCAACCACGGCAAGCGCGGCGCGGTCTGCTTCGTCGGCTGACCAGCCAGCGAACTGAAACATGTTAGCCACATGTGGTTTGTAGGCCTCAAGATTTTCAGCGTGCTTTTCTTCACGGTAGTAAGCCTCATCTGGCAAACCGAGGCCACCCTGATAAATGTGAATCAGATAGCGTTCTGGATTCCCTGGGTCGTTGTCTACGTAGAAGCCAAACAATCCGCTGATTCCGGTGCGTTCAAATTCGCCGAGCATATGGGTGGCATCCTCGATACTTTCAAGATTTGCGATCTTGCGAAGTTCGTGTTCTATAGGAGCGCTGCCAAGTTCGTTGATTCGCTCTTCGTCTAAAAAGCTCGCGTAAAGATCGCCGATTTGCTGGCTAACACCATGACCTGGGTTAGCTGCTGCCTGCTCGAGAATCTCTTTTACAGCCGCTTCGCTCTCATCAGCCAGCATATGAAATGCGCCATAGATTGGTTTGTCGGCAGGTATCTCGGTCTCTTTTAGCCACACTCCATTTGCGAAGCGAAAGAAGTCATCTTGCGGTCGAATCGAGGTATCGAAGGTGGCTGGATTGATGCCAGATTGAGGGGTCATGTTTCTTAGTCTAAACAAGTAAAATTTGAACCGTGGAACTACAAAAAATCATTCTTTACTACGGCTTCACTCCGATTGAAGACCCGCAGGCTATGAAGCTCTGGCAGAAGACCCTCTGCGAGTCGCTTGGCCTCAAAGGTCGCATTCTGATTTCGAAGCACGGCATCAACGGAACCCTGGGTGGCGACATGAGCGCCCTGAAGAAGTACGTTCGCGCCACCAAAGAATATGACGGTTTCCGCAAGATTGACTTCAAGTGGAGCGAAGGAACCGGTGACGACTTTCCTCGTCTGAGCGTGAAGGCTCGTAAAGAGATTGTGGCATTCGGTGCCCCTGACGAACTCAAGGTTGATGCCAGCGGTGTAGTTGACGGGGGAGTTCACCTCAAGCCTGAACAGGTCAACCAACTCATTGCTGAACGCGGTGACGAGGTGGTCTTCTTTGATGGCCGTAACGCTTTCGAGGCCAAGATTGGCAAGTTCAAAAATGCCATCGTGCCAAACGTTGAAACAACTCGCGATTTCATCGAAGAGCTCGAATCAGGTAAGTACGACCACTTGAAAGACAAGCCGATCGTTACCTACTGCACCGGTGGCATCCGCTGTGAAATTCTGTCGCCAATCATGAAAGCTCGCGGTTTCAAAGAGGTTTACCAAATCAAGGGTGGCATCGTGCGTTACGGCGAACACTTCAAAGATGACGAGAACAGCCTGTGGGAAGGTTCGCTCTACGTGTTCGACAACCGCATGAGCGTTGACTTCAGCGACAAGGCCAAGATGATCGGCCAGTGCGAGAAGTGCGGTGCTTCAACCAAGACCTTCTATAACTGCAGCAACCTTGGTTGCAAAGACCTAATACTGCTCTGCGAAGACTGTGCTTCTCACGAAGAAAACCTGGGATGCAATGAGTCACACACTCGAGGCACTCGCAACCCAGTAATGGGCGGCTACTAGCTCAAAGGCTAGCGAATAAGAATGGCAAGCAAAAAACAACTGACCACCTGCCTCTGGTTCACCGACAATGGGCGTGAGGCGGCTGAGTATTACGTCAGTGTTTTTCCGAATAGCAGCATTGCCAGAAACTGGGTTACCCCGGTTGAGACACCTGGCAATGAGGCGAACACTGAAGTTACGATCGACTTCGAGATCTTTGGGCAGAAGTTTCTCGCGCTAAATGGTGGCGACTATTTCACTCACTCAGAGGCTGTCTCGTTCATCATTCCGTGTGATAACCAGGATGAAGTCGACCACTACTGGAACCTTCTCATTGGCGACGGTGGCCAAGCTAGTCAGTGCGGTTGGCTTAAAGATAAGTTCGGCATTTCGTGGCAGGTTGTTCCGAATGAGATGCACAACTACTTGGGTGGGTCAGATGCAGCCGGGCGTCAGCGCGCTACAGCTGCGATGCTACAAATGACAAAACTTGTGATTGCAGACTTGAAGGCAGCATACGAGGGTTAGCCCAGTTCGGCGATTCTTGCCTTTAGCAAACTGGCAATCAGACTTTTCGGCAGCGGTTCGTCGCAAGCGACCTGGAATGATGCCTTAGAAGTTACATACTCTGCTAATTCGGTGGAATGAGCAATCATGACCTCTGGGCTCTGAGGTGAAAAACTGATGTGTTTTTTGTGAGCGCAAAGCCCGGCAACGTATGCGCCTTTGAATTTGAACATGGCCGACTTCCAGGCAATCACCTGTTCAAGATTGGGTTCCACCTCAAGAAGCATTCGACGCATTTCTATTAGGGTCGAACGTTGAGGTTCTGGTTGCTGATTAAAGTAGTCGGTAACTTCTGC
>JBJTOA010000032.1:0-2278 GCA_046074285.1 Micrococcales bacterium
CTGTTCGGTGCTGGCGGTGGTCTGGCAGTTGCAAAACGCTTGAGCGACCTTTCTGACTCTCAGGTCGAGGTTCTCGGGCAAATCCCAATCAGCGTTGCGCTTCGCGAAGGCAGCGATGCTGGGTCGCCTGTTGTGCTCGGCCAACCGGGCGATTCGGCATCCTTAGCTATTTCTGCAATTGCAGAAAAGCTTGCAGCAGACAAAATAGGTCTAGCGGGGCGCAAACTGCCACTTTCGGTCTAGCCTTATGAGGTGAGCGAAACTTCAATCCCAGCGCTGCTCAGCCACCTCGGCCAGCGCACCAAGTTCCACACTGTTATCGAACCCGGCTCAGGAAAGCCTGCTTTCGAGCTACCCCAACTTTCTGCCAACGAAGTTTTCGATGCCGTAGACAAAGCTCGCGCTGCCCAACCCACCTGGCAGGCGCTGCCGGTTGAAGCCCGCGCTGAGATTCTTCTCAAGCTTCACGACCTAATCATCGAAAAGCGCGAGCAGCTGGTTGACCTGCTGCAGTTCGAAACTGGCAAAGCACGCGTTCACGGTTTCGAAGAAGTCGCCGGCGCAATGAATTCGGCAAGGCACTTCGGAAAGCTTGCTCCAAGAGCTCTGCATCGCAAGCGCGTTCGATCAGGTGCTCCGTTAGTTGTGAAGAACTACATCACTTATGTACCTGTTGGCGTGGTCGGTGTGATCACCCCTTGGAACTACCCGCTGGCGCTCACTGCTCTTGATGTGCTGCCAGCACTGGTTGGCGGAAACACTGTGATTCACAAAATCGATAACCAGACTGCTCTAACCGCGCTCTACCTGAGAAGCCTGGCCATTCAGGCTGGCTTGCCAGAAGAAGGTTGGACGATTGTTGTCGGTGACGGAGCTGAAGTGGGAAATGCCATTACCGACTCGGTTGATTATGTGGCATTTACCGGAAGCACGAACACCGGTCGCTTCGTTGCAGAGCGAGCATCGAAGCGCCTGATTGGATACTCTCTAGAACTCGGCGGCAAGAATCCGCTGATTGTTTTGCCCGGTGCAAATTTGGAGAAGGCTGCTGACCTTGCAATTGGTGCATCGATTGGAAATGCGGGACAACTCTGCGTTTCAATTGAGCGCATCTATGTTCCCAACTCGGTGAAGCAAGAGTTTCTCGACGAGTTAGCGGCGCAAGTAAATAGTCTGCGCATCGGTAAATCGAATCAAAGTGATAAAGACCTGGGGTCGCTTACAAGTGCTGCTCAAATCAGTCGAGTTCGTTCAATGATTGAAGATGCCGTGCGCGAAGGTGCCAAATTGGTTACGGGTGGTCAACCTCGTGAAGATGTTGGCCCGTATGCCATTTCGCCAGCAGTACTAACTGACATTCCGCCTTCAGCAAAACTTGACCGCAATGAGGTGTTCGGCCCGATCATGCAGGTTTACGGGTATGACACCGTCGAGCATGCCATCGAGATGGCCAACGATTCCGACTACGGTTTAAACGCTTCGGTGGTAGGGCCTACCAAGGATGCCTACGCAGTAGCCGAGCAACTTCACGCAGGAAGCGTGAATGTGAATGAAGGCTACCGAGCAAGTTTTGCTTCGATGGATTCTCCGATGGGTGGTTTCAAAACCTCTGGTGTCGGAAGCCGAAACGGTGACTACGGTCTGAAGCGCTTCATGCAGCCAAGATCAATCGGCGTTGCTACCGGTTTGCTAAAACTGCCAACTCGGGCAACCGAATACAAGTTGGTTGAGACCCTGCTATTCACCCTTAGCAAGGTTCTTCGCCGCCTGCCTTAGGTAGCTTCGTTATCGAACGGCGGTTTTTCGCCGGCCTTGATACGTGGCTTTGGTGCGTTCGCGGCTAGCGCTTCGGCTCTCGGCTTGAGCCCTACGCTTTCGCGAGGGTTGTCTTCTTCTAGAAGTGCGTCACGAATAATTCGACGTGGGTCATACTGCCGGGGGTCTAGTTTCTTCCAGTCGATTTCACCAAGGTCTTCGCCGGTTTCTTGCTCGAGCTGGTTGCGCGTTTCTGTCGCAAACTTGCGAACTTTCTTGGCAAAATCGGCCAACCACTTTGCATACGAAGGCAAACGTTCTGGGCCGAGCACGAGTGCGGCAAGCACAAGCAAGATGAGAAACTTCTCTGTGCTTAAACCGAACATGTTTAAAGGTTATCTTGTTCTAAAGTGCGCCTTCACGCTCACCTGCCAGCGCACACTTAAAATCAATGCATGGTCGACAAAATCAGTTCTTGGCGTTACGTCGAAGACTTCGCTAGCGAAACCGAGGCAATGACTCG
>JBJTOA010000033.1:0-2808 GCA_046074285.1 Micrococcales bacterium
CGCTTTGCTTGAAACGTGACTTGCCAACAGGTTTGCGTTAAAACTCGGCTTTGAAACCAGCGCCAGGATGCGACCGGTCTTCGGATCAATAGCTACCACGGCACCGTTCAGTTTGCCCAGAGCATCGTAGGCGGCCTGCTGCACATCCGGGTCAAGTGTGAGTTCAACGTTTGCACCAGAAATTGGGTTGCCCGAAAACAGTGCGTTGATTCGCTCGAAGAACTGTGTGCTGTTCTGGCCGGTTAGGTAAGAGTTCATGGCATGTTCGAGACCGGTTGCACCCTGGAATAGCGAGTAAAAGCCCGTGACGCTTGAATACATTTGATCGCCATAGCTGCGCTGGTAGTAATACTCGTCACCGGTAGCAACCGACTCGACAATCGCTTTACCGTTAACCAAAATGGCACCGCGCTTGGTCTTGTAGCTGTCGTAAAGAGTTCGCACATTTCTCTGATCAGCACTCAGATTTGAAGCCCAGACAAACTGAATCGAACTGGTAGCAACAAATAGCGTTGCGAAGAGAGCAAGAATGAAGAGCGAAACTCTTCTCAGTTCTTTTTTCACTCAATCACCGCCCGAGCTTTTTGCGAATCAGAGATTCGCAAAATTAGGCCGATGATTATCCAGTTTGCCAAAAGTGACGAGCCACCTGCAGCTAACAGCGGAGTAGTCAGACCGGTAAGTGGCACAACTCGAGTGACACCGCCGACAACCACAAAGATTTGAATCGCGATTACGAAGGCTAATCCGGCAACCAGCAGCTTTGAAAAGTCGTCGCTGTGAGTCATTGATACCCGAAGTGCTCGCGCAATTAGCAATAGGTAAAGCACCAGAATTGCGAAAATGCCAGCGAGCCCGAGTTCTTCTCCGAGCGAAGAAATAATGAAGTCAGATTCTGCAAGCGGCACAAGCTGAGGTAAACCGCCACCGAGTCCGGTTCCCAAAATTCCACCGTGAGCCAAACCGAAATTGCCTTGGGCCAACTGGTAACTTCCGCCAACTGCATCGTAGTTTGCCTCGTCAAACGGGTTTAGCCACGAGTTCACTCGACCTTGCACGTACTCCATGAAGCGACTGGCAAGCAGCGCACCGGTTGCCATCATGGCGAAACCGATTACCAGGTAAAAAGCTCGGCCAGTTGCAATGTAGATCATGACCAAGAAGAGCGAGAAATAAAGAATGGATGTACCCAGGTCGCGTTCAAATACCAAGACCAAGAGGCTGGCAATCCAAATGACAAGAATTGGCCCTAGTTCTCGGGCTCTCGGAAACTGCACGCCAAGAACCTTTGGCCCAACCAGTGAGAGTGACTCGCGTCTGGTCACTAGGTAACCCGCAAAGAAAATCACGAGGGCGATTTTGGCTAACTCACCCGGCTGAAAGGTCAGGCCGGCAACACTCAACCAAAGTCGAGCACCGTTGATCTCGGTGCCGATGATTGGCAGCAGTGGTGAAAGCAAGAGCGCTAAACCGACAACCATAGAGATGTAGACGAACTTGCGCAGGAACAGGTGGTTCTTCACCAACACGGTTACCGCAATAGAGCAGAGCACCGCGATTACCGTCCAGATGATTTGCTTGCTCGCAAAGAGGTTGCTGCCACCAGAGGCATACTCGGCTAAATCAAGTCGATAGATTTCGGCAATACCGAGACCATTTAGCGTGAGGGCAATCGGAAGCAGCAACCCATCAGCCTCGCTGGCACGAAGCCTGAGCACCACGTGAAAGGCTAGAGCGACCACTGCGAACGGCAACCAGTAAAGCCAGAAGTCTGATCGCAAAATCAGCAGTACCGAAAGTTGAACCTGAGCCAGCTCGTATGCGAATAATCCGAGTGAAAAAAGAATTAGCAGTAACTCGGTGTTACGACTGCGCGGAACAACTCGAACAATTTTCTTGAGGTTTTCTGGGTTACTCATTAGACCCGACCAAAGTGTCAAGAATGCGAAGCGCATCTACATAGTCATTAGCGGGAACCGTCTGCTCTACGAGCTTCTTGTTGAACTCAGAGAGGTCACCCACGCTGAACTGCGTTTGAGAATAAAGGTGTGAGAACTTCAATGGCCCTAGCGATTCACGAATTCCTTGATAAATCGCAATCTTGCCTTCAAATTCACCTACGTAGAATCTGGTCTGGGTGTAGTTGTATCCGAGTGCCAGACCACCGGCGATGGTTCCGAAGATCAGCAACCACATCACCGCTTGGCGAACTAGGCGCCACCTTATGCGCGTTCTGGTTTGGCTAAGAATGTAATCTAGATACTCATCTGACTCAGGCTCAAATTCCGTGTCGGCTGGCTCATGCAGCAGCAGACTTTGAAGCAGTTTCGGGTTCAAGAATCGAAGTGCGCTCTTGCCTTTGCTCTCGACGAATACCACTGGGTTGACCGCCGAACCAACGAAGGTCGCTTGAGGAACAAAGTCTGCAGCCGAGCTAGTGGTCTGAATGTCGAGCAAAACCACTGTCACGTTGTCATGGGCACCGTGCTCAAGGGTTTCGCCGATCAACAAGTCAGCGATTTCATTTGCCGGTTCTTTTGAAAGCAGCAGGTCATTCATCACACGTTCGGGAACAACTCCCGAGAGACCGTCAGAACAAATCAGCCAGCGCTCGCCGGGAATGGCATCGAAAACTTCGGTGTCAATTTCGGGGTTTTCTTCGATGTCACCGAGAACCCTCATCAACACGCTTCGACGTGGGTGAATCAGCGCTTCTTCTTCGGTGATTCTGCCGAGGTCAACCAAGCGTTGAACGAAGGTGTGATCTTTGGTTACCTGCTCGACGATTCCGTCATGGATGCGGTAAAT
>JBJTOA010000034.1:0-3711 GCA_046074285.1 Micrococcales bacterium
GCGACAAAATCGTGAGCGGCCAGATTCGAACAATACGGCGTTTGATAAACAGCGACTTTGATCCGTTGGTTGCAGCCGTTAGTTGAGGTTCAAGAACGAAACCGCTCAGCACAAAGAAGAGGTCAACGAAAATGTAAAGGCCACCAAAGATTGCGCTATTTGTCGAGTGATAGAACATCACCGCGCAGGCGGCGATTCCGCGTAGCAGGTCAAGATAGCGAAATCTCATGGATGCTTACTCACCTGATATCTGAATCAATATCAAGCAACCCAGAGTTACTTAGAGTTGCGACTGCGACGACGTGAGGTTGCAAGCAAACCGATGCCGGCTAGACCAAGAGCTGTACCGACAGCAATCAAACTAGAGTTTGAGCTTGCACCGGTTTCAGCCAATTCGCCGCTGTAGCTTGCGAACGCTTCTGGCGTGAGCGTGTAACGGATTACAACCTTGCCATTTGCTCCGGCACCATCTACGGTGCTAAATCTTGCGGTGTTGTTGAAGGTGTACTGCGGAGTACCGCCACCACCAGAATTCGCTACCGGCGCAACCATGGTTGCCGAACCGGTATTTGCATTGAAAGGGCCGCCGCCAGTATTCGAAACGTAGGCACTCGCATAGCCACCGCCGCAACCAGCAACTGTTACGCCACCAGCCCAATCAACTCCAGCACCGCCACCACCGTAGCAAGTGCTAACCGAGGTGAATAGGGTGCTTGTTAGAGAAGATACGATTACACCCGCGCCACCAACAAAAGTTGAAGATCCAGCGCCAGCACCGGCGCCACCATAGTTAGTAGCGGTGTTGCCCGATCCGCTTGCTCCGCCAACTGCACCAGAAGGAGCCAGTCCGCCATTTGCGCTTTCAAGAACTAGACCTTGCTGCAAATCGGTTGCAGTTCCGGATGCACCAGCACCTCCAGTTCCGATAGTGAAGGTTACATTTCCGCTGGTAGCGAGAGTAACAATCTTTACTTCGCCACCGCCACCGCCGTAGGTCATGGTGCCTCCACCACCAGCGCCTACTAGAAGCGCCTCGATTGCGGTGACTCCGGTTGGCATGGTGAATGTTGAGTCAGTAGTGAACACAGCCTGGCAAGTTGTGCCTGAAACTAGAGTTGAACCTGTTGGGCAACCTGCAGCAAGGGCTGGAGTTGCTGCGAAAGGCAAAAATGCCGAGCCAGCAACAAGTGCGGTGGCTAAAAATCTGCGTGATGAGCGAGTGAGCATTTCGTTGCGAGACATGTCTAGTCCTAGGTCTTAATCGTGTAACTACTTCTAACTCTAGCCAGCATTTCGCATTAAATTGCGCTTGTTATAGTCGAAGTATTGTGCAGATTAACGAGTCGATTCGACAGCCCCACGAGTGGCTTGCCCACTGGGCGCTAGTCAGCCCAAATGCGCCGATGTTTCGCGACGGCCTGCAAGAAATGAGTTACCAGCAAGCTTATGAATACGCTCGCAAATTAGCCCAGAAATTACGTGGTCTTGGGCTAGCCAGAGGCCAGCTAGTTTCGCTCGAGTTGCCGACAGGTCTGCAGGTGCTTTTCATGTGTGCGCTGCTAGGCGAGGGTATTACAAGCCAGCTTTACAGCGAATCTTCAAATCAGAAAGCGGATGCCCTCTTCAGTGCTTCGCGCACCAATTCGCAGGTTGCTGACCGCACGCTCTTGGTAGATTCAGAATTCTTGAGATCACTTGACTCAGAAATTCCCATCGAAGAGTTTGCAGGTTTCGCCGAGGATTCTATTGTTCGCCTGGTTTACTCGAGCGGAACTACCGGGGTTCCCAAACCGATTGCGCTGAAGCTCAACATGGTTCATCACCGTTCTATCGCAGCGGTTGAACTCAGCAATGCGAACGAACCTTTTCTTTCGATGCTAGACCTTTCAACCGCCAGCGGTTTTCACACTTTCGTGGGTTCGCTCATGACGGGAGCCTGCTATTACAACCCCGGTGATGGCAGCCACAACCTTGGGCTAATCGACAAATTCAAAATCACCTCGGTGAAAGCTTCACCAAGTCAACTCTCAGAGTTGGTTAAGGCTGCCGAAGCAGGGCAGCAAGAACTGCCTTCGCTGAAAACTGTCTTTAGCGCTGGCAGCGCAATGCCTGAGTTGCTTCTCACAAAGCTCAAGGCGCTAACTGCAGCGAAGGTGTTCACACTTTACGGATCATCAGAAGCGGGACGCTGCGCACAGCGTGAGTTGACCGACGGCAATAGCAGCAATGTTGGGCATGTGGTTGAGGGAACCGAACTTCGCATTGTCGATGAAAAGCACAACGAGCAAGACCCTTCTAAACCAGGAATGGTTCAGTATCGCAGGGCGCACCAAGCCACCGAGTATTTCAACGACCGCTCTGCCACAGATCAGGTTTTTGATGAGGGTTGGTTTAACACTGGCGACCTTGGATACCTGAACGAAAATCAAGAGCTGATAATCCTCGGCCGCGTTGGTGACGTCGTAAACGTCGGTGGAGTAAAAGTGAGCCTCACCGAACTTGAGCTCTTCGCTCAAAACCAAAAGACCGTTGGTGACGCTGCCGCATTCACTGCTACCGATGAAAATGAAAACCAGCAGCTTGCTCTGGCGGTTGAAACGGGTGCTGACTTGAGCCACCTAATTGAGGCTCTCAAGCACCGATTTGGCAGTCAGTCGCCGACAGTTATTTTCGAGCTACCCCAGATTCCACGCAACACCGCAGGCAAAGTTATGCGCAACGAACTGCGTGAAACTTTCGAGAAAGCTCAGCGTTCGTAAGAAACCTGCGCACGGGTATAGAAGTCGAAATCCCAGTTGCCGTGCTCAGGCGAACCAACCCCTGATGCTTTCCAGCCGCTAAAAGGGGCTTCTGCTGAAACCCCTAAAACTGCACCACCGCGTTGAATGATTCCAACTTTTGCCTGCGAGGCAACTTGTTCAAATATCTCATCAGATTCAGTGCAAATGCTCATGACTAAACCTTGCTCAACCCCATTTGCCAGTTCAATGGCATGCTGCAAATTAGTGGCAACCTGCAGAACGGCAATTGGTGCAAAACTCTCTTGCTGCACAAGTACGTTGGCTTGATCAACAACCTCAACGAGTTTTGCTGAACCGTCAAGCAAAACGACTGCACCCTGTTTGATGCCGAGTTCAAGTTGCCGCGCAACCCTTGCCTCTGCATCAGACGAAATTAACTTTGTGGTTTCATATTGGACCGCAAGAGCTATGTACCGTGAAACAAATTCATCACGAACTTCGCTCGCCACAACTAGCCTGCGAATCGCTGTGCAACGTTGACCGGCGAACGCATAGACATTGCGAACCAGGTCTGCAACCACAACATCAAGGTCTGCATCAGCCAAAACTACGGCTGCATTATTGCCGCCGAGTTCAGCACGCACCGGCTTGAAAAGCTCGGCACCTGCAATAGCAATCGAACGCCCAGCTTGAATCGACCCAGTGAATGCAATCGCATTTACCAAAGGATGCCTGACCAGGGCGGCACCAACCGATGCCCCACCTGCAACTAATCGAACCAAGTCGGCTGGCAGACTTGCTCGATTGAGAGACTCGAGAATCAAGTGGCCTATGGCAGCCGCTTCTGGTGCTGGCTTAAAGACCACCGCGTTGCTAGACATGAGGGCCGGGGCAATATTGCCTACTGGCAGAGCAACCGGATTATTCCAGGGCATGATCAACGCGATAACGCCCTGCGGTTTTCGAGCTA
>JBJTOA010000035.1:0-5205 GCA_046074285.1 Micrococcales bacterium
CCAGGGTGGTGGCGGCGAACGCGCCAACAACGTATCCAGAGATAATCCATAGTTTTTTCTTTGCACTGCGCCAGTAACCGTGAGCGCTGATGACGAGCGCAGCAATTAACTGACGAAGTAGTGCTGCATTGTCGACGTTGCCAAGGGTAAGACCATATGCAAGTGAGGTAACTGCAATCAAAAGCACAGGAACATCAATCAGCAGAGTAATTCTGCCAACTGGGAACTTCCTGCCGACTAGCAAGGTTGAAACAATCACGGAAGCAGCTAGCCAAACTGTGAAGGTTTCAGGGGCGGCGCCAGTTTGAAGCAAATCTTGAGTGATGAGTGCAAGCAGGGTTGCAATACCTAGGTTTGCAAGGTAGCTGAGGAATACCAGCGGCTCAAGATACTTCTCGCGAGTCTTGCGAACCAGGATGCCACCAATCACGATTGAGCTGACAAGCAATCTGGTCAGAGCGAGAACGTGATATTCGCTGACGGCGAAGGTGATATCAATCACGAATGCGCTCACTGCGTAGACCAAGCCCATGGCAAGCAGGGTTGCTGAATTGCCAAGTACCTTGACCTTGCGGGCAAATTCGCTGAGTACTGCGCTTATAAGTGCGAAGGCTGACAGCACTGAAGTTAGCACGAATCTCGTGGCGCTCTCTTCGGTTGTAATGGCAAAGGCGTTTAGTGCAATCGAGATGACCATTCCGGCAGTGACATACAGGTATGCCGTAGCTCTCAGGCTGGTCTCGTTCGACTTGGAAAGTTTTCTGGTTGCAAAAATGTGCAGCCAGGTGGCAATCGCGATTACTGCAGTTTCAACGATTAACAGAACCGAGCCGCCAGTTTCTCTGATCTGACTGATTTGGTTTACAAAGAATGTCAGATAGGCGATGGCGAAACCGAGTTGCAAAAGAACGCCAGAGCGGTGCACGGCCCCAAAGCCGTAGTTGATGACTGCTACTGCAACCAGCAACCAAGTTGCTAGTGAAGTGGCTGGCTCATTTCTCAGGTACAGAGCGTTGAAGATGCCAACTATGACTAGCGCCTGAGCCAAGTAGCTGTGCACCATAAACAGCAAGCGGTTTGACTTAGCGAATTTGAATACTGCGAGAAGCGCGAGTGAAACAGCTGCGTAAGCCAACAGAGTAATCAAAATCGGAAGTTGTAGCTCTAGGGATTGGCTCATTGAAGAGCTGATGAAGCTGAACTGATAGAAAGTAATCAGCGCTGCAAAGGCAAAGCTCAACCAAGGGCTAATTTTGTCTAGCTCGCGCTTACTTGCTTTTGCGACCAGAGCTTGAACTGCGAGTTGCAGGTTAGTGGCAAGTGCGAGAACGAGGGTAACGAGTGCGTATGAGGTGGCAAAAACATCGGCATCGTTTTCACGAGGCAGGTTAAACGCGATTCCGAACAAACCAAGATTGCCCACCACCACGGCTACAGCAGGGTAAATGTGGCGCTTGAATCGAAGATCACTCGCAGCTAGCACCAGCCCGACGCCAATTGCCAGCGTGCTCAACGAGGTGAGATCATTGATGACTCCAGACCAGATTGCATAGGTCACAAGACCCACCCACATCGTGATTTGAATCAGCTTGAAATCAGGAGTGAGTCTTGGCAGCTTCTGGGCAAACCAGATGATCGCTGCGATTACAAGCACCGTGATGATGGTTGCGACAAAACTGTTTGCAATAGCAAAGTTTGAAGTGGCAGAGGTGAGGGTAAGTGCACCGCTGATCAACACCACAGAGGTTGCAATTGGCTTTGCTAACTTGGCAGGCTTAGCGTCTTTGCTAAGCAGTGTGCTCCAGGTGTCACTGGTGAAACCAAGCAGTGCCCAAACCACAGTTACCGAGACCAGGGCGATTGGGTTTGCCGGGCTGAGAATTGAAGCTCCGGCATTTACAACGCCGAGGGCGATTCCGACCACTGCCGATGCGCCAGCAGACAGCTGAGTCAAACGGCGAAGGGTGTTGTCTTCGCGTTCAGCAAGCTGCTTTGCGTATTCTTTGAACTCTTTGTCTACCTTGTCGTCACGTTTGATATTCACGAGGAAACGACCAAGGTAAAGGATGCCCACTGAAGCCAAGCTCATGCCAGCCACGTATGCGCCGTAAAGGTTGGCAGGCAGTTGTAACTGTGCGTAGAGGTATCCGACAACAAAAAGCAGCAGTGCGGTTGCGGCAGCTAATAGACCAATGGCTTTGAAGGCAAAGTTGCTGCTGAGTTTTGCGAGCAGACTGGTGAGAGCTGAAACGATGAAAAGTGAAATCGCCCACCACCAAGCTGGCGCGTCACTCCACATAAATAGGTCGCCGTAAATCTGGTCACCCAGAATCATGAGTGAGGCAATCATCATTGATGCAGAGAACGCAGCTGCGAAGTTAGCAAGAGTTGCAGACATGCGACGAAGACGGAATGCACCAAAACCCATGATTAGCGAAATGCCTACGGTGACCAGCGCGAAGATCCAGAATGACCAGCCCGACTGAATACCGGTGGTGACAAAGATTGAGCCCGCCACCATGACAAGAACTGCAGCGCCTATGATCAGCCACTGCTGCAGTGAAAAGTTGATCTTTGGTCGGGCTGCGCGAACCACAATCGGCTTCGCAGGCTTGACCGGCTTTACTACGGCAACAGGCGCTACAGGCTCAGGTGCTGCAACCGGCTCAACGATCTGCACCGGTTTTTCAACAACCACAGGTTTAGGTTCAGCAACTGTGGTGACGGCAGCAGCCTTAGCCGCAGCTTGAATAGTGGCCGCGGCCGAAGCAACGTATTCTTTGATGCGCTTGGTGACCGAAACGATTTCTCGCTCGATAGTTACCAGGTCTTCGTGCAGTTGCTTGAGCTCAAGAATGTCTTGCGAAACAAACACGTTGCCACAAGGACAAGTAACAGTTTGAGCACGAAGTTCAATCGCATTGAATCGGTGTTGGCAAACCGGGTTGCCATACCGGCCTTCACTCGAGCCAGACGTCTTGGCCGCCGGCTGCGGTATTGCCGGTGCATAGTCTGCCGTGTAGAGCGAAGAGTCGGTGACCTTTACGGTTGGCTGAACTTGGTTTGGGGCAGTAGGGAACTTGAAGGGCTTCTTTGATCGTGAACGAACTACTAAGAAAATGATGAGACCGATGATAAGAAGGCCGATGATAGGGCCACCGCCACCCATGCTGCTCAGGCTTCCAAGAAGAATGATGCCTGCGATGCTCGCGCAACCGATGCCAAAGCAATTTGCTAATGGGCTGCGTGGCTTTGAGCCGTTTGAATTGTCTAAGTTAGACACTTTTCCCCCCGAATCAGTATGAAACTTGGTCAAACTATTGCACATCTGTTCGCTGCAAGCAACTTTTGACGCGGGAATCTTCAGTTAAACTGTTGACGGACTCCCCGTGCGGCGTCACCTCGGCCAACTCCCCCAGGATCGAAAGATAGCAAGGGTAACTGGGCTCTGGCGGGTGTGCGGGGAGTCTTCTTATTAGCGTCGGTTTCGAAGGGTAGAGTTCTAGCGTGGCCACTGCACTTTATCGGCGTTATCGCCCAGAATCCTTTGCTGAACTGATTGGTCAGCAGCAGGTTACTGCTCCGCTGATGACGGCTCTCAGAACCGATCGAGTGAACCACGCATATCTTTTTTCTGGTCCTCGTGGTTGCGGTAAGACCACTTCGGCGCGCATCCTTGCACGCTGTCTGAACTGCGCTGAGGGGCCAACCGATACCCCTTGCGGCAAGTGCCCGTCTTGCGTTGAACTTTCTCGAGATGGTGCTGGTTCGCTAGACGTTATCGAAATCGATGCTGCCTCGCACAATGGTGTTGACGATGCGCGCGATCTTCGCGAACGAGCAATTTATGCGCCGGCCCGAGACCGCTACAAGATTTTTATCTTGGATGAAGCGCACATGGTCACCTCTCAGGGTTTCAACGCGTTGCTCAAGATTGTCGAAGAGCCACCTGCCCACGTGAAGTTTATTTTTGCGACCACTGAACCTGAAAAAGTCATCAGCACAATTCGCTCTAGAACTCACCACTATCCGTTCCGTCTGGTTCCGCCAGCTCAACTTCTCGAATACCTGCAGCAACTTTGCGAAAGCGAGTCGGTCGAAGTTGAAGCAGGCGTGCTTGCGCTTGTGGTTCGAGCTGGCGGTGGCTCGGTGCGTGACTCGCTGTCACTGCTTGACCAACTAATCGCAGGCTCAGACGGTGGCAAGGTTACCTATGACACTGCTGTTGCACTACTCGGCTATACCCACAGCACCCTGCTGAACCAGGTGGTTGATGCCTTCGCCACTCGCGATGGAGCAGCGGTTTTCGAGGCGGTCGACAAGGTGATTCAAACCGGTCAAGACCCTCGTCGTTTTGTTGAAGATCTGCTTGAGCACTTTAGAAACTTGATCGTTGTGGTGGCTGCCAACGACTCAGCAAAGTCGGTGCTGCACGGCATTCCAGCTGATGAAATCGAGAAGATGGCTGCGCAAGCGTATGCCTTCGGTTTGAACGACCTTACTCATGCAGCCAGCGTTATTAGCGAATCGCTAAGCGCAATGACCGGTGCAACCTCGCCGCGACTGCACCTCGAACTGATGTGCGCGAAGGTGTTGGTTCCGGCAGCTGATAGAAGCGAAGTTGGTTCGCTTGCACGAATTGATCGACTCGAACGACGCATGGGTGTAGAGCAGCAGCAACCTAATGCCAAGGTTGCAGATGAACCTGCCGTAGTAATTTCTAAAGCTCCTGAACCGGTCAAGGTAGCTGCGAGCATTCCGGTTGCCCAAACTGCAACCAGCACTGAAATTAACTTTGCCGCTCTTGAAGCTGCCTGGCCAAAAATTGTTGCCGAAGTTTCTTCGATTTCTAAACCAGCTTGGGTGCTGGTTTCGCAGTTGCAGCCAGTCGCGCTCGAAGGCGATGTGCTCACTCTGCAATTTGCAGCATCACAGGATGTCGAAGCTTTCAAGAATTCCCGCGGCGCCCCAGATACCCTTCGCGGTGCAATTCGCACGGTTCTCGGTGCGACCGTGAAGTTCAAGCCATCGGTTGGCGAAGTCAAACCAGTCGTTACCTCGCCTATTGCGGTGGTAGAGCCAGAGCCAGAGCCAGTGGTTGAGCCTGAGGTTGAGCCAGTGGCAGAGGTAGCTGAGCCTGAGCAACCGGTTACGAAGCAGAATCTAGTTCACGAGGGAGCAACCTTCGGAGAAGCAGTTCTTCGA